>CAYRVP010000204.1:0-6588 GCA_964427845.1 uncultured Caldilineaceae bacterium
AGGGAGTGGGGAGTAGGCAGTGGGAAGTCGCGCCCACTGCCCACTGCCCACTGCCCACTCCCCACTCCCCACTCCCCACTGCCTACTGCCCGCTTTTCATTACTGTCAACCTGCTCGCAACCGTCACAAAACACCGTGCGGGTTCAATAGGGTCTGCGGCGCACCCCTGCGCGCCGCACCGTGCACGTCCTGGGTGTGCCTTGGGACCGGAAGCTGGAGCCGCAATGTATGCATTTGATCTGACCTCCGAACAGAAAATGCTGGTAGACACCGTCCACCGCTTTGCCGAACAGAAGCTGCGCAAGGTCTATCGCGAGGCCGAAGAGACGCGCAGCGTGCCCGCCGCTATCATCAAGCAGGGGTGGGAATTGGGGCTTCTCCCAGGCAGTATCGAGGCCGACTACGGTGGTTTTGGTGAATACTCGGCGCTCACCAGCGCGCTTTACCTCGAGGAGCTGGGCTGGGGCGACGTGGGCATCTCGCTCAAGCTGCTCACCCCCAACCTTTTCGCCATCCCCGTGGCGCTCTTCGGCTCCAAACAGCAGAAGGAAGAGTATCTCGCGCGCTTCTGCGATGAGGCCTTCGTCTCCGCCACCGCGGCTATCGTCGAGCCGGTCTACCAGTTTGACCCCGCCGAACTCAAAACCAGCGCCGAGAAGACAGCCGACGGCTTTATCATCAACGGCGACAAGACCTACGTGCCGCTCGCCGATCAGGCCTCGATCTTCCTCGTCTACGCCGGCGAAGGCGGTGTGACGCAAGCCTACATCGTACCCGCCGACAGCCCCGGCGTCACTGTGGGCGAGCAGGTGCGCCTCATGGGGGCGCACGCCTTCCCGGTCTTCAACGTGCATTTCGCGGATGTGGCCGTGCCCAAGGCCAACCGGCTGGGCGGCCTCAAGGGCATCCGCATCCAGCAACTGCTCACCGTCAGCCGGATTGCGCTGGCGGCACTGGCCGTGGGGCAGGCGCGCGCCGCCTACGAATATGCGCTGGCCTACGCCAAGGAGCGCGAGGCATTCGGCGAGCCAATTGCCCACCGCCAGAGCATTGCCTTCATGCTGGCCAACATGCGTATCGAGATCGACTCGACCCGCCTCATGGTGTGGGAGGCCGCCTGGAAGTATGACAACCAGGAGGACGCCACCCGCGCGGCTGTGCTCGCGGCGCAATACGCCGACAAGATGGTGCTTGAAGTGACCGACGCGGCCGTGCAGGTGCTGGGCGGCCACGGCTACGTGCGCGACCACCCTGTAGAGCTGTGGCTGCGCAACGGCCGAGGTTTTGCGGTTTGGGAAGGGCTCGTCATGGCGTAGCAGCGGGTTCAAGGTTGAGGGGTTCAAGAGTTCAAGGTTGCGTCATGCGGCCGCCGAGCCGCCTTTGAACCTTAAACTTTGAACACTTGAACTTTGAACCTTGTTCTTGGGAGAACCGAGATGCCCATTTCCTTTGCAGCGCCCGCCGTCATCGAGAAGCAGTTGGCGCAGGTGCGCATGGTGGCCGAGGCGGTCATGCGCCCCGAAAGCCGCTATCTGGACGACAACGAGCATGCGCGCCCAACCAAATTCGTCAGCATGATTTGGCCGCAAATAAAGCAGCTCGAGAAGGCCAACCTCGAGGCTGCACTGGCGCGCGCACGCAAAAAGCAAGCCACCAGTGAGGCCAACGGCTTTGGCAGCAACGGGCACAACGCTTCAAGCGGCGCAAATGGTGCAAATGGCGCAAACGGCCACGGTGGCGTGGCGGTGATGGAGGCTGTGGCGGAGCAGGTCGTCGAAAAGAAGACTACGCCCCCTGTCGAAAAGGGGCCCAGCATTGCCAATATGCTCCTCATTCACATGATCGAGCAGTTGAGTTGGGGCGATGCCGGCGTCTACCTCTGCATTCCCGCCAGCGCGCTGGCGGGTGCGGCCATCAACGCCGTGGCCACACCCGAACAGCTTGAGCGCTTCCTGCGTCGCTTCACCGAGGGCGAACCCAAGTGGGGGGCCATGGCCATGACGGAGCCGCAGGCGGGCTCCGACACCTCCAACATCCAAACCACAGCCACCTATGACGCCGCCACTAACGAATGGGTGCTCAACGGGCAGAAGATCTTCTGCACCAGCGGCAAGCTGGCATTGGAGGAATCCGACGGGCTGGTGGTGGTGTGGGCCACGGTGGACAAGACGATTGGCCGCGCCGGCATGAAGCCCTTTGTGGTGGAGGCCGGTACGCAGGGCGTCACCATCGCCAAGGTAGAGGACAAGCTGGGCATCCGCGCCAGCGACACCGCCACCATCATCTTTGACAACGCACGCATCCCCGCGGCCAACATTCTGGGCGATGTGGATGTGACCACGGGCAAGGGCGACAAGGGCTTCAAGGGGGCCATGAAGACCTTTGACGCCACCCGCCCGATTGTGGCCGCGAGCGCGCTGGGCGTTGCCCGCGCTGCCTTCGAATTCACACGCGACACGCTGGCCAGGGAAGGGGTGCGCATGGAGTATGGCAAGCCCCGTCACAAGCTCAGCGCCGTCCAGGCCGACCTGCTGGAGATGGAGGCGCAGCTGCGCGCCGCCTGGCTGCTTACCATTCGCGCCACAGCCCTGCTGGACGCGCAGGAGTCGAACAAGCTCGAATCCTCCATGGCCAAGGCCAAGGCGGGCAAAGTCGTCACGTGGGTAACGCAGAAGGCAGTGGAACTGCTGGGGCCGCGCGGCTACAGTACGGAATTGCTGGTGGAAAAGTGGATGCGCGACGCCAAGATCAACGACATCTTCGAGGGCACGGGGCAGATCAACACCCTGATTGTTGCGCGCGAGATTTTGGGGTATACGCGGCTGGAGTTGAAGTAAACACCAGTATTGAAGATTGAGGATTGATGACAGAAGAATGGCGCGAGGCCTGGCCTCGCGCCATTCTTCTATCATCAATCCTCAATCTTCAATTGGCGTTACTCCATCAACATCTGCTCCATCTGGTCCGCAATTTGCGGGTAGATGGGCGATTCGCTGCGGTTGAGGCGAATCTGGTTGGCCACGCGCCGCAACAAGCCGGGGTTCACCTCGGCCAGGCTGTTGGTCATCATGAACCAGAGCGCACAGAGCTCCTGATTCTCGTGCGTGGCTGCGCGCACGGCAATCTCCGCAGGCGTGGTGGCATTAAGGCTGGGGTTGCCCGCGTTCAGCCCCAACTCGCGCCAGGCATTCACCCAGTAGTAGGAGAGCATGGGGTTAATCAGGCCGCGCATGCGGCTCCACAGCGGGTCGTCTTCCTGCACAAGGTAGAAGAAAGCCAGGTAGTAGGGGCGTGAGCGCGCATAATCGCGGTGAATCTGCGAGAGTTCGCCCGCCCGCACCGACGCATAGGAGGCCATGTACCAGCGCAGATCCTCGAGTGTTGCCCCCGGTTCGTCTTCCTCGAGCGCCTCCCATTGCACGCGGCACGCCATGAGATAGCTGCGCGCCGACGCCGCAAAGTCCTGCGAGCGCTGCAGCATGGCGGTCTTGGCCAGGGCGTGCGCCTTGTCGGAGGTGCGCACCATCGCTTCAGGCACGACCGTGTTCTCGATGTCCATGCAAATGGCTTCAAGGGCTGGTTCATTGGCGAAGGGGATTGTGCTCTGGCCGGGCAGCGCGTAGCGATTCTCCTGCTGCACAATCATCGTGCGCCGTTCAAGGTCGTCCAGCAGCGTGGTGATGTACTCCTGCTGCTCGGCGTCGTTAAGCAGAATGGAGGCCATCTCCGCCTTGTCGATCTCCAGGCCGGCGTTGAGCACAGCGAAGACAAAACCCGACTCGGCGCGGCTGACAAAGGCCGCCTCGCTGTCGATCTCCTCGTCCAGTCGTACGGGCACGTGCACCGAGGCCACCTGCTCGCCATAGTCAAAGGCGCGTTGGCGGAAGCCCATCTGCCAGATCTGACGCAGCATGGTCTTGCTGCGCACCAGCCCCAGACCCTCATAACGGTTGCAGAGCTCGTCGAGCAAATCATCGGTGGTGCGTTCGCCGGGATGTTCGGTCAACTCGCGGTAGATGTCGCGCAGCACATCGCGGCGCGTGGCAAAATCGACCGAAGTCATCTTGAGGCGGTTGAAGATCTGCATATACTGTTGGCGCAGCGACGGCTTCACCGGCGGCGGCAGATCAACGCCGCGGTGCGAAGAGGAAGCGTGCTGCAATTGAATCGTCGTGGCGGGATGGCCATTGCGCGGGGCGTGGGGCGCCGCGGACGCGCTCGCGCCCCACTCGGCGCCGACGGCATGGCCTATGGGTGCAACGTAGAGCTGCGTTTCTCTGTAGTAGAGATTCAGCACATCGCGGTTGTTTTCAAGCCAGTTCTTGAATTGCGAATGGCCGAAGTTGGCCTCGTTGAAGGCAGGGTCCATCTGCAGCATCGTCTGCTTCAGCCTGGCGGACGCAACGGGAAGCTCGTCGCGCTGGGCATGCACCTTGAGCGCCTTCTCCATAAGGCCGCGCGCCAATTCATTGTCGCTGCGCACCGTCTCGTGCAGTTCATGCTCTGCGGTCAGGTCGCCCAACACCGCCTCGAGATAGAGGAATTCATCGCACGCCTTGATGAGCAAGGGGTGCGTAACATCGCGCGGCCCAATGCCCAGCGTGTAGCGGCCATACTCGCGCAGCTTGGCCACCAGCGGCCCAAAGTCGCTGTCACCCGAGACAATCACAAAGGTCTGGATTTGGGGACGGTTGATGGCCGTCTCCATGGCGTCGAGTGCGAGGCGGATGTCGGCGCGGTTCTTCCCTGCGCGCACGCTGTAGATCTGGATCAGATCCATGGCGTGATTCATCAAGTCATCGCGATAGCGAAAGAAGCGACTCCAGTCGCCATAGACGCGCTTGATGACGACGGGTCCCCGGCTCTGGAGGTGCTCCATCAGCGGGGTCAGTTCAAAATCCAGGAATTCCTGCTCGGCCCAAAGGGCAACATTCTCAAAATCGATGAAGACTGCGATTTGGTTACTCATGAGAGTCTCCTGCATGGTTCTGCCCATCACTTTCCAATTGGTTTTGCGCCAGACAATTCTCGGCCGGACGATTCTTGTCAATCAATCTGGGGTGTTTGCGGCCAGGCGGCGCGCTCGGCTGCGTATGCAGCTGCACGGGAATTGAACATCAGTTGGTAAAGTGCGTTTGCTTGCGGCGAGGCTTCAAGCGCCGCCGCATTGCGGTTCTGACTCGATGGCTAATGTCAGTTGGGGTGGCCTGCGTTTGATGCGCAAACATCATACCACTTGCGAGCGCGCTTGGCACAGCATGTTGCGTTGCGAACAGTCACCTCCAAACCTCTCCATTCGGTCTACTGTCAAGCGAACGGAAAGGCGGCCGCCGTTGTTCCTGCCCAACGGCGCAAATTCATACACTTTGCTAACGCAGAAGCAATGCCAATCTTGCACAGCAGGGTTATAGTGGCAGAAGTGGTTGAGCGCACTGGGACGATGCACCGGCCACGCTCAACAGACAACTCTGCGACTAAACGAGTTGCAACTCGATTGCATTCGAATTGGAGGATTTGACTTCATGGGAAAAATTATTGGTATTGACCTGGGCACCACCAATAGCGTGGTGGCTGTGATGGAAGGTGGCACTGCCACTGTTATCCCAAACGCCGAGGGCAATCGCACCACGCCGTCGGTTGTGGCCGTCACCGAAATCGGCGAGCGCCTTGTCGGCCAGATCGCCAAACGCCAATCGATCACCAACCCCGAGAACACGGTGTTCGGGGTCAAGCGCCTGATCGGCCGCAAGTTCGGCTCGCGCGAGGTGCAGTACGACCGCAAGGTGCTGCCCTACAAGATCGAGGAGTCGCCCAACGGGGACGTCCAGCTTGCGATCCGCGGCAAGGGCTACAGCCCGGCCGAGATCTCGTCTTTCATTCTCGCCTTCATCAAGAAGTACGCGGAGGACTACCTCGGCGAGAAGGTGACCGACGCCGTCATCACGGTGCCGGCCTACTTCGACGACAGCCAGCGCCAGGCCACCAAGGACGCCGGCAAGATCGCCGGGCTGAACGTCCTGCGCATCATCAACGAGCCGACCGCGGCGGCGCTCGCCTACGGCATGGACAAGAAGAAAGAGGAGAAGATCGCCGTCTTCGACCTGGGCGGCGGCACCTTCGACATCTCGATCCTCGAGATCGGCGAGGGCGTGTTCGAGGTCAAGGCCACCAACGGCGACACCCACCTCGGCGGCGACGACTTCGACATGCGCGTGATCACCTTCCTGGCCGACGAGTTCAAAAAGGACCAGGGGATCGACCTGCGCAACGACAAGATGGCGCTGCAGCGCCTCAAGGAAGCGGCCGAGAAGGCCAAGGTCGAGCTGTCGACCGCCATGGAGACCGACATCAACCTGCCGTTCATCACCGCGGACGCGAGCGGCCCCAAGCACCTCAACCTCAAGATCACGCGCGCCAAGCTCGAAGGGCTGGTCGGCGACCTGCTCGACAAGCTCGAGGAGCCCTGCCGCACGTGCATGAAGGACGCCGGCCTGGCCCCGCGCGAGATCAACGAGGTCATCCTGGTCGGCGGCATGACCCGCATGCCCTCGGTCGTGGAGCGCGTGCGGCGGATCTTCGGCAAGGAGC
>CAYRVP010000205.1:0-6581 GCA_964427845.1 uncultured Caldilineaceae bacterium
CACCAGTCAACCAGTTCACCAGTCAACCAGTCAACCAGTCAACCAGTCAACCAGTCAACCAGTCATCAATTATCTCATCTTCAATTACCGTCGCCCCGCCGTCTACCGAGGAGTGCCCCATGCGTGTCCCGCTGTCCTGGCTGCGTGAATATGTCGACATCAACCTGCCCACTGCCGCACTGGCCGAGCGCCTCACGCTCGCCGGCCTCGCCGTGGACGCCATCGAGCCGGTGGGCGACTGGTGGGACCCCGAGTTTATCCGCGTGGGCGAGGTGGTGGCCGTGCTGCCCCACCCCGACGCCGATCGACTCACACTCGTGGATGTGGACTATGGCGCAGGCGCAACCGAGCAGGTTGTGACGGGCGCGCCCAACATCTTCGCCTTCAAGGGCAAGACCAAGGCCGCGGGCACACTGCCCACGCTCAAGGCCCCCTTTGCGCGCTCGGGCGCAACGCTGCTTGACGCCTACAGCGAGGCCACGCCCCGCCCCTACAAGAAGCTTAAGCCCTCCAAAATTCGCGGGGTGCTCTCGAATGGCATGGTCTGCTCCGAGCGGGAACTGGGGCTGAGCGAGGAGCATGAGGGCATCCTCACCCTGCCCGACGACGCGCCCGTGGGCATGCCCCTGCGCGACTATCTGGGTGACGAAATCCTGGTGCTGGACCTGACGCCCGACATGGCGCGCTGCCTGAGCATCGCCGGCGTGGCGCGTGAGGTGGCTGCGCTCACCGGCGCGACACTGCACCTGCCCGAACTTGCGCCGGCCGCAGTTGCGCCGCCCGCCGCCGACAAGGTGGGCGTGGAGATAGCCGACCCCGCCCTCTGCCAGCGCTACACGGGTATGGTCATCGAGGGCGTCAAGATCGGGCCGTCACCCCGCTGGATGCGCGACCGGCTGGCGCGCGCAGGCATGCGCCCCATCAACAACGTCGTCGACATCTCCAACTACGTCATGCTGGCGCTGGGGCAGCCGCTGCACGCCTTTGACTACGACACGCTCGTCAAGCGCGCCCAGTCCGTTGGCGAAGAGAAGCCGGTGATCATCGTCAAGCGCGCGGCGGCGGGTGAACGTTTCACCACGCTCGACAATGTGGCACGCACGCTCGATGATTCCATGCTCATGATTGCCGACCGCGCCGGCTCGATTGCCATTGCGGGCGTCATGGGCGGCCTCGAGAGCGAGGTGAGCGACGCCACCATCAACGTGCTGCTCGAATCGGCCACCTTCGAGGGCATCAGCAACCGGCGCACGAGCCAGAAGTTGCGCCTGCCCAGCGAGGCCTCCTATCGCTTTGCGCGCGGCGTACCTGCCACGCTCAACCCGATTGCCGCACGCTATGCTGCGGCGCTGCTCGAGCGCTATGCAGGCGGGCGCGTCCTCAAGGGCATTGTGGATGTCTACCCCATGCCGCAACCCGCGCGCACGGCCTACACCAGCGAGAGCGACATGCGCCGCCTGCTGGGCATGGATGTGACGCTCGACCAGGTGGCCGACGCCCTGCGCCGCCTCGATTTCGCCGTGGCCGAAGTGGCCGATGTGCCCGCCGACGCCCCTGCCCAAGCGGCCTATGCACTGCAGCGCCGCCCCGGCGAGCCGCTGCTGGCCGCCACCGCACCCTGGCATCGCCTGGATGTCGCCATCCCCGCCGACCTAACGGAGGAGGTGGCGCGCATGATCGGCTACGAACATGCCGGCATGACGCTGCTGGTTGATTCGTTGCCCACGCAACGGCGTAACGACGTGCTCGAGACTGAGGAGAAGATCCGCACGATTCTGGTCGCGAGTGGCCTGCAGGAGAATATCAACTACGCGCTCACCTCGCCCGAGAACCACACACGCATGCATCCGCAGCAGGAGCCGCTGCCCGACAGCGCGTTCGTTACGCTGGCCAACCCCAATGCGCCTGAGCGGCGCGTGCTGCGCCGTTCGCTGCTGGTGAGCGCGCTGGAAAATCTGGCGCGCAATGCCCGCCTCGCGCCGCGCCACACCAGCTTTGAGGTGGGGCGCACCTATCGCCTCGAGGATGGCGACGGCACGCTGCCCGACGAAGACCGCCGCGTATCGATCACTCTTGCGGGGGACCGCACGCCCGTCGACTTCTACAACCAGGGCGATGCGCAGGAGAGCTTCGACTTCTTCGACCTCAAGGGGGTTGTGGAGACGCTGCTCCTGCGACTGGGCTTTGGCGCCGAGCAGATCGAGTGGTGCGCGCAGCCCGACGCAACTGGCTTTGGCCCCCGCTGCGCCGAAGTCTGGGTTGAGGGGTCGCGTGTCGGCATTCTGGGCGAAATTCACCCGCGCGTGCGCGCCAACTTTGCCATCCACTTCGAGCGCGTCAACGCCGCCGAGCTGCAGATTGCGCCACTCGTGCGCCCCCACTTCAGCTACCGGCCCATGCGCCCCATCTCCCCCTACCCGGCGGTGATTGAGGACCTGGCCTTTGATGTAGAAGAGGGGGTGACGGTGCATCGCCTTGAGGAGACCATACGCAAGGCGGGCGGCTTCCTGTTGACCGAGGTGGCACTCTTCGACATCTACCGGGGCGACAAGCTGGCCCCCAACCACAAGTCGGTGGCCTTCCACCTGACCTACCAGAGCCCCGATCGATCGCTCAACGAACGCGAAGTCGCGGCGCTGCGCAAGCGCATCATCGACAGCGTGCAGAAGGAAGCGGGCGGCGCGCTGCGCGGGTAGACCGGTACGCGGAAAATACGGAAGCAACGGAAAAGGCAGGAAACAACAACCATGCGTTGTTGTTTCCTGCCTTTTCCGTTGCTTCCGTATTTTCCGCGTACTGGAATTTGTTAGTCGCCCGAAGGCTCGGGCAGCGGCGTCTCGGCGCTGTCCTCGGCCACGGGCGTGTCGATGAGCGCTTCGCTCACATTCACCTGGGCGTAGATGGTGCGCGTGCCGGGAATCACCTGCTGGTCAAAGCCCAGCTTGGCGCAGATGCGGCGCATGCCTTCGTTCTCGGGCAGAATCTCGGCCACTACGCGCTCGATGTTTTCGTCGCGCGCAATCCAGAGCAGTCGGCGCAGCAATTCAGTGCCCACGCCCGTGCGCTGGTAGTCATCACCCACCAGCACCGAGAACTCGGCGTCGTTGGTGCCCTGGAGTTTGCTCAACTGCCCCATGCCCACGATGCAGGTGCGGCCGCTTGCTTCAGTGCGCTCGGCAACAAGCGACAACTCGCGGTCATAATCGATGAAGGTGAGGCTGGCCAACTGCTCATGCGAGACAAGCTGCGCCGGCGAGATGGGGTGGAAGTAGCGCAGGTAGATGCTGTAGGGCGAGAGCGTGCGGTTGAAGGCGGCCATCATCGGCTCGTCCTCGGGGCGAATCGGTCGAATGAGCGTGGTGACGCCCGTCTGCGTGGTAAAGGGTTCCACATACTGCGCCGGGTAGGGGCGAATCGCCAGCCGCGGGAGTTGATCCTCGGTCATCTCCGGGTCATGCAGCACCACGCGTGCGTCCAGCGCCACAATGCCATCCGGCGAGACGAGCAGCGGGTTGACGTCGATCTCCTTGATCCAGCGCTGCTCCACCACCAACTGGCTAAAGCGCACCAGCAGCCGTTCGAGCGCTTCCATGTCCACAGGCTTGCGCCCACGCACGCCCTGCAGTGCCGTGTAGATCTTGGTCTTCTCCATCATGCGCCGCGCCAGCGTGGTGTTCAGCGGCGGCAGCGCCAATGCCCTGTCCTTGAAGACCACCACCAGGGTGCCGCCCGTTCCGAAGAGAAGCCCCGGCCCAAACTGCGCGTCCGGGCTTGAGCCGATGATGATTTCGTAGCCATCCAGCTTGATCATGGGCTGCACGGTGACGCCCTGGAAGTGCTGCGCGCCGTGAATCTTCGTCACAGCCTCGCGAATCACCTCAAAGGCCTTGCGTACGGCGACCCCATCCTTGAGGTTGAGTTGCACGCCCTGCACGTCGGACTTGTGCGTAATCGTCTCTGAATTGAGCTTGACGACCACGGGGAATCCGATTGCCTCCGCCTGCACCATGGCTTCATCGGGGGTCAGCGCAAGGCGCGTCTCGACGGTTGGGATGGCGTATGCGTTGAAGATCTGTTTCGACTCGTACTCCGTGAGGATGGTGCGCTGCTTGCCGCGCACTTCGTCAATCAGCTGGCGCGCGTTGTCGCGCTTGATGACTTCGGCGTCGGAAGCCACTGGCAGCGCGGGCGTCTCGTAAATGGCATTGAGGCTCGAGGCGTACTTCCACATGTAGTTGAAGACGCGCGCCGCCGTGTCGGGCTGCTGAAAGGTGGGGATGCTGTTGCGGTTGAGGATGGAGATGCCTGCCGCAACAGTGGGGCCGCCCATCCAGCTTGCCAGCACGGGCTTCTTGGTGAGCTTTTGCGCGGCCGCTGCCAACTTCTCGGCGGTCTGCGTGGCGTCGGTCATGTCCTGCGGTGTCAGCACCACAAGCAGGCCGTCGCTGTTCTTGTCGGCCGCGGCCACTTCCAGCGTCTTGGCATAGCGGTCGGCGCTGGCATCTCCCAGCACATCAATCGGGTTGTTGTGGCTCCATGCGCTGGGCAGGAAGAGATTGAGCTCTTCGATCGTCGCGTCGGAGATTTCGGTCAGCTTGCCGCCGCCCATGATCAACGCGTCGGTGGCGAGCACGCCCGGCCCGCCCGCATTGGTGACAATGGTGAGGTTGGGGCCGGTGGCGCGCGGCTGCTTGCTCAGCACTTCGGCCATGTAGAAGAGTTCGGTGATGTTGTTGACGCGCAGCACGCCGACGCGTGCGAACGCGGCGTCGAGCACGTCATCGCTGCCTGCAAGCGAACCTGTGTGCGAAGCGGCGGCCTTGGCTGCGGCTTCGGTGCGTCCCGCCTTGATGATGATGATCGGCTTGGCAAGCGCGACTTCGCGCGCCGCCGACAGGAAGCGGCGGGCGTCACCAATCGTCTCCATGTAGATGACAATGGCCTTGGTGCGCTGGTCCTCGCCCAGGTAGTAGATCAGGTCGCCCCAGTCCACATCGAGCATGGAGCCAATCGAGACGAACGCGCTGAAGCCTACCCGCTCCTCGATCGACCAGTCCAGCACGGCCGTGCAGAGCGCGCCGCTCTGGCTGATGAAGCCGACGGAGCCGGGCAGCGCCATGCCCTTGGCAAAGGTGGCGTTGATGCCCGTAAGCGGGCTCATGACGCCCAGGCAGTTGGGGCCGATGATGCGCATCTTGGCGCGGCGCGCCTTTTCAAGAATCTGCTCCTCGAGTTTGCGCCCCTCTTCGCCAATCTCCTTGAAGCCGGCGGAGATGATGATGGCGCCCTTGACGCCATTCTGCACGCACTCCTCGATCAGGTCCGGCACGGTGGGCGCCGGGGTGACAATCACCGCCAGGTCCACCTGCTCGGGCACGTCGCTGACGGAGGGGTAGGCGCGAATGCCCATGACATTGTTGCGCTTGGGATTGACGGGGAAGACTGTGCCGCCGAAGGGGTTGCTGATGAGATTCCAGAGCAGCGTGCGGCCGACACTGTCCTCTTTTTCCGTGGCGCCGATGACGGCCACGTTGCGCGGCGCAAAGATTGCGTCGAGCGGATGCCTGCGAAAGGTCAATTCATTTGGCACTTCCATAAATACTCCTTTGGATGGAACCGGGCCCTGTGTCCCGGAAAATGTATCATGCGAGGCGGCGGCGGCGCCGTCATTCTGCGACTCACCAAAAGATGAAAACGCGAGGGACATCATGCGGACGCGCACATAAGACGGCGGCCACTATGCGCCAGCCCATCCCGTCCATTGTAACATATTGAGGCCACCGACCGGCGCGATGAAGCGCTCCGGGTGTGCATTCCTCGCCGGGGCTGCAGGGCAGCATTGCACGCACACGGCAACCGGCGACAGGTCTGTCGCCGCTCAGCGCCTGTGGTACAATTTTGGCAGCTATTCGCCCTCGTCCCGCTGCACACCGCCGGCGCAAGGAGCGTGCCTTGAATCACCCGGATTCCTCTCCCGCAAACGAACCCATGAGCCCCGATGATCTGCTCGCGTGGAACCGCCGCGCGTGGGACGCTGCGGTGGCCGACGGCAGCATCTGGACCATCCCCGTCCCGCCCGATGTGGTGGAACGCGCGCGCACTGGCGACTGGTCCATCTTGCTCACACCCACGCGCGCCGTGCCGCGCGCCTGGTTCCCCAAACTGGTGGGCTGCGATGTCCTCTGCCTGGCGGCAAGCGGTGGGCAGCAGGCGCCGCTTCTGGCCGCCGCGGGTGCGCGCGTGACCGTCTTCGACAATTCGCCCGCGCAACTGGCCACCGACCGCGCCGTGGCCGCACGCGAGGGGCTGGACATCCGCACTGAACAGGGCGACATGGCCGACCTGCGCCGCTTTGACGACGCCACCTTCGATTTGGTGGTTAACCCCTGCTCCACGATGTTTGTACCGCACGTGCAGCCGATCTGGCGCGAGGTGATACGTGTGCTGCGGCCAGGCGGCCTCTTCATGGCGGGCCTCAATAACCCCGTGAGCTACATCTTCGAGACTTTACGCGCCGCCGAGGGTGAACTGGTGCGTCCCCACAGCCCGCCCTACAGCGACATTTCCCACCTGACAGACAC
>CAYRVP010000206.1:0-6548 GCA_964427845.1 uncultured Caldilineaceae bacterium
AAAGATGATGTCCATGTCATACTCACGCTCGAGCCGCTCCTGGACGATCTCCATGTGGAAGAGCCCCAGGAAGCCCAGGCGGAAGCCGAAGCCCAGCGCCTGGCTCGTCTCGGGCTGGTAGGTGAGCGAAGCGTCATTGAGTTGCAGCTTTTCGAGCGCGTCGCGCAGTTGCGGATAGTCATCGGCGCTGCTGGGGTAGAGCCCTGCAAATACCATCGGCTTGAGGGGCTGATAGCCGGGCAGCAACTCCGTCGCCGGGTTGGCGGCCAGCGTAATGGTGTCGCCCACGTCCAGGTCCTGCACAGCCTTGAGGCCGGTGGCAATGTAGCCCACCTGGCCCGCATGGAGCATAGGCACGGAGAGCATGGCAGGGGTGAGCACGCCGATTTCGAGAGGCTCCATGGTCTTGCCCGCAGTCATGGCAAGCAACTGGGGTGTGCCTGTGATGATGCCGTCAACGACGCGCACGTAGGCAATCACACCCCGATACGAATCGTACTGGCAGTCGAAGACGAGGGCGCGCACGGGCGCGTCCAGGTTGCCGCTGGGCGGCGGCACATCGGCGATCACGCGATCGAGCACTTCCTCCACATTGATGCCCGAACGGGCGCTAATGCGCACAATGTCCTCTGCGGGCACGGCCAGCAGATCCTCGATCTCCTGGGCTACGTCATCGGGCATGGCCGCCGGCAGGTCGATCTTGTTGATAATCGGGACAATGGTCAGATTCTGCTCAAGCGCCGAGAAGAGATGCGCCATTGTCTGCGCCTGGATGCCCTGGGAAGCGTCCACCACAAGGATGGCCCCTTCGCACGCCTGCAACGCGCGGTTGACCTCGTAGCTGAAGTCAACGTGGCCGGGTGTGTCGATCAGGTTGATTTCGTACTCTGTGTCCGCGTGCTTGTAGATCATGCGCACGGCGCTGGCCTTGATGGTGACGCCCTTCTCGCGCTCGAGGTCCATCGAGTCGAGCAGTTGCTCCTTCATCTCGCGCAGGGTGACGGTCCCCGTCATCTGGATGAGACGGTCGGCCAGCGTGCTTTTGCCGTGGTCAATGTGGGCGATGATGGAGATATTGCGGATGTGTGCTAAATCCATTGGATGAAAGGTCTCGCTGTTCGGGTTCGTAGCGGCGGCTGAAGCCACCGTTGTTGCCGTTGTTACCGATACGTCAAATTGCACACAACAGCGGCTTCAGCCGCCGCTACGAACAAGCGTCAAGCCGTTACATTCAGCTTCTCGGCAAACCAGTCAATCGTCTGCTCCATGCCTTGCTCGAGGGCCACCTTGGGCTCCCAGCCCAGGAGCGTGCGCGCCTTGGTGATGTCGGGCTTGCGCTGCTTGGGGTCGTCAACCGGCAGCGGCTCGAAGATCGCACCGGCAGGGTTCTGCGTGAGCCGGTTGATGACCTCGGCAAATTGGCCGATGGTCAACTCGGCCGGGTTGCCGATATTGACGGGGTCGATCTCGTCACTCAGCAGCAAGCGGTAGATGCCATCCACCAGGTCGCTGACAAAGCAGAATGAGCGCGTCTGCTTGCCGTCACCATAGACCGTAAGCGGCTCGCCGCGCAGCGCCTGGCCTACAAAGTTGGGCACCACGCGGCCATCATCCAGGCGCATGCGTGGGCCATAGGTGTTGAAGATGCGCACGATGCGTGTGTCCACGCCGTGGGCGCGGTGGTAAGCCATGGTCATCGCCTCGGCAAAGCGCTTGGCCTCATCGTAGACGCCGCGCGGCCCAATTGGATTCACATTGCCCCAGTAGGTCTCGGGCTGGGGGTGCACAATTGGGTCACCGTAGACCTCGCTGGTTGAGGCCAGCAGCAGGCGCGCGCCTTTGGCCAGCGCAAGCCCGAGCGCGTTGTGGGTGCCCAGGCTGCCCACCTTGAGCGTCTGGATGGGCAACTCGAGGTAGTCCACCGGGCTGGCGGGGCTGGCGAAGTGCAGAATGGCATCCAGCGGCCCTTTAAGGTATATATACTGGGTCACGTCGTGCTCGATGAACTGGAAGTACTTGTTGCCCGCCAGGTGGGCGATGTTGTCAGTCGAGCCGGTAATGAGATTGTCCATTGCGATCACATGATGGCCTTCGCCAAGAAGACGATCGCACAGATGACTGCCCAGAAAGCCGGCCCCGCCGGTGACGAGAATACGCATGTTGTGTGTTCCTTATACCTGGATTCTTCGCGGTGTCGTTCATCAATGATCGTTGATCATAGATCATTTCTGGAGCATTCCCATACTCGCCTATGTACGCAACCCTTGCACTTGGCCCGCTCAGCCTGCCCACTGGCCCCATCTTTGCCATGCTGGCCGCCGTGCTCGCGCTTGAAGTCGCGGGCCGCGCCGGCCGTCTCTTTGGCCTGCACGCCGATGATGTGTGGAACACCGGCTTGCTTGCGCTTGTAGCGGGACTGATTGTAGCCCGTCTTTGGACGATAATCCAGTTCTGGCCTGTCTATCGAGACGAACCTTTGCTGATTGTGAGCCTGCGCCCGAGCGGCTTCGCCATTTGGCCGGGGGTTGTTGTCGCGCTTGTGGCCGCATTTGCGTGGATGGTCTACCGTTCGCTGGACCCGTTGCGCGTGGCTGCGGCCCTTTCACTTGGCCTGGTGGCGGGCGGCGCGGTGGTCAACGTCTCGCTCTATCTGACGGGTGCGGTCGTAGGGACCAGAAGCAGCGCGCCCTGGGCTATGCGCTACTTCTCCGAAATGGTGCACCCAGTGGGGCTCTACCGTACGCTGGGGTTGGCCATACTGCTCGTACTACTCCAGGTGACGGCCGACGCGCGCCGCCCTGCGCGCACAATCTGGCTGGCGCTGCTGGGCTATGCGCTTGTGCATTTGGTGTGTGATGCCTTTGTGAACGACGCAACGCTGCTGGGCCCCTTCCATCAGAGCCAGGTGCTGGCGTTGATCGTAGCTGTTGGGGCGGCGCTGGCCCTGGCGCGCGAAGCCTCTGCACTCCGCGCGGCAACCGGTGGACCGGCCACAGCGCCACACGATGTGGCTTCTCTATCCACTGACCCATCTTCTTCCTGATTGGCATCTATCCTCATGACGGTTGCCGCTTCCTCTACGCCTGCTGCCCACGCGCCCTCAAGCACGAGCCGGCCGTGGCTGATCGTGCTGCTGCTCGGGCTGATTACCTTGCTCGCTGGTGGCGGCAACCTTCTGTGGGTGCGCATCAACGTGGTGTTGGTGGGTCGCGACGCCACCGCCTACCTGGGCAAAGCGTTCGAGCAATACGCGCTCCTGAGCAAACTGAATCCCCAAACACTCTTTCAGGCCGTGACGAGCGACAACTATCGCGCGCCGGCGATCTATCTGGCGGCGCAACCCTTCTTGCATCTCTTTGGCCCAACAGCCGATGGCGCGCAGATGCTCAATGTGCTGCTGGGGGCAGCCATTGTCCCGCTGACCTACATGCTGGCGCGCCAGGTTGCGTCGGCGTGGACTTCGCTCTTCGCTTCACTCCTGGTGGCGCTGCTGCCGATGATCGCGGCAATGGGGCGGCTCTTTTACACCGAGGCGTTGCTTACGGTTGCCGTTACCGTCTGCCTGATTGCGCTCTATCGCTGCCACGGCTTTGCGCGGCGCAACTGGGCACTGGCGTGGGGCGTCAGCCTGGGCGTGGGCATGCTGACGAAGTGGACGCTGCCCCTCTACATTGGCTTGCCTACGCTGTGGGTGCTCTTTGGCGCACGTCGCGAACTGCGTGCCGGCGGCGTACGCTTGCACTGGCGCAGTGTTCTGCAGGCGCTGGCAGTGGCTCTGGGCTTTGTTCTGCTCTGGTACTGGCCCAACCGCATGGCGCTTGCCGACTTTGTGCTGGGTGGATGGCTCTTTTGGGCGTGGCTCGTGATTGCTTTCCTGGCAATGTATGTGATGCTGGAGGGGCGCGGGCCGCTGCCGCAGTTTGCGGCCGCGCTGCTTCTGGCCGCATGGATTGCCAGCCTCTGGTACCTGCCCTACGTCAACATTGTCAACAAGATGCTTGCCTACGAGGATTCGTACGGCAGCGCATATGAAGGTCTCTTCGCCCTCAACACCTATACGCGCTACTTCAACTATTTTCTCAACGAGCACCTGGGCCGGCTGGCGACGTGGGTCATCACGCCGATTGTGCTTTTTCCATGGCTGCGGGAAATTGTACGCAGACTCCGCAAGCAGCGCAGCGATGGCCGCCTGGGGCGGAACACGACGCTGCTCTGGCTTAGCCTGCTTTCGACCTACGTCGGTCTGGCACTGCTGGCACAGGCCAACGCACGCAACCTTGTGGCCGTCCTGCCCGCCCTCTGCGTTTTGGCCGCGCTGGCTTTGGCGGATTATCGCCCGCCGCTCCGTTACGTGCTGGGGACACTCGTCGTGGGCGTGCTCTTGACGCAATGGCTGGTGCTGACGGTTGACCGCTTTGCGCCGCTCTATGCCATGCGTTCGCTGTGGGCCGGCACCTATGCCAGCCCGCCTGCCTTTGGCCCCACAGATCCGGCCTTTGCAATTGGCCCGCAAATTGTGAAGGAACTGGCTGCTCACGGCCCGGATCGGCAGGAGGTGGGCATGCTGATCAATTCCAACTGGCTCCACCGCGGCAGCCTGCGCAATAGCGTGCGCGAGGAAGACCTGCCGGTGCAGATTCGCGACCTCACCGAGGAGGACGCGACCTGGACGCGCCTCATTACCAGCCCCTGGCTGCTTGCCAAGGATGGCGAAAACCGTGATGTGGAACCAGAGGGAAAGGCGCTCATTGCCCGCATCGCCACCGATCCACTGTTTGCGCGCCTGTTTGCGCCGGAACGAGTGTGGGAGGTTCCCACGGGCGATCGTGTGACGCTCTATCGGCGCAGCGCCGGCCCCGACTTTGCCGCCGAACCCGCCGGCGCGACCGCGCAGGCGGCCGCTGCGGTCGATATGGTGCGCAACGGCTGGTCGGATCACGCCACGCTTGTCTACACCGGGCTGGACCGCGCAGCGTGGATTTCGCGCGCCGATCCGCCGGCAGGGCGCAGCGTACTCGCGTTTGACGCCAACGGCCTGACAGTGGACGCGCTCGCACCGCTCACAGGCACGCTCTTTGTGGTGCTGGAGCCGGAAATGGGCAAGGCCGTGCGCCGTCTGGATGCAGAGGCCTACAAGGTGGCTGACGCGGGGGGCGACTTTGTGTGGGTGTCGATCTACGGCAAACCCGACCGCCCGCTTGCGCCGGTGGCTGTCGAGGCAGCGTGGCAAGGCCACATGCTGGAGGCGCTGCAAACCTTGACCACACTCCGGCCGGGCGAGGTGATTCCGCTGGATGTGCGCTTTGCGGGGAGCACCGGTGACCTCAAGTGGTCCGTGCGGTTGGTGGCCGGCGACGGCACTATTGTAGCGGCCAGCGACCGCACGCTTGCGCCCAGCGATCGTTTTGGGCTGCTGATTCCGCCGGTAACAGCGCCCGGCGTCTATGCTCTCGTCGCGGTGGCCTATGACCCCGCCACGCTCGCGCCCACTCCGGCCGCTGACGGCCGCGACAGCGTGCACCTGACCGAGATTTCGGTGCAGCCATAAGCCACAAGTTTTACGGATTGACCACAGATAACGCCGGATGAATGCCTTGTCCGGCGTTATCTGTGGTCAATCCGCAAAACTTGTACGGCTGTCTCATTCACCAGTCACAACAAGCAGCAACCCCGATGCGAGCGTCACCGTCACCTCGGCCGCTTCGGCCACGTTGCTGATGCCGCGCGTGCTGCCCAGAGTCAGTGTTGCGTTCTCCAGCGGGTAGGCCAGACCGGTGTAGTGGATGCCCGTCACCTCGGCACTGAGCGGAATCGCACTCACGGTCGCGCCTTCGTGCGTGTGCAGCGTGGCTGTAGTGGGGCCGCGCAGCAGCACGGCCTCCTGTGCGCCATCCACCAGACGCAAGGGAACGGGCCACGGGCGTTGCGCCAGAATGAGCACGTTGGCAAGCGCTTGGTCCAGCCGCCCACCGGTTGCGCCCACGAGCACGACTTCGTCGGCGGCGGGCGCGCCGTTGGGGCCGCCACGCATAGCGCACTCGATGGCCAGCTCCAGGTCGGTCTGGTCCTTGTGCACAGGGTGGCGCTCAATGGGCACGTTGGCGGCCGTGAGCTGCGCGAGCGTGGCCGGCTCAATGCTGTCGAGGTCACCCACGACGAGGTCGGGCGTGCGCCCCATGGCGAGGATGTGGCGCGTGCCGCCATCTGCGCCAATCAGTATGTCGTCGGCGCGCAGCATGGAGCGCACGCGCTGCGGCTGTTTGAGCTTTCCGTTGATGAAGATGACTGCGCGCATGGGGTTATGTTGGGTTGGAAGAACAAGAACAAATTGTAAGTGGCAAGTGGCAAGTGGTAATGGGTGGACGTCCGCTGCTTGGCGACGACCAAATTACCGGTTGCCACTTACTGGTGTATCCGGCAAGTTCACGACGCGTATCGTAGCGGCGATTTTGTGAGAATTGACGAATTGTCTCGGCAATGCGCGCGAACAGCAACCTCACCCCCGGCCCCTCTCCAGTCTGGAGAGGGGAGAAAAACAACTGCGTCAC
>CAYRVP010000207.1:0-6380 GCA_964427845.1 uncultured Caldilineaceae bacterium
TGAACTCGACCCTAACTACGAAAAACTACTGCTCTCTACGTGATTCGAGTTTAGAAGTGCACTGTACTGTCGGGTGCGTGGAGATCGTCGTCACTGTCGGATGGGGCGGCAGGCGGCTGGGGCGCTACGCTGCGGTTCTCGATGACGATGCTCTGTGAGCCGTCGTCATCCGCACGTGCATCAGTGGCTGCAGGCGCAACGCCGCCGCGCCTGGTGGCTTCCTGCTGGCCAAGCCACTTCTCAAGCGAGACGGCCGCCGCCGAGAAACCCTTGACCAGACTGTCGGCCACATCCTGGAAGGTCTTGCTGGTCTTGACCTGCTCGGTGATGCGTTCGGTGGTCTCTTCCATCTTGGCAGTGAAGCGCTTGGCATCCTCGGTTTCCGAGAGCTTCTTCACCTGCTCCTCAATGGCGGCGGCGATGCTGGTCAATCCCTTGACAACGGAATCCTGAATTTCCTTGCGCTGCTCGCTCTCCCATGCAGTGCGGGCGCTGTTGGCGACTTCATTGCTGAGCCGCTCAACGGTCTGCGTCAGTTCGTCCATGGACTTCTTCGTGGCATTGGCAGCACTGTCGGCGGCTGCGCTGGTGGCGTCGGCGGCCTTGCCGGCCGCGTCGGAAATTGTGTCGGCCGTCTTGTCGGCACCCTGCTTGAATGCGTCGGCGGCCTGCTGGGCGGCGTCAGCGGCCTGGTCTGCGGCGTGGTTCAGCGCGTCGTTCATCTGGTCGGACATGTGGGCTCTCCTAGTGCTGTAGTGGGCGCGCCAGACGGCTGCCCGGATCAATCTCATTGATCATACTCTACGCATGCGGGCGCGAAAAGTTCCTGAAGTTCGATTACCAGCGCACTCGGTACTCCATGCACGAGGCTGACCGTGGGCACTACTGCAGCGTCGTCAGGATAACGGCGTCGCCTGCGGGCGCATCGGCAATGGCAACGGGCAGACGTACTTGCGTGGCCGGATTGTAGAGGCCCACGCGCAGCGTGAGCGGGGGCGCGTCTGCGGGGAGGGTGAGGGTGTGAAGGGTGCGCAAGAACTCTCCGGGCTGCCAGGCGCCTGTGGGTGCGGGGCCGGTAGGCGTGATAGGCTGTCCGTCACTTTGCGCCAGGGTGACGCCGCCGGGGTCGTCGGCGTGCACAAAGATGTGATGGGGCGGCAGCAGCGGCTGCTCAACGCGCCAATCGAGCGCAAGCTCGAGCGATGCGCCCGTGCGTGTGATTGTGTAGCCTTCGAGCAGCGCGTGGGCGCCAAAGCGGGGTGCGGGTTCCAGTGGCTGGGCGCCCTCGAGCGGCGCAAAGCTGGCCGCGCGGCGCTGCAAGGCGATATCACCCATCTGCACGGGGGGCGTGCGGGCGTCGGTGGCCATGTCAACCCAGCCCGCTTCCACGGCATAGCGGCCATCCGCGAGCGTGGGCGGCAGGTCGATCTCGACAGGGATGAGGACGCGGCTCCCCTGCGGCCAAAGTGCAGTGGGGAAGTTGGGCAGTGTCCACCCCTGCCATTCGGCGGCGGCGGCGCCGTGGGCATCGCGCAGCGTTACGTGCAGCTCGCGCTGTGGGGGGGTTGGCGCTCGGTTTTCGGCGGCAAGGCGCAGGGCCGCGGTTGTCCCGGCAAGCAGAGGCGTGTCGGGCAGCGCTGCACCGATGAGCGAGAGCCCTTCTTCAACGCGTGGGCGACGCACCGTGTGGTTGATTGGCATTTGCGCGAGCAGGGGCGCGGTCAGTGGGGCGGTGACCGTAATCACGCCGATGGGCACAACGGGATGCAGCGCACCATCCACTGTGGCGCTGCGTGGGCCGGCTGCATCACTGAGGCCAACGGTGACCGTGTACACGCCTGGCGGCGTGCCCGCGGGCGCAAGCAGAGCCGCGAACTCGTCGGCTCTTGCGGAAGTCGCGGGGGAGGCTGCGAGGCTGCCGGGCGGGCTGTAGGCGCGCGCTGCCCAGGTGCGGTCGTACGCATCCACCAGGCGCAGGTCGACGCGCAACGGGTTGTCGCCAGGTGGCGGGAGCTTCTCCCAAACAAGATGCGTGGCGATGGGGCGGTTGGCGGCGGTGACGGGCGCCCGCTGAATGCCCGCGGCGACGAGCGTCGGGCCTTCTCCAAAGATTGCGTTCAGCGGCTGTGCGACGGGATTGCCGGCCGCAGTCCAGGCCGAGAGGCGCGTGCTGAGGCTGACCCACCGGTTCTCCAGGTTGAGACTGCCGGCGCGCAAATGGGCTTCAATGGCGGCAGGCAGCGTGCTGCCGAAACCCAGCGGTTCGGGAAACCAGAGCGTGCCGCGCGCGAGGGCGGCGTCGATTTCAGCCTCCACGGTGGGTCCGTAGTCGACCACAGAATCGCCCAGCAGGAGTGGCGTCGGTCCGGACAGCGTGTTGGGCGCATAGGTGCGCCAGTAGCCCACCATCCAGGGAAAGGTGGCGAGGAAAGTGTCGCCCGCTGCACCTTGCTGCACTGCCTGACTGATGACGGGGCGGTAATCATCCTGCGTATAGCGAGGCGTGGTGTAGAAGACAAGCACACCCAGTTGGCCGGCAAGGGTGAGCAGTCCAAGGGCAACTCCGGCGACCACGGGCTGCACGTCGTGCGCGCCGTCGGCGGCGCGTGCGATCAGGAGGAGGACGAAGGGAAGCACGAAGAGCAGGAGCCGCTCGCCGCCGGCGGGGAAGAAGGGGAGGCGCAGATTGAGCAGAAAAGCTGCCGCCACGGGCAGGAACGTGAAGAGCAGAAGCGCAAGCACGGGAGTGGGCGACGTGACTGCCACGGGGTGGATGCGGCCGCGCCATGCGAGGATCAGCATGACGAGCAGAGCGGCGAGAGAGATCGCAAGCGCTGCCCATGTGGCGGGCGAAGCAGGCGCTACGTGGCCGGCGAGCAGCGTGCGACCGTGGCGCAGCGCGTAGTCGAGCAGGTTGAGGGGGCTGTCGCTGTCGGAGGCGACTTTCTGGCTCACATAGGCAACGAGTTTGGGCAGCGCGTAGATGAGCCACGGAAGGTAGGCCACGAAAATGGCTGCATAGGTGGCGACGAGGGCAAGTAAGGCTGTGCGCACCGCACGCGTGTGGCGCAGCATCCAGAATGCCCACAGCGCCTGTGTGGCGAGCAGCAGCGCCGAGTAGTAGAGGGTATAGAGCGCGAGCGCGCCAAAGAGCGCATAAAGCAAAAGCGCCGTTCGTGCAGGGTGGCCCGTGCAAAGTTGGGAGATGGCGCGCCACAGCCAGCCCGTGGCAGCAATGCAGAGCAGCATCGCCAGCGCGTACATGCGCACTTCTTGCGCATAGTAGAGATGCATAGGGTTGACGGCGAGGAGCAGCGCGGCAATCCACACAACGCGTGGGCGCAACGGGAAGAGGATGCGCGTCATCCACGCCAGCGCAGCCACCGAGAGCGCGCCGATCACCACGCTCAGCAGGCGCAGGGCGACGGGGCCGCTGCCAAGGATGCGTATCCACAGATGCAGCAGCGCGTAGTAGAGGGGCGGGTGGATGTCGTGTGCCGTGAGCCAAAGCATGCGCCCAAGCGGCTCGGTGGCGAAGTAGACGCTGTAGCCTTCGTCCCACCACAGGGGCTGCCAGGCAAGGCGTCCCAGACGCAGCGCCAGCGCGCCGGCAACGATGAGCGCGACCCAAAACGAAGCAGGCAGCAAACCCGCGCGCTGCGATGATTGCGCGGGTTTGCTGCCTGCCGTTGTCATTGTCTGCGCCTGTGGGTGTGTGTGCTTTGGAAGCGTGTGTTGCTAGTTCCGCTTGTAGCGCACATAAAGTTCTTGCGCTGCGTCATTCTCGGCCAGTGTGAAGGTGGCGGCCGGGCCAACGACTGCGCCGTCGCCTATCAGTTCCACGCTCCAGACGCCGGCCGGCTCCACGCCGGGGAACTCGACCTTGAAATTCTGGAAGCGCTGGCGTTCGTCGGCAATCGGCCAGGTCATGCCCGGTTGGCCGCCAAAGGAGGCGCCGGCAACGGTTTGTTCGACACCATCCTTGGTCACGCGCAGGGTGTAGCCTTCAAGGCCCTGGTTCTCAGCGTAGACGTAGAGGAAGACGCGCACGACATTTGTCTCTGGAAAGGCCTCCTGGCCGCTCAACTCAAAGCCGCCTGTGCCTGCATTTTCGACAGCGGCGACTGCAACTTCGGCTGCCGGGGCTGCCGGGGCTGCTTCGGCTTGTGCGGCTTGTGCGGAAGGCGCGGCTTCGGCTGCGGGCTGGGGCGCGGGTTGGGCAACCGGCTCAGGTGCGGGCGCCGGCGCCTCGACGACGGGTGCGGGCGCAGCAGTGGCCGCTGCTACGACGCGCGTGGCGCCGTTCTGGCGCGCCAGCGCCAGCGCGGAAGTCTCACCGGCCTGGGCCACAGGCACGTTGTCGATGGAGCCGTCGCTGTCGGCAAATTCGGCGGAGATCCAGACTTCCTGCAGGTCCACCAGGCAGCAGACGCGCAACCAGGCGCCGTCGCTGCTCTTGCCCGTGATGTCGAAGTCCTCGCCACGGCCCAGCACGGTGGCAACGGGGTAGGTGGTGTCGGGGCCGGTGCGCGAGTTCACCAGTTCGGTGTTGATGACGGCTACAGGCGGGATGCCACCGGCCGGCAATTCAACCATGGGGCCGCCAATGCCTTGCGGTTCGGGCGAGGGGATGGCGAGCGCGATCGCCTCAATGGTCTGCGGCGCGGCGGCTGCATTGAGCGCAGGCGCTGCGTCAGCGGGTATGAGGGGTTGAACTGCAGGAGCGCTCTGCTGCGGTGCGGCGGCGGCGGGCGACGTCGGTGTGAACGTGGGCATTGGTGTACGAATGAGCGGCGGTGCGGCGCTGTCGGCGGCCTTGCTGCCGCGCCCGCACGCGCTCAGTGTGAGCAGGGCGGCCAAAACGACAAGAACGGCGGCGATGGATGTATGGCGAGTCATTGTCCGGCCTCTCAACGTCAAGTGCTGCAATGCAGGCTGCGATGAAAGCTTCTGCGGTTGCTTGCGCGCGAGTTGTTGTTGGTTGGTCGTTCGTTTGGTGGACCCGAATGTATTTGAACGTGTGGCAGAACAGCGAATGGGTGCTGCAGGTTTGAATGGTTTGTGCATGAGCCTTATCGCGTCCGCACCCACCCCACGTAGACTTCACGATTTGGGTTGCTGGGTGCAGTCGTAAATGTGACGGCGTCTGAAAGCTGCTTGCCTGTGCCGTCGGTGACGAAGATTGTCCAGGTGCCGGTGCCAATCAGGTCGGCTCGAGTCAATGTGCTCTTTGGATCGAGCGATTTTGGATCGGGCGGCGTGTATTCGTATTTCCAGTTGTATTGCACACGGTTGCCTGCTCCAGGCGGTGCACTGAATTCAAAGTCGTTGGCGCTGGGCGAGACACCATTTGTGGGTGCGCGCTCGAAGCCCTCGAAGAGAACCTTGATGAGGTAGCCCTCAGCCGGCACCTCCAGTGGCGGCGTACCAACAAAGAGTTTGACCCAGACGGAGATAAACTCGTTGTTGGTCGGGAAGAACTGCGGCCCGATGGCCCGCTCAAACGGATAGGGCGTCGAGGTCGGCGTCGGCGTTATTGTGGGCGTTTCGGTTGCTGTGGGCGTCCAGGTGGGCGTGGGCGGCTCGCCACCCTGCACCAGCGCCACGGCGCTCACATTATTGACAACGCGCACTGAATCTGCCGCCACCCAGACAGCCGCGCCATTCACGCAACAGAGCTGCAACCAGGTGCCTTCAGTGTTGCGGCCCACGACAGTGATCGGAATATCCGGCCCCAACTGCGCCACAAGCGGATATTCCACACCGGGCACTTCGCGCAGCGCCGTGCGCCCAGCGTCAAGGACAATATAGGGGGTCGGCGTAAGCGTGGCCGTCGGGCTGGGCGTGGCCGTAGGCGTTGCCGATTGCGTCGGCGTTGGCGGCGCTGTTGTGGGCGCAGGCGCCTGCGTGGCGCCCGGCGGCGCGACCGCTGTGAAGAGCGCGATAGGCGTCTCGGTGGGCGAAGCCAACGGGTCGGGCGTCGGCGTCTCGGTGGCGGTGGGCGTTTCGGTGGGCGGCGGCACCAGAAAGACCGACGGGTCCACGCCGGGCGGGATTGTGATCACACCGGGGGTGGAGCCACTGGGCGGTGTGACGATAATGATCGCCTCCACCGATTCGGCAGTGGGGGTGAAGGTCGGCGCCAGCGTGCGAGTCGGCGCGGCCGTGGTCACTGGGCGTTGCACAAGGTTGGCCGCCGAACAGCCAAGCGTCCCCAGAAGAAAAGCAGCCAGTGGGATCAGTATCCGAGTGGCTTTCTGCGACAGATGCCAAGGTGGGTGCGCGTCGGGAGAGAGCCCGCCCCTGCCACCGGGGATGGAAAGCGTGTTTCGGTCGGTTCCACACCGATCACATGGTGTCGATCGACTACACCGCGGGAC
>CAYRVP010000208.1:0-6328 GCA_964427845.1 uncultured Caldilineaceae bacterium
CGCAGCGGGTCGGGCAGATGGGGCCACAGCAGCGCCAGCATCAGGCCGCCGTAGGAAATGCCCAGGGCGGCCACCCACCACGGGCCGCCGGGCCCTTGCCGGGTGAGGAACGCGCCGGCGTAGAAGAGGTGTGCAATCAGGAAAGCGGCCAGCCCCGGCACAAAGCGTGCGGCGCCCGAGGCGAGAAAGACGTCGCCGATCGTGGAGAAGAGCAGCCCGCCCAGAATCAGGCTGCGGTAGAGCGGCGAGACCGGCGGCTGGGCTGTGGCTGCAATGAGGACGAAGAGCGCGATCGGCAGCGGTTTGAGCCAGAACGCGGCGCGTTCCTTGCCCGCCAGCCGTGCGCCAATGTGCGCAGCGCCCAGCAGCGCCGCCGCCCCAAGCATCATCGGGGTCCACATGACTGGCTCCTTTACATCCATTGCACAGGGACCTTCATGCCAATCCTGTTGTTTCCGCCTTTTCGGCGTACTGCCGTTATTGTTGCGCACGCTCGAGAAAGCGGGTGCGGTCCACAATCATGCGCTCGTGCTGCCCTTCGCCGATACTCTGCTTCTCATCGTAGGCCAGCACGCGCATGGTGACCCGCCGCCCCTCGATCAGCATCACGCGCGCCACTGCGCGCACCTGCGCGCCCACAGGGGTCGCGGCCAGGTGACGCACCTCCACCTGTACGCCCACGCTTGTTTGCCCCTCTGCCAGATAGGGGGCCAGCGCCGCCACCGCCGCTTCCTCCATCAACGCCACCAGCGCGGGCGTGGCAAAGACGGGCACATCGCCGCTGCGCATGGCCACCGCCGTGTTGTCTGCGGTGACGACCCCCTTCGCCTCGCCTGAAACGCCTGCGCGCAATTCGGCTGCTCTTTGCTGTTCCATCTCTTGTCCTTCATTTCGTTTGTCTGTGCTCATTGGGCCCTGCGCGACGCTGCGTCGCGCTGTCTTGATTGCCCTCAGTATACGCCAAGCGCGCCCGGTGGCCTGCGATTTTCGGACGGCGCGCGCCGCGGTGATACACTTTGGCCATGGCAGAACCACTGCGCCTCTTTGTGAGCGCCACCAACGATCTCGAGGCCGCACGCGCGGCGCTAGGCCGTGCGCTGGCCGCGCTGCCCGTGCAGGTCTCCATCGAGATCCGGCGCACGCCCGCGGCCGGCGCGCCGATCGAGGCGATCCACGAGCGCATTGCCAACGTGGACCGCGTCTATTTTCTCATGGGTGCGGACATCACTGCACCCGCAGGGGCCGAGTGGTTTCTGGCGTGGAAGCTGGAGCGCTCGCTGCTGGCCCTGCGACGCCAGGGGCCTGCGCTGCGTCTCACGCCCGCCGGGCAGGACTTTCTGCGCACGTCGCTTGTGCCGTGGCAGCCGTTCGCCGGGGCCGAGGAGGCGGCGCGCATTGTGGCGCTCGACGTGGCGCAGATCCTCAAACATCCGGCCAACCGTTACGGCCTGAGCCTGCTCGAATTGGAGCGGATCACAGCGCATGTCGCGAGGTTGCAGCGCAGCACCGCGCACGCGCAGCGCGCGGAGATTGGCGGCGCAGAGGGCGGCGGCGTGCTGCTCGACATGGGCCACCGTGAACCGCTGCTGGGCGTGCCGCTCGACGACGCATAAACAATGCTCAAATCGGGAAGCGAGGCCTGTGTGGGCATCAAAGAGAGTATTGCAGGACAGGTCAGCCAGATAGTGCTGGAGAGACCGGGACGCAAGCGTGCGCTGCGCGAGTGGGCCGACGCACTGACAACTGCGGGCGCAGCGATTGACGCGCGCGCCGCCGTCGCGACTGATCGATCGGCCACCGGCAGGGCCGCGACGTGTTTGCGCCACATATCCGGCATTGAGTTGTGGGGACAGAGCCGCCTGCGCGTCTTTCTGGGCGCGCCGCTGCAGATGGACGAGTACGATGGCTACACACCCGGCGTTGACCTTGACGTGGCCGCGCTGCGCGCAGCCTTCGCCGCCACGCGCGACGCAACCGTGGCGTTGGCGCATCAGCTTGCCACGGCCTCAGTCTCGGACACGCAAACGGTTGCACATAATCGCTACGGCCCCCTCACGGCGCGCGGCTGGCTTGCCTACCTCGACACCCATGCCACGCGAGAGGCATCACGCATCAAGTGATTGAATTGCACACGCCCAGCCGTGACTCGGTTCAGCGCTCGGGCCGCCTGCCCGCCATCACATTATGAGCAACCACGCGCCGCCACGCCTGGGCCTGTGGGCGTTGCTCCTGCTCTGCCTCTTTGCCTGCGCGCCCGGCTTTTCGCCGCTGCTCTGGCAAAGTGAGCAGGGCTTTGTGGCCGCGTGGAACGTGGCCAGCCCCGCCGCACTGGCCAACGTGGCGGTGGCGCCCGATCTTTGGCGCGGCCTGGGCATTGGCGCGCTGCTGCCTGCCCAGCCGCTGTTGCTGCTGGGCGTGACACCCGCGCGCGCCGTGCAGTGGGTGCTTCTCTTGTGCCTGGTGCTGGGTGCACTGGGCGTCTACGCATGGCTGCAGGCCCGGCTGGGTGATCGCGCCGCCGCTGTGGCGGGCTTCGTCTACCTGCTTCTCCCCGCGCTGCTAACCACCGTCTACGTGCGCGGCAGCCTGGGTGATGCACTGATCCTGGCGCTTCTGCCGCTGGCGCTGGCCGGCGTAGCGGTCTTTGTGACGGAACGCGCGCCGTTGGGCGCAGCCGTTGCCCTGCTGGCCATTGTCTGGATGGTGCGTACACAGGCGGGGCTGGCGCTGGGCGCAACCCTACTGCTCGCGCTCTACGCGCTCCTGGTTGAGCGGAGCCGCCTGGGGCTGCTGCTTGTGGTGGGAAGTGCGCTGGCTTCGCTGTTGAGCCTCATTCCCGCGTGGGGCCTGCGCGCCGCACCGCCGCGCGCGTTTGATGCCCAGTTCACCTCGCTCTACGGGCTGCTGCGTACGGGCTGGACCGCCGCCGCACCGCTGCAAATTGGCACGGCGGCGCTTGTGCTCGCTTCTGCGGCGGCAGTCGGGCTGCTGGCGTTGCGCATCCCCGTGGATGGGCTGCCGGGGACGAACCGCCGCCTGCTCATCTTCTCGCTGGCGGGTTCGGTGTTGCTCTTCGCTCTCACGCTGGGCTGGAGCGCGCCCCTATGGCGAGTGACTGGTGCGGCGCAATTGCTCGCGGCGCCGTGGCAGGCGGGCCTGCTGGCCGCGCCGCTGCTGGCTGCGGCCGCGGGCAGCGCGCTGCTCTATTTCACCGATCTCTGGCGGCCTGCGTGGTATGGCGCGCTGGCAATGGTGCTGCTGCTCGCCGCTCAGCCCTACCTCATTCCCGCCTACGCGCATGTTGTCCCGCCCGATCGCCCCATCGCCGTGTTGGGCGATGCGCAGGTGGCCGTGCTCGCCGCGCAGGTGGACGAAAGCGCGCCCGGTGCAGATGGCGTGCGCCGCGCCACGCTGGCGCTGGATTGGCAGGCACTTGCCCCGCTGCCCTTCGACGCCAACCTCTTCTTCCAGGCGGTGGAACTGCGCGGTGACGCGCCGCGCGTCGTCGCGCAGATGGACGCGCCGCCGGTGGCCGCTGCGCCCTCCACTACCTGGCTTCCCGGCCAGCTCTTTGCCGAGCACTACACGCTGGATTTACCCGCCGATGCGCCGGCGGAGCTTGTCTATTACCTGGGCTTATACAACTGGCAGGATGGCACGCGTCTACGCGCCAATGGCGGCCTTGACGACAAGTTGGTGCTCTATGGCCGCTAATCCGACTATGCTGCCTGCGGAGCCCGTGCGCGAACCGGTCGTCGCGGCCAACCCGCCGCTTTGGCGCGACCCGCTCTTTGGGCTGGCCCTGCTGCTCACCATCTTTGCCGTGGCCCCCTTTCTGCTGCCCGGCTACTTCTGGGGCGCCAACGATGCGCGCCACCACGTCTACTTCCTCCACCAGTTCAACCGTGTGGTGGCCGACGGCATCTGGTGGCCCCGCTGGAGCCCCGACTTTGCCTTTGGCTACGGCTACCCTTTTTTCAACATCTACGGCCCGCTGAGCCACTTTCTGGCCGAGTTGCTGCTCCACTTTCTGGGCTTTGGCTACACACAGGCGATTGAGGCCATTTTCGTGCTCAGCATCGTGGCGAGCGCGGCCGCCATGTACATCAGTGTGCGGCCCTGGGGGGGGCGACCGGCGGCGCTCGTCGCGGCGGTGGTCTACACCTACCTGCCCTATCACCTGCTCAACCTCTACGTGCGCGCCAACCTGGCCGAGAGCATGGCCTTCGTCTGGCTGCCGCTGTGCCTGTGGGCGGTGCGCGGCGCCGTGATTCAGCGCCGCATGCGCTGGATTGTGGCGGCGGCGCTCAGCTATGGCGCGCTGATGCTCACCAGCAACCTGGTGATTGTGCTCTTCACCTCTTTCCTCGGCCTCTATGTGCTGTTGCTCGCCTGGCTGCACGCAATCCCCGCAGGTGGGGTGGCCGCCGTCAGCACGCGGCTGGGCGCGGCCGTGCGCCGCGCGCTTTGGCCGATTGCGGGCCTTGCGGCAGGGCTGGGGTTGAGCGCCACCTTCTGGATCCCCGCCTTCCTCGAGCAGAAGTATGTGCTTGTGGATCAGTGGTTTGCAGGGCGCTATGACTACCGAGACAACTTTGTCTATTTGCACCAGCTCTTCAGCGCACAGTGGGGCTTCGGCGTGAGCCAGCCCGGTGCCGCCGATGCCATCAGCTTTCAGATCGGCGCGGCGGCGCTGCTGCTCGGCGTGCTGGGGCTGATCGTGCAGTGGCAGCGCGCGGGACGACTGCGCTGGGAACTGGCCTTCTACGCCGCGTCGGCGCTGGTGGCCCTCTTGTTTGCGTTGCAGGTGGCCGCGCCCCTCTGGCGGCTGCCGCTGCTGGGTGCATGGCTGGGCGTGGCGCAGTTCCCATGGCGCTGGTACAGCGTCATGGCCCCCTTCCTGGCCATGCTGGGCGGGCTGCTTGTGGCGCACTTCTCCGCACCGGATGAGACAGCGCCCGCGCCGGACGGGGCGCGCATCCCTGCGGCCGTCGCGCTCTGCGCGGTGGTCATCCTCGCGAGCTATCCCTACCTGCGCGTGCAGATTAGCGAGCCCGCCGAGGGGCCCGTGAGCCTGGCCGCACTCATGCGTTTCCAGCAATCTTCCGACGAGATGACCGGCAGCACCGCATGGGTGAAGAAGGTGCCCTCGTGGAGCCCCATGGCTGACTACTACATCCAGCAGGAAGCCGCCGGCCAGCCCGATGCGCCTCTCAACACTCTGCTTGATTACTCGATCTTCGACTACGAGACCTTCGCTGCCGAGTCGGTGGCGCACAACAGCGTCTCCGAGGAGATCTACTACGCCAACCGTACAGACGCACCCAAAACGCTGGTCTACAATCAGTTCTACTATCCCGGCTGGCGCGCCTACCTGCTCGACGGCGAACACGGCGCGCCGCTGCGTGAACTGCCGATTGTGCCCGAAGCCACCGGCACGCTCGGCCGCATGACCGTGGACGCGCCTCCCGGCGAGGGCTACATCCTGCTTACCTATGGTGACACAACGCCGCGCCGGGTTGGGCGCTGGATCAGCTGGGCCACGATTGCGCTGATGCTTGTCGCCATCGCCTGGAGCACGATGCGACAGCGTCGCGCGATCCGACACGCCGATCACGCTGACACCCCTGCCAAGGATGCGACCACATGAACCAGAGCCAACCACAAACCCAGTGGCGCAGAGCCGGCGTTGAGACCGACGAAGTGGCTGCGTTGGCTGCTCGCTATGGCGCCCCCATGCGCTGGAGCGTGTCGCTGGAGGCCGACGAATACACGCGCACCTACCGCTTCAGCGACAAGGGCGATCGCCGCGCCGAGGCTGTCTTTGCCGTGCTCGACCCTTCCGGCGGCATCTGGGTGCACGCCAAGGCGCACTACCCCCGCCACATCTACCGGCTTCCCTCGGGCGGCATCAACTGGCACGAAGATGTGGAGCAGGGCCTGCTGCGCGAGATTGACGAGGAAATGGCATTAAGCGTGTGTGTTGAGCGCTTCCTGGGGCTGGTCGAGTACACCTTTCATTATGAGGGGCAAGTGGCGCACTTTGCCAGCTACGTCTTCCTGATTCGCAGTGAAGGCGGCGCGCCGCAGCCCCACGCGCATGAGGCCATCACCGACTTCCGTATGGTGCTGCCTGGTCACCTGACGCAAACCGCCGCCGAACTGCGCAACCTCATGGGTGACCGCCACGGCTGGGGCCAGTGGCGCGCCATAGCCCACGACCTGGTCTACGAGAGCCTCGTGGGTGGGGGCGTGTGATAGACTCACTGGTTGACTGGTTGACTGGTTGACCGGTGAACTGGTTGACTGGTTGACTGGTTGACTGGTT
>CAYRVP010000209.1:0-6314 GCA_964427845.1 uncultured Caldilineaceae bacterium
CGCTCAACCTCGGCCGCGGTAACATGCAGCGACGGCAGGTCGGGCTCGGGGAAGTAGCGGTAGTCGTGCGCGCTCTCCTTGCTGCGCTGGAGCACCGTTTGCATGCGTACTTCGTCCCAACCCATGTTCACCTGCTGAATCTCGCCGCCGGCATCGAGCACGTGCGCCTGGCGCTCCAGTTCGTAGGCAATTGCGCTGCGCATGGAGCGGAACGAGTTGAGGTTCTTCACCTCCACTTTTGTGCCATATTCACCGCGCTCGCGCTGCTCCAACGTGCGTACGCTGATGTTGGGCTCGCAGCGCAGCGCGCCCTTCTCCATGTCGCCGCTGTTGACGCCCAGTGCGCGCAAGATCGCGCGCAGCTTGGTCATGTAGGCGTAGGCCTCTTCGGGCGAGTGGATGTCCGCTTCGGAGACAATCTCCATGAGCGGCACACCGGCGCGGTTCAAGTCGACATACGTCGCGCCGCCCTCGTGTACAGAGCGCCCCGTGTCCTCCTCCAGATGGACGCGGTGAATACGTATGCGGCGGGTCGCGCCATCCGTCAGTTCAATGTCAAGCCAGCCATCTTCGCACTGGGGCAACTCGTACTGGGAGATCTGGTAGCCCTTGGGAAGATCGGGGTAGGTGTAGTTCTTGCGCGCAAAGACGGCCGTCTCGTTGATGCGGCAATTGAGCGCCAGCCCCGTGCGGATGGTCGCCTCGATGGCGGCGCGGTTGGCAACGGGCAGGCTGCCCGGCAGCCCCAGGCAAACGGGGCAGGTGCGCGTGTTGGGAGGCGCGCCGGCATAGTCCGTGGCGCAGGTGCAGAACATCTTGGAGAGGCTCTGCACCTGCGCGTGCACCTCCATGCCCACCACCAGTTCGTAGCGCGCGGTGATCGGGTCTGTGGCGTGGCCGGCGGGCTGGGCGTGGGTTGCGGGAAGGTCACTCATGGGCGGAGGGGATGGCAATGGGCTGAATGCAGAATGGCACGGAGGGTGCAAATGGAACAATCGTCGCAGGCGCAACGTCGCATCCTGGCGTACTCTGTTGTAGAGTAATCCAATGTTGCGCCATCAACCAGGGCTTCCCTTCACACTGGCGCCAAAACGCGCAGACAGTTGGGGCGCGAACAAACGCAAATCATACCAGATGGCGCAGCGAACCACAAAGGTAGGCTTTACGGCCCTGCGCCACTGCGGCAGCTCCGCATCTCATTGCCCATGAACCCAATGCCAACTGCCTTGAACCCAGACAGAGTGTATAGGCGCCGCCGTGGCCGTGCGCACCTATGGGCCGCACTTGTGCTGCTGGTGCTGCTTCTGACCGGCTGCAATCGCGGCGAACAAACGGCGGCTCCCGAAGCAGTGCCTACCTTTACGCCCACGCCGCTTGCAGCCAATGGCGCCGGCGCAGAGGGTGATGCCGCCGCCGTGCCGGTGGTAGCCGCACAGCCCGGCGGTGTGGCCGCACAAGCACCCGGTGGTGCGCCCACTGCTCTGCCCGCGCCCACGACTCTGCACGCGCCTGCCGCTGCCCCGCCCGATGCCGCCATCACCGACCCCACGTTTCTGCTCAACAAGGGGCGGCAGCTTTACCGCGTGGGCAACTACACGGCGGCACTGGCTACGCTCAACGAGTTGCTGGGGCGCAGCGGGTTGGAGCCAACGCTGGCGCTTGAGGCGCGCTTCGAACTGGCGCGCGCGTCGCTGGCCGACGGTGCACCCGCCGACGCGCTTGCCGCCCTGGATCAACTGGATGCCGCCACGCAGGCCGCCGGCGCGGCCGACTTCCTGGGGCGCGACACCTTCCTGCGCGCGCGTGCGCTGGCTGCCTCCGGCGCGTACGACGCCGCTATCCAGGCATACTGGAGCTTCCTCGAAAGCTATCCCTGGATGAATGAGTATGTGCAGCCGCGCATTGCCGATGCCTACATGGCGCTGGGCGATGTCGATGCCGCCGCCGACGCCCTGCAGCGCGCGTCAGACGCCTCGGCCGACCCGCCTGCCAGGTCGCGTCTGCTTGAACGCAAGGCGCAACTGTACAACGACGCAGGGCGCGCCGCCGACGCCGCCAACGCGCTCCTGGCGATTCTCGACTTTGCGCAAAACAGCGCCTACCGCGCCAGCATTCAGTACCAGGCGGGTACGGCCCTCGCCAATGCAGGCAATGACCCCGCCGCCATCGAGCAGTGGCGCGCTGCCACTGCATCTGCGCCTTCCGCGCAGGCCGCCTATCTGGCGCTGGTGGAACTCATCAATCGCAATGTGGACTTTGACCTGGTGCAGCGCGGCGAAATTGACCTCCTGGCCGCCGCCTATGTTCCGGCTATTAATGCCTACACCGCCTTCCTCGATAGCGCCGATCCCACTGACACACGCTATGCGCCTGCGCTGCTGGGCTTGGCCGAGTCCTATCTCGGCGCCGAAGACGCGGCCTCGGCCATCCCGCTGCTTGATCGGGTCATCAACGAATTTGCCACATGTGATTGCTTTGGCCAGGCGTGGCTCGACAAGGCTACGGCGCTGGCCGCGCAGGGGGATGAGGCCGGTGCGCGCCGTACACTGCGCACCTTTGCGCGCGACTTTGCCGCCGACGCGCTCGCGCCTGAAGCGCTTTGGCAGAGCGCGTCCATGGCGCTGCGCGTGGGCAACGATGTGGAAGCGGCCGTGGACCTGCTGGCGCTGGCCGAAGTCTTCCCGCAGAGCACGCGCGCAGCGGATGCGCTCTACGCCGTGGGCACGGGCGCGCTGCGCGCCGGGCTGCACGGCCAGGCCGTGGCCTCCTACACGCGCCTGCAAAATGAGTATCCCGACTATCGCTGGCCGGGCGTAGCCTATTGGCTGGGGCGCGCGCACGCCGCCAACAATCAGCCGGAGGCCGCAGGCACTGCCTGGCAGGCGCTGGTTGAGCGCGCCCCCGACATCTACTACGGTGTGCTCGCGGCGCAGGCACTCAAGGGATTGCCTGTGACCGACGCCGCGCTGCTGGCCAACGTGAAGCAGATCGTCGGCCCGCCCTCGCGTGTGGCGCGTGATGACGGCAGCCAGGCCTTTGCCGAGGAGTGGCTGCAGCAATGGGATGCCTTTGCCGGCGTCTCGAACCCCACAGCCCTGCCCGAGGCCATCGCGGCCGATCAGGACCTGCGCACGGGGCGGCTGCTCCTGCAAGTGGACGACCGCATCAACGCCAACGATGCGCTCGACCGCCTCTACGGCCGCTACAAGGATGATCCTGTGGCGCTCTACCCGCTGGCCCTGGAGTTCGCGCGCATCGGCGCCTATCGCCACAGCATCTCCAGTATGGCGCGGCTGCTCCAGTTCAGCCCCGCAGGGCTTGTGGAGAATGCCCCCCTCTTCCTGCAGAGCTTTGTCTACCCGCGCTACTTCGATGAGCTGATTACCACCGAGGCGCGCGCCCACAACATGGATCCGTTCCTCTACTATGGCATGATTCGTCAGGAGAGCCTATTTGAGGAAGGGGCGCGCAGCTACGCCGCCGCGCAGGGGCTGGCGCAAATCATCCCCGACACGGCGCGCTGGGTGGCCGATCAGCAGGGCCACCCCGACTGGTCCAATGACCTGATCTACCGCCCCTACATTAACGTAAACTTCGGGGCCTACTATTTTGACTGGGTGCGTCTCTATTTGGACGGCAACGAGGTCTCGGCGCTGGTCGGTTACAACGCCGGGCCGGGCAACGCCAAGTCGTGGCGCGAGCTGTCCGGTGCGGATGACACGCAGTTTGTGGAAATCCTCACCTTCAGCGAGCCGCGTCTCTACGTCCAGCTCATCACCGAGAACCTCTACCACTACACGCGCCTCTACGGCACACCGTGATCAGCTGCTGGTGACGCGGATGCACGCGGTTTGTAGCGGGTAACAAGAGCGCTTTGCGGTTGAGGTCCGTGAAGATCAGCGTGCTTCCGCGTCCAGGAAGAGCGTTGCTTTGCGCCGTGCTATACTGCGCGCAGGGTTCATCCACACGCCAAAATGCACAGGAGTCTATCGATGATCGACCGCCGCACCTTTGACGACAAGATCGTCACCATCGAGCGCTACATCCTCGACCAGCAGTCCGATTACCCTGAGGCCACCGGCAGCCTGACCAGTCTGCTCTATGACATTGCGCTGGCCGCCAAGCTGATCGCCAGCCACACCAATCGCGCCGGACTGGCCGATATCCTGGGGAGTACGGGCGCGACGAACGTGCAGGGCGAGGTGGTGCAAAAGCTCGATGCGTACGCCGAGCGCACCATTTATCGCCTCAACGATCACACGGGCCGCGTGGCGGTCATGGCCTCCGAGGAAGAGGAGGAGGTCATCCCGATTCCACCCCACCACACGCCGGGCAAGTACGCGCTCGTCTATGACCCGCTGGATGGCTCTTCGAACATTGACGTCAACGTAAGTGTGGGCACCATCTTCGCGATCTACCGGCGCAAGAGCGAGGGAGGGGCGGGTACACTGGAAGATTGCCTGCAGCCGGGGCGCGATCTGGTGGCGGCGGGTTACGTAGTGTACGGCTCCAGTACGATGCTCGTCTACTCCACGGGGAATGGCGTCCATGGCTTCACGCTGGATCCGCGCGTGGGCGAGTTTTTGCTCTCGCATCCGGATATCCGCATTCCGGCCAAAGCAAAGTACTACAGCGTGAATCAGGCATATGAGCGCGATTGGTCACCCGGCGTGCAGGCCTATACCGAGTGGTTGCAGGGTGCGCAAGGGAGTGGGCTGGGGCTGTCGCTGCGCTACATCGGTTCGCTTGTGGCCGATTTTCACCGCAATCTGCTCACGGGGGGCGTCTTCTACTACCCGGCGGACACGCGCGACCCGAAGTTGCCCGAAGGCAAGCTGCGCCTGCTCTATGAGGCCGCGCCGCTGGCTTTTCTGGCCGCGCAGGCGGGGGGCTACGCCAGCGACGGCAGGCAGTCCATATTGGACATCACGCCCACGCGCCTGCACCAGCGCACGCCGCTTTTCATCGGCAGCCGCGACCTGGTGGAAAGGGCCGAGGAATTCATTCGCGCACATGATCAGAATTGACTGCGGAACTGCGACATAGAGGCCACAGAGGGAACAGAGGAACACAGAGAATAGCAACTGCAGAACTGCGCAAGATAGAAGAGAGGGCCGCCGGGATCACCGGCGGCCCTCTCTTTTGTTTCACGTGAAACATCGGCGCCTGCAAACTCCATCACTTGCCCGCAGTTGCTCCTGTGTTCTCTGTGTTACTCCGCAACCAATGTGACTTTAACACAGTATCTCTGTGTCGGCTTTTCTCTAGAGGTAGTCGCGCAGTTTGCGGCTGCGGCTGGGGTGGCGCAAGCGGCTCAGCGCCTGGGCCTCAATCTGGCGGATGCGCTCGCGCGTGACGCCAAACTTCTTGCCCACCTCTTCCAGCGTGTAGCAGTAACCGTCCACCAGCCCAAAGCGCAACTGCAGAATACGCACTTCGCGCGGCGTCAGGCTTTGGAAGATCTCGTCGATCACCTCGCGCAGCAACTGCTGCCCTGCCGCCTCGCTGGGCGCGTCGGCGTCCTCATCCTCGATAAAGTCGCCCAGGTAGGAGTCTTCCTCCTCGCCCACGGGCATCTCCAGGCTCAGCGGGCGCTGGCTCACACGCATGATGTGCTCCACCTTGCGCGGCGACACTTCCAGCTTGGCGGCAATCTCGTCGGTCGTCGGGTCGCGGCCCAGCTCCTGCACAAGCTGCCTGCTCGTGCGCGTCAATCGGTTGATCTGCTCGTACATGTGCACAGGCACGCGGATCGTGCGCCCCTGATCGGCAATCGCACGCGTCACCGCCTGGCGAATCCACCAGGTGGCGTAGGTGCTGAACTTGAAGCCGCGCCGGTAGTCAAACTTCTTGACGGCGCGGATCAGGCCGATGTTGCCCTCCTGAATCAGGTCCAGGAAAGGGACGCCGCGCCCTACGTACTTCTTGGCGACGCTGACCACCAGGCGGCTGTTGGCCTTGATCAGATGCTCCTGCGCGGCCTGGCCGTCGCGCACCTGCCACAACAGTCGCTCGCGCTCGTCCCAATCGTCCACACCGCCCTGCAGCTTCTTGCGGGCGTCGCGCCCCTTCTCCATGCGCTTGGCAAGCGAGATCTCCTCCTCGGCTGTCAGGAGCGGCACACGGCCGATCTCCTTGAGGTAGAGGCTGATGGAGTCATCGATCTCGATCTGGCTCAGGTCGAAAGTGTCTTCCTCAACGGGCTCATTCTCGACCTCGTCCAGGTCGGTTGGCTCTTCCTCTTCGCGCTCCTGGCCTCCCGCAATCCCCTTCTGTAAGAGCCCATCGAAAAGATCTTACACTGGCTCACTTGT
>CAYRVP010000210.1:0-5893 GCA_964427845.1 uncultured Caldilineaceae bacterium
CGCCGTGTCGCCCAGAAGTTTGCCCGCCCCAAAGGTCTTGAAGCAGACGGTCCCCACATTTTGTGAGCGCGCAAGGGGCAATATCTCGCCTATATAGCGTTCCTCCACAAAGGGGCCTACGGGGAAGAGCACGATGTCGCAGAGGTCGGCAGCCAGCGCGGCCGCAAGCACAGCGGGGTTGTGCGAGGAAATGCCGCGAAAGCGTGTCTTGCCGGCGCGGATGGCGTCGGCCAGTTGGTCGAAACCGCCGCCGGGCGCTACCAGCCGCGAAAAGTCCTCCATGGACGAGAGGCCATGAAAGACAAAGGCGTCGGCATAGTCCAGTTGCAGACGATGCAGCGACTCCTCGATCTGGGGTGTGACGGGGCCGTGCAGGTCGTCCACCTTGTCGATGATGAAGAGTTCATCGCGCCGCCCTCGCACGGCGCGCCCGACAATCTCCTCGGAATAGCCATCTTCGTAGCCGGGGGCCGTGTCGACCACGTTGATGCCTGCATCGAAAGCGCGCTGCAGCGTGGCGACGCAGCGATCGATTGGCTGGCTGCGGTCGGCCAGGTCGCCCGCGCCCAGGATTGAGGCGGAGAAGCCCGTGCGCCCCAGCGGGCGGCGCGGGGAAAAGATGCGTTCGTGGCTGGCCATTCGGTTCTCCTTTCGACGGCAAGTTGTGCAAAGTCCGTGTCGATGCTTCAACTATACCCGAACCAAACATGCATCGAGTAGCCGAGGGCGCGAATGCGCGTGCCGCATTTGGCGCACAACGTATCCTTTGTTAGCGGTGCGTCGCTTGCTGCGAGGGTAAACTCGGTTGCAGGCGACACACGCCTTTCGTTCCCCATACGCACAGGGAGTCGACATGCGCTTTCTCTTCACAGTGCAACCGCTGTATGGCCACTTTCATTCCATGGTGCAATTGGCGCTGGCCGCCAAAACACAGGGGCACGCCGTGGCCATCGCCACCGCACAACGCTTCGGCCCCGTCGTCCAGCGGCTGGGGCTCGAGCACATTGGCTGCGGGGTTGATTATGACGGCTCGATCGATGTCTTCGACGGTTTGCCCGAGGTGATGGAATATCGTACCAGGGGCATGCCCCTCGTTTTTGAGCAGATTTTCGGCTTTGTGCAGGGCCTCGGCCCGCGCATGACAGACGACTTGCTCGCGCAAGGCGCAGCGTGGCGGCCCGACCTGATTGTGCGCGACCCGGTGGAGTACGGCGGCTATGTCGCCGCCGAGGCGCTGGGCATCCCCCATGCCACCATCATGTGGGCCATCTACATTGACCCGCGCCACATCCTGCCCGAATTGCTCGATGGCCTGCGCGTGCGCCATGGCCTCCCCAGCGACCCCACCCTGGCAACCTACGACCGCTTCCTCGTCCTCAAGTTCCTGCCCCCCGCCTGGACAATCGAAATGCCACGCGAACCGGCGGTGACTCAATGCTTCTGCGCACCTCCCTTTGATATGAGCGGTGACGACGCTCTGCCCGCCTGGGTGGATGCGCTGCCTGCGCGCCCTACCATCTATGCCACGCTGGGCACTGCCTTCAACAAGGCGCCCGCCGTTTTCCGCGCGCTGATCGATGCGCTGGGCAGCCTGCCTGTCAACGGCATCATTACCGTGGGCAAGACGATGGACCCGGCGCAATTCGGCGCGCTGCCCGCCAACGTGCGCGTCGAGAAGTACATTCCCCAAACGCTGCTGCTGCACCGCTGCGATCTGCTCATCTTCCATGGCGGCTACAACTCGTTCCATTCGGCCATGTGGCACGGGTTGCCCGTGGTCGCCGTGCCCATGGAGGCGGGTGACCAGTTGCCCACCGCCGAGAAACTGGACGAGATGGGGCTGGGTATCATGGTGAAGGGACAGCCGCCCGCAGCCGATGCGATTGTCGCAGCCGTGGAGCGGGTGCTGGGCGATCCGGCCTACAGGGCGCGGGTGGCGGCCTTTGGCGCTGCATTGCGCGCCTTGCCGCCGCTGGAGGCCGCCGTGGCCCGGCTCGAGCAGCTCGCCCGCGACCACGCGCCGCAGGTGGCGTAGGCTCAGCGATGAGATTGATGACTGCAGATTGCCGATTGACGATTGATGATTGAAGATTGGGGTCGTGTGACCTCTAGCCTCAATCATCAATCGTCAATCTTCTGCTATACTGGCCCCCATGCGCGTTTACGTGGGCCAGGTGGGCTGCCGCCTCAACTACAGCGAAATGGATACGCTGGCCGCGCGCCTGCGCGCTGCAGGCCACAGCGTGGTGGAAAACCCCGCGGATGCGCAGGTGATCGTCTTCAACACCTGCGCCGTCACAGCGGACGCGGCGCGCGGCAGCCGCAAGCAGAGCCGCCGCCTCCATGTCGCCAACCCGCAGGCGCGCATCGCGCTCACGGGCTGCTGGGCCACGCTCGAGCCGCAGGCCGCCGCCGCCCTGCCCGGCGTCGCACTGGTAGCCGATAATGACAGCAAGGAACTCCTGCCTCTCCTGCTCGAGCCGTGGAGCGCCGCGCTCGACGACCCCGCGCTCCTGCCGCGCCTCCACCCTGACAGCACACCCTTCACCTTCGACGATACAGAGAGCGCCGACCCGCGCCGCCGCCGCACGCGCGCGTTTATCAAGGTGCAGGATGGCTGCAACAACCGCTGCACCTTCTGCATCGTCACGCAGGCGCGCGGCGCGAGCCGCAGCCGCCCCCTTACCGACATTGTGGCCGAGGTGCAGGCTTGCGCAGACGACGGCGTACAGGAGGTGGTGCTTACGGGTGTGCATCTGGGCAGTTACGGGCGCGACCTGCTCGACGCCCCCTGTTCGCTCAAGACCCTCGTCGCCGCGCTGCTGGCGGATACACCCATTGCGCGCATTCGCCTGAGCAGCCTGGAGCCGTGGGAACTTGCTGACGGCTTTTTCGATTTGTGGGCGCTGCACGCCGGCCGCCTTTGCCCGCACCTGCATTTGCCGCTGCAGGCCGGGTGCGATGTTCAGTTGCGCGCGATGGCGCGCCGCTGCACGGTGCAGTCGTTTCGAGCGCTGGTGGAGGCGGCACGCGCCGCCATCCCCGACCTTGTGCTCACCACAGATTTGATTGCGGGCTTCCCCGGCGAGAGCGACGCAGACCATGCCGCCACGCTGGAATTTGTGGCCGAGATGCGCTTTGCCGACGCGCACGTCTTCCCCTTCAGCCCACGCACGGGCACAGCTGCCGCCGGCTATGCCCACACGCTGACCAGCGACGTGAAGCAGGCGCGCGCCCTCGGTCTGCGCACGCTGGTGGCTGAGACGGGTGCGCGCGAGCGCGCTCACTTTTTGGGCCACGTGCGCCCTGTGCTTTGGGAAGGCCGCGGCACGCCCCTTGCCGACGACCCTGCCCACCTGCTCTGGAGTGGCCTCACCGACAACGCGCTGCGCGTGCAGGCGCTGGCCCCGATCGACGCCGACTGGCACGGCCTGCTCATGCCGGTGTATTTGGCTTCGCTGCAGGGCGAGGTGTATACCGGGGTCTGTCCGTAGCGGCGGCTCAAGCCGCCGCTACGAATCACGCGTCGCGCACCTACTGGCGTATAATTACGTGTCGACGCAAGCACACCCGGAACGGAATCCGACCATGAGCACGCTGACCGAACAACTGGAAGAACTTGAACACGCCGCCTCGGCCGCGCTGGCGCAGGCAAACACGCGCGCCGAAACCGAAGCCTGGTACGCCGAGTTCCTCGGCCGCAAGGGGCAGATGACGGCGCTGCTGCGCGGCCTGGGCCAGCTCGCCGCCGATGAGCGTCCCCTGGTGGGGCAGACCGCCAACCGCGTGAAAAACGCGCTGGAGGGCGAACTCCAGGCGCGCCAGGAGGCCATTGCCCAGGCTGACATGGAGCAGGCGCTCGCAGCCGAGGGCATTGATGTCACGCTGCCTGGCCGCCGCCCCAGCGTAGGCAAACTCCACCCCACCACCATGGCCATGCGCGAAATTGTCGAGATCTTTGTGCAAATGGGCTTTCAGGTCTACGACTCGCCCGAGGTGGAAACCGATGAAATGAACTTCGGGCTGCTCAACTTTCCGCCCGACCACCCGGCGCGCGAGATGCAGGACACCTTCTTCACCACCAATCCCGATGTCATCCTGCGCACGCACACCAGCCCCGGCCAAATTCGCGCCATGCGCGACTATGCGCCCGAGCCGATTCGCGTTGTCCTCCCCGGCAAGTGCTACCGCAACGAGGACGTGACCGCCCGCTCGGAGATGATGTTCTATCAGGTTGAAGGGCTGGTGGTGGGCAAGGGCATTACCTTTGCCGATCTCAAGGGCGTGCTGCTCAACTTTGCCAACCAGATGTTTGGCGAAGGGCGCAGCATCCGCTTCCGCAAATCCTACTTCCCCTTCACCGAGCCGAGTGTGGAGGTGGACGTGGACTGCGTGCTCTGCGGCGGCAAGGGCTGCCGCCTCTGCAAGCACACCGGCTGGCTCGAGATTCTGGGCGCAGGCATGGTGCACCCGGTGGTGCTGGAGAATGGCGGCTATGACCCCGCCGTCTACAGCGGCTTTGCCTTTGGCATGGGCATCGAGCGCCAGGCGATGCTCAAGCGCGCGATTGACGACATTCGCTACTTCTACTCCAATGACGTGCGTTTTCTGGACAGGGTGGGGTAACAACAGACCTGCGACACGGAGAGCACAGAGGAAAAGCGGAGAAACACAGAGAACAGCATGAGCAGCGTGCGAGGGGACACTCCCCTCGCACGCCTCTGTGTATGCGTGATTTGCGCGTCTCTAACAGAAGACTAACAGAATGCAGGCGCGAAAAGGACGCTACAGGAGCGATTCTACTGCAAACGGGATGAGGCGCAACTTGCGCCGCGGGCAAGGCATGGGTAAGATAGGGGACGTTAGCACTCTTACTGCGCGAGTGCTAACGTCCCCGCTGTTTGCGGGGTGGCCGACAAATCGAGCGGCGTGTCAGTGCCGCCCGCCGTTCTGTCGAACCAGTTCTTTACATCGTACACGTATTCGTTTGTATCCAGAAATTTCGGGAAATTCCGAACCAACCAGACAAGTTCAGTCGAGGAGGATTTCATGAATCTGAAGCCACTGGGTGACCGCGTGGTAATCAAGCCCACCGAGCAGGACGAGCAGACCGCATCAGGCATCTTCCTGCCCGAGACGGCCAAGGAAAAGCCCCAGCAGGGCGAAATCATCGCTGCCGGCCCCGGCGCGCGCGATGACGATGGCGAGCGCATTGCCATGGAAGTCAAGGTGGGTGACAAGGTCCTCTATGCCCGCTACTCCGGCACCACGATCAAGATCGACGGCAAGGAAGTGCTGATTCTCAAGGAATCCGACATTCTGGCCATCGTCGAGAAGTAGTCCTGTCCGCACATCAATGTACACGGGCGCCGCGTAGCACCCGCTTTGCACACGAACCAGACCCAAGGAGACCATATCCATGGCCAAGCAAGTATTGTTTGAAGATGATGCCCGTCGCGCCCTCAAGGCCGGCGTGGATGCCCTCGCCAATGCCGTCAAGACCACCCTCGGCCCCAAGGGGCGCAACGTGGCCCTTGACAAGAAGTGGGGCAGCCCCACGGTCACCCATGACGGCGTGACTGTTGCCAAGGAAATCGAACTCGAAGACCCCTTTGAGAACATGGGCGCGCAGCTCCTCAAGGAAGCCGCCACCAAGACCAACGACGTGGCCGGCGACGGCACGACGACCGCCACGGTGCTGGCCCAGGCGCTGGTGCACGAGGGCCTCAAGGCCGTCGCGTCGGGGGCCAACCCGGTGGGCCTCAAGCGCGGCATCGACGCGGCCGTGGAGGCCGTGGTCGAGAAGCTGCGGGAGAACGCCCGCGACGTCGAGACCACCGACGACATGGCGCACGTCGCGACCATCTCCGCCCGTGACGAGGAGATCGGTCGG
>CAYRVP010000210.1:5903-6308 GCA_964427845.1 uncultured Caldilineaceae bacterium
GACGCGCTCGTCACGGCCCTCAAGGAAATGGCCACCCCCGTTTCGGGCAAGGAAGCCATCGCCCAGGTCGCCAGCATCTCCGCCGCCGACAAGGCGATTGGCGAGCTGATTGCCGACGTCATGGACAAGGTTGGCAAGGAAGGCGTGATCACCGTTGAAGAGAGCAAGGGCCTCGAGTTCGAGACCGAATTCGTCGAAGGCATGCAGCTCGACCGCGGCTACCTGAGCCCCTACTTCGTCTCCAACTCGGAGCGCATGGAAGCCGTGATTGAGGACCCGTACATCCTCATTACCGACAAGAAGATCAGCAGCGCGCAGGACATCGTGCCGGCGCTGGAGAAGCTGGTGCAGCTGGGCCAGCGCAATGTGGTCATCATCGCCGAGGACGTCGACGGCGAGGCGCTG
>CAYRVP010000211.1:0-6287 GCA_964427845.1 uncultured Caldilineaceae bacterium
GGCCCAATTCGCGACGCGCCCCCACCCTCCCACCCCCACCAATTCGCGCCGGCGCACCCCCCATGCTAAAATGATCGTTCGGCGCTTGCCCTGTTCCGGCCCGCAGCGCCCACAGGAGCCTCACGCGCTTGATCGACCATGCACCCGCACAACCGCACACTGCGCCGCACGCTGTGCTTGATGCTGAAAACGCGCCCCGCATCACGGTTGTCATCCCCACCTACAACGAGGCAGACAACCTGCCCTCCATGGCCGCGGCGCTCTTTGCGCTGCCCCTGCCCACGCTGCAACTGCTGATCGTGGACGACAACTCGCCCGACGGCAGCGGCGCCGTGGCTGATGAACTCGGGCACGCGTATAACGCGCCCGCCGGCGAGCGCCCGCGCCTGATCGTGATTCACCGCGCGGGCAAGGGCGGACTGGGCACCGCCTATGTGGCGGGCATGACGCGCGCCCTGGCCGACGGCGCCGATTTTGTGGTGCAGATGGACGCCGACTTCAGCCATTCGCCCGCGTATGTGCCGCAGATGCTGGGCGTCTTGCAGGCCACTGGGGCCGATGTGGTGGTGGGCAGCCGCTATGTGCCGGGCGGCACGCTGGACGAAGGTTGGGGCGCGTGGCGGCGCTTCGTCTCCTGGTGGGCCAACCTCTACAGCCGCGCCATTTTGGGGCTGCGCGTGCGCGATATGACGGCGGGCTTCAAACTCTGGCGGCGTGCGGCGCTGCTGGGCATCGGCCTGGAGAAGATCAGCAGCAACGGCTACTCCTTCCAGGTGGAGATGGCCTACCTGTGCGAGAAGCGCGGCTACACGATCGTCGAGATTCCCATCCACTTCGAGGACCGCCGCATTGGCAAGAGCAAGCTCGACATGCCGGTAAAGATCGAGTCCGCCTGGCGCACGTGGCAGATTCGCTGGCGCCACCGAGAAACAAAGCCTTGACGCAAAGACGCAAAGACGCAAAGGAACGCAAAGAAATGCAAAGGCAGGAAAAGCATTTCATGTTGTTGCTTTTCTTTGCGTACCTTTGCGCCTTTGCGCCTTTGCGTCGGGGTTTGTCTTTCTAGACCCCTATGGCACGCCTCCGCAACCACCGCAGTGATTTGCTCGCGCTCGGATTGATCCTCGCGCTGGCTCTGCTGTGGTTCCTGCCCGTGCTCTTCCCCGCCCTCAGCGGGCGTAGCCTGCTGCCGTGGGACGCTCTCTACACCTTCGAGCCGTGGCGCAGCCTGCGCCCCGACCTCATCCCTCACAACGGGCTGCCGGCCGACCTGGTGCTGGAGAACGCGCCCTGGAAGCTGCACATTCGCAGCGCGCTGGCGGCGGGCCAGATTCCCCTCTGGAACCCGCAGATTCTCAGCGGCATCCCCTTCCTCGCGGCGGGGCAGGCAAGCACCTTCTATCCTCTGAATATCCTCTTCTATGTGCTGCCGCTGAATGCCGCCTACGGCTGGTTCACCGCGCTGCAGGTGGCGCTGGCGGGCTGGGCGATGTACGCCCTGGGCCGCGTGCTGCGGCTGCGCAAGGCCGCGGCGCTCTTTGCCGGCATCGCCTACATGTTCAGCGGCTTCCTGATTGTGAGCGTGGTCTTCACCATGTTCGTGGCAGCGGCGCCGTGGCTGCCGGCGCTGCTTGCGGTGATCGAACTGATAATCCGCAAACAGGAGGGCAAAGGCACGCGCCACTATTCACCCATCCCCTACGTGGCGGTGGGCGCGGCGATTGTGGGCATGGTGGCGCTGGCAGGCCACCCCGAGCTCATCTACTACACGCTGCTGGTGGCGGGGGCGTATGCGCTGGTGCGGCTGCTGGCGGCGTGGCGGCTGCTTGGGCAGGCGCCCGAAGCGGCCGGGCGCACAGCGCGCGTGCTGCAACTGGCCATCTGGCTGCTGGCGATGGTGGGGCTGGGGCTGGCGCTGGGCGCGGTGCAGTTGCTGCCCCTGGCCGAACTGCTGCCCCTCAACTTCCGCCAGGGTTCGGCAACACTCGACCAGGTGCGCGGCTGGGCGTGGCCCTCGCGCCACCTCCTCACCTTTGCGCTGCCCGACATCTTTGGCAACCCCAGCCACCATCACTGGTTTGACCCGTGGCAGCGCGCCTGGGTGCAGGCCACTGTGGATGCATCCGGCCGATCCATTGACACGATTGACTGGGGCATCAAGAACTACGTCGAGGGCGGCAACTACCTGGGGATTGCCACATGGCTGCTGGCCGCTGTGGGCGTGGGCGCCACGGCTGCCCGACTCTCAAGGCACGGCACGCGCCGGGCCACCAACTGGCTGACGCATGAGGGCCCGCGTCCTGTCCATGTGGGCTTCTTTGTGGGATTGGCAGCGCTCTCGCTGCTCTTCGCCTTTGGCACACCACTCTACGCGCTCCTCTTCTATGGGCTGCCAGGCTGGAACCAGTTGCACAGCCCCTTCCGCTGGGTCTTCCCCTTTACGCTCAGCATGGTGATGCTGGCGGGCGGCGGACTGGATCTGCTGCTGCGCAACCAGGCGCGCACCTGGGTGCGCCGGCTCGCGCTTGCCGCCGGGCTGGCGGGGATTGGCGCGCTGGGCGTGGCGCTCGCCACCCTCCTCGCCCCAGCCCCTTTCATCGCGCTGGGCCAGCGCATTGTGGATGGCAGCGATCTCGCCCAGGCCGCATTTGCCGACGGGCGCGCCTTCTGGGGCTACCAGTGGCTCAACATTCTGCGCTTTGCCTCCTTTGCGCTGGCGAGTGCGCTGCTGCTCTGGCTGGCGCTGCGGCGCGCGTCCCGCCGCTGGGCCGCGCTGGGGCTGGTGCTGCTGGTCGCGCTCGACCTTTACGTGGCGCACGGTCACTTCAATCCCGCCGCCGATGTCGCGCTCTCGCCCCGCACAGAGGCCGGCACGCCGCCCGTGGTCAATTTCATCAACCAGCGCGAAGCGGGCAACCTCAACGCCACCTGGCGCTTCACCACCTTCGACGTGCCCGGCGACAAGACCTTCAACGCCAACGTGGGCATGTACTACGGCTGGCACGACCTGCGCGGCTACGACTCGATCATCCCCCTGCAGTATGTGCAGTTGATGGACCGCATCGCGCCGCAGGCGGGCGAACTGCTCTACAATCGCATCGCACCCCTCTACGCCGCGCCTAGCGGCGACGCGTACGCCGTGCTCGACAACCCGCTGCTTGACCTGCTCAACGTCAAGTATGTGCTCACGCAGCACGCTATCCCCAACGCTTCGTGGCAGGAAGTCTACCGAGACCCGTCGATAGCGGTCTACGAGAATCTTGAGGTCACGCCGCGCGCGCTGATTATCCCCGCCGCGCAAGTTGTTGCCGCCGACGCGCAGCCGCTGCTCGAGGCCGACCTGCGCCACACGCTCTTTATTGAGCAGCCGCCCGACGACGCCGATGCCCTCGTACCCTCCAGCCCGCAAGTGGCCGAGGCGCGCATCAGCCGCGCCACCGCCAACGACCTTTTCGTTGACGTGAACATGAGCGACCGCGGCTGGCTGCTGCTGACCGACGCGTACTTCCCCGGCTGGAAGGCGTACATCCGCCCCTTCGGCACGGATGAGAGCCGCGAGATGGAGCTCAAGATTCAGCGCGCCGACAGCGCGCTGCGCGCCGTCTACCTGCCCGAGGCGGGGCAGTGGACGGTGCGCTTTGTCTACAGCCCCATGAGCTTCAAGGTGGGTTTGTACGCCTCGTTCCTGGCGGTGATGGCGTTGCTCTTCCTCGGCCTCTTCTGGCTCTGGGGGCGCTACTACCACCCCGACGAGAACCAGAGCGAAGTGCGCGTGGTCGCCAAGAACTCGCTCGTGCCCATGGGCCTCAGCCTGGCCAACAAGGCGATTGACTTTGCCTTTGCCATGCTCTATGTGCGCCTGCTGGGGCCCGAAGGGACTGGCAAGTGGTATTTCGTCGTCTCGCTCTATGGCTTTTTCGAGATTGTGAGCCGCTACGGGCTGGGCACGCTGCTGACGCGCGACGTGGCCGAGGACAAGAACCGCTCCAGCGCTTACCTGACCAATGTGCTCGCCGTGCGCACCTTCCTCTGGGCGGCGGTGATGCCCATCCTCGCGCTGGTGACGCTCTTCTACCGCAACATCGGCAGCATCCAGATCAACGTTCTGGGCTACCACCTCTTCGGCGGCGGCCTGGTGGAGATTCAGTCCATCGGCGCACAGGAGGTGCAGGCGATCGCGCTGCTGGCCTTTGCCATGCTCTTTGCCAACTACGCCGACGCCTTCAGCAGCATGTTCTACGCCTTTGAAAAAATGGAGTATCCCGCCGGGCTGACCAACGCCGTGGCGCTCCTCAAAGTCACCTTCGGCGCACTGGTGCTGTTGCTGGGCTGGAGTTTTGTGGGGCTGGCTCTGGTGAGCCTCGTCGTCAACATGCTCCAGGTGCTCTGGCTCTGGCTTCTCATGCGCACTACGCTCTTCAAGCCGCAGTGGGCGTGGGACGGCAATCTGCAGCGCACCATGCTGCGCGTCAGCGGCCCGCTGATGATCAACCACCTGCTCGCCACGATCTTCTGGCGCATTGACATCTGGATTCTGCGCCCGCTAGCCGGCGCGGTAAGCGTGGGGCTCTACAGCGTGGGGCTCAAGTATCTGGATGGCCTCAACATCATCCCCAGCATGTTCACGATGGCGCTCTTTCCGCTCATGAGCCGCCTGGCGCGCAAGGAGGGGGACAACCTGCTGCGCTCCTACGTGCTCAGCCTGCGCATGCTGCTCATGGTGGCGCTGCCGATTGCCGTGAGTGTGACCTTCCTGGCGCGCCCACTGATTACCATTGTGGGCGGCCAGCAGTACCTCGACGTCCCCGGTACGATGTCGGCCTTCGGGCGCACGTGGGCATACACGGGCGGCGCCGACCTCGCGTTCCGCGTCATCATCTGGAGCATCCCCATCGGTTTCATGAACAGCGTGACGCAGTACGTGCTGATCGCCGTCAACCAGCAGCGCTATCTCACCCGCGCATTCGTTTTTGGCGTGGGGATCAACATTGTGCTCAACCTGCTGCTGATTCCCCGCTTCGGCTACGTGGCGGCGGCCTTCACGACGATTTTCAGCGAGCTCATGCTGCTGCTGCCCTTCTACCTGGCGGTGCGCAGACACGTGGGCGCGGTGCCCTGGCTTGCGGTGACGCTGCGGCCCGCGCTGGCGGCGGCGGCCATGCTCGCGGCCACGGCTGCGCTGGTCTGGCTGGGGGTGAACGTATGGCTGGCCGTGGCGGCGGGCGGCCTCGTCTATGCGGCGGCGCTGCGACTGAGCGGTGCGCTGCGTGCGCCGGACATGGTGATGATCTGGCGGGCGCTGCCCGTCGGGCGCCTGCGCTGGCTGGTGGGGGTGACAAGTTCAAGTAGTCAGTAGTTCAATGGTTCGGGCGCGGCGAAGCGTTCGGCTGCACAGGCGCCGGCTCGTGGCCGGCGCTCTCACCTTGCCATGGTAGACTCTCACTATGCGTCGCCTCCTCTCCCTCACTGCAATCCTGATCCTCGCGTGGGCTGTCCTGCGGCGCGCCGCGGCCACTGACCCCATTGCCGAATTTGTGCTGCGCGACACGCTGATTCTGCTTCTGGTTGCGGCGGCGGCGAGCGCATGGGCGGCACGCGCCTGGTTGCCGCCGCGCAGCAGCGAGCGCGCATGGCCCAACGCGGGCCGGGCGCTCTTTGGTGCAGGCGCAATCACGGCGCTGGCCGGCGGGCTGCTGCCGAACGTGGCGCCGGCGGCTGCAGCCTATGCGCCGGTCGTGTGGAGTGTGGGGCTGGCGCTGGCCGTGGTGGGTCTGCTGCTGCGCGGGACGGTGGTGCGCTATGCGCCACCCGCTGTTCGTTGGGAACGGGACGACGCCGGGCGGATTGTGGGCAGGCCTCTTGCCGACGCAGCGGGTGCAAACACGCTGGGTCGACGTGGCGGGTTTGCACTGCTGCTGCTGCTGGTTGCGGCCAGCGCGCTGCGCATATGGCTGGCGCAGCGCGCCCCCGCCTGGTGCGTGGGCAGCGAGTGCGATCTGCTGGCGGCTACAGCATCGGGCGCACCGCGCACAACGCTGCTGCTGCAGCCGCTGGCCGCATGGCTGGCCGGCTGGACGGATAACCCGCTGCAGGGGCTGCGGCTGGCGAGCGCGCTGGTGAGCAGCCTCGCGCTGCTGGCCCTCATCCCCGCGCTCCACCGGCTCACGTCGCCCGGGGGCGTGCTGCTGGGCGTGGCGCTGGCCGGTTTGGGCGCATGGGCGGCAACGCCCCTGCCCGAGGCTGCGATCTTTGCGCCGCTGGTGGTGTGGGCGGCGGCCGCGGCGATT
>CAYRVP010000212.1:0-6269 GCA_964427845.1 uncultured Caldilineaceae bacterium
TGGCGGGGCTGGCGCTCAGCCCGGTGGCGCTCTTCCTGGCATCGCCTAACCTGTTGATCACGATGTTGAATTGGCTGCTCGCCAAGGTGGGGCGGTCGGGCGTGGACGCGGGGCTGGGCCGGATGCAACTGGCTGCGCTGCTGTCAGTGGCTGCGTTTGACTGGCTGCTGTGGGGCGCGGCCTTTGCCACGCTTACCTATGGTGTTGCCGTGTTGACGGGGGCGGAAATGGCGGCGCTGGCCCCGCACCTGATTGCGGCCTATGCGATCGCCTACTGCGTGGGTTTCCTCAGTTTCATCACGCCTAGCGGATTTGGCGTGCGCGAGGGCGCACTCTACGTGCTGCTGGCGACTGTTATGGACCCGGCGGTGGTCACGGTGGCCGCGCTGGCCATGCGCGTGTGGACGATGGTGGGCGAGATTGTGATGGCGATTCTGGCGACATTGAGCGAGCCACGCAGGCGCACGGGCACTGAGGGACCTGCGGCAGGCGCCGAGATCCCGCGCAAGGTGGGCTTGTGAAGACGGCGTCGGGGTCATCCGTCATCCGGGACAGACAGAGTCGCGTACGCGTGGTATTGCTGTTCATCATCCTGGCTGCGTTTGCGTTGCGCGCTTTTCGCCTGGGTGCGCAGAGCCTCTGGTATGATGAAGGCGTGACGGCGTGGCTGGCGCATCTGCCGCCCGCGCAGCAGGCCACGTGGACGGCCAATGACATTCAGCCGCCGCTTTACTATGCTGTGGTGTCGGGCTGGGGGCGGTTGGCCGGCTGGGGAGAGTGGAGTCTGCGCTTTCCATCACTCTTCTTTGGTGTGCTTTGCGTGCCGCTGCTCTACAGGGTGGCGCATGCGTGGTCTCCCAAAGGGCTGCGCGCGCCGCTGCTGACGGCGACACTGGCGGCAGTGCACCCGCTGCTGATCTACTACGCCCAGGAAGCGCGCATGTACGCGCTGCTCATGGCGCTGAGCCTGGCGGCGGCGGTTGTGCTCATGCCCTCATTCTCCGCAAACATGGCGTGGCGACGGTGGGCTGTGTATGGTGTGCTGGGCGCGCTCGCACTCTACACACACTACTTTGCACTCTTCCTGATTGCGGCGTTGGGCGTGGCGTGGCTGTGGCAGCATGGCGGGCGGCGCCAGGGGCTGGATCGCTTTGCCGCTGCGCACGGGCTGATGGCGTTGCTCTACGCGCCGTGGGCGGTGGTGGTGTTGCGCCGTTGGGCCGAGGACGCCTCCTATTGGCAGGGGGCCTTCAAGCTGGGCGAGGCGCTGCGCAGTGTGACGGTGCGTTTTGTCGGTGGCGAGACGCTGGCCGAGGCACAGGCAGCCGTGTGGGCCGTGCTGATTTTGGCGCCCACGCTGTTGGGTTGGATTGTCGTTGCCGCGCGCGTTCCCGAGCGGCGCGCGGCGCTGCGCTTTGCTGCGCTATGGCTGGTGATTCCTGTGGCGGCGGCGCTGGCTTTGGCGGCGGCCGCGCCCAAGTTCAACCCACGCTATGTGCTGCTAGGGCTGCCGGGCCTGCTGCTGATTTGGGCTTTCTTGCTGGATGACTTGGCGGCGCGCACCGGTACGGGCTGGCGCCTGGCTACGCTGGGGGCAGCGGTGCTGCTGCTCGTACCATTCACATGGGCAACGGGCAACTGGTACTTCAACCCCAACTTCGCAAAAGCGCAGTGGCGCGAACTGGCTGCGTTTCTGCGCCCGCGCATTGACCCCACCGAGGGGGTTATCCTGGTGAGCGGCCACGCCTGGCCCGTGTGGGATTACTACGCGCCCGACATGCCGCCGCTGCGCCTGCCTGCAATTGACGTGCTCGATGTCAATCAGGTGCTTGATTTTGATACCACTGTGGAGCCGCTGCAGACGCAGGCGGCGCTCCTGCCGGGCGCATGGCTGATTGGCTGGCAGGATGAGGTGGTGGACCCCAACGGCGTGGTGGCAACGCAACTGGAATTGGCAGGCCGCGAGAAAGGCTCAAGCGCGCGCTTTCATCTACTTTCTCTGCGTCGCTTTTCGCGCCTTGCTCCCGATAAGTTCGCCGCTGCGCCGCCCATCTCCGTGCCCGTGGGTGCAATATTTGGCGAGGCCGTGCGGCTTGAGGGTTATCACCCGCTGGACAATGGCGACCTGCTGCTCTTCTGGTCGTTGCTGTCCGGCGCAACGGCGGGGGCGGACTACCACTTCGCGCTGGAGGTGACGGACGCCGGCGGCGCACCTGTTGCACATCCGCCCGACAGGCGGCTGGCAGGGTACAATAACCCCACGTTCCGCTGGGAAAACGGTGCAGTCGTGATGGGGCGCGTTGCCGCCGCAGAATGGCTGGGGGCCGAGCCGCAATTGGGCAATTACACGCTGTGGCTTGGGGTATATGATGAAATGGACCCGGCAATTGTGCGATTGCCGGTTGGCGTGGGCGACACGCTTGAAGTGCGCGATGTGTCGCCGGTGCTTGAGTGATGCGCTGCGTGACGCAGCGTCATAGGTAAGTGAAAAGAGGACGAGGTTGGCTGGGACGAAGACGCGATACTTTGGCTGGCTGATGGCTTTGTTGCCGGCTGCACTGGCGTTGCTGCTGGGCGGCTGTGGCGACCTTGACATTGCGCCGGGGCCGGTGCTGCACAGTGTTCGCTTTGCGCCGGAACTCATTTCGCCAAACGCAGACGGCACGGCAGACGCCACGGAGATTCAGTATTCGCTGCGGCGCGCCGCCAGTGTGAGTATCTACTTTGAGGATGCCGCCGGCAACCATCACATACTGCGCGATGAACGCCGACGTGCGCCGGGCGACTACAGCCTGCAGTGGGGCGGAGTCATTGATGCGCCCTACTCGCTCGAGACCGAGGGCGGCACGCAAACCGTTGTCAGCCACGTGCTGCCGGATGGCGTCTACACATGGACTGTCGCCGCCGCCGAAACCGGGGGCGCGCCGCAGATCGTCACCGGCACAATTACGCTTGAGGAAGGCGCGACCGAACTGCCTCTGCTCAACAACTTTGCCGTCGTACCCGAGGTCTTCAAGCCCAATCAGGACGGTCTGCGCGATGACTGGGTGAGCGTCTCCTTTTACCTAAATGAGGATGTTGACTCGATGCTGGTCTATGTGCGCGACCCGGCAGAGCCCGACCTGCGCTACTTCATCGCCGAGCAGCCGGGCATTGCCAAGACAACGGAGCGGGGTTACCACGACTATCGCTATGAGGGGGGCGTGGACTTGAATGCCGAGCCGCCGCCTGACGGCAATTACGAGATTGTGGCGGAGGCGCGTGACGCCGCCGGCAATGCCGTGACCGTAAGCCGGCCGCTTGTGATTGAGGAGGGTGGCAAACCGCGCGCCGACGTCGCGGGCGGAGAGATCAACTGGGAGGGAGAGGTGAACCGCGTCGTCGCGGTGCCGCTTGACGGCAAATTCTGCTTTACGGCGATTGTGGTGAACGAGGGCACGGTGCCGATTCGCACGAGCGGGCCGTGGCCCGGCGCAGAGTACAGATTCGCAGAGAATTCCAACACGCTGGCGGCGCGCGAGGATGAATCGTGGTTCCAGCAAGCGGGTGTGTGGCGCTTCGGGATCAACTTTGACACGACGGGGATTGACTTCCCCTACCGCTGGGCAGTGGGGCGCAAGGACGACCTTGAGATGCGCATGATCGACGGCACGGAGCAGTATTATCTCATGCCCGGCAAGCGCGGCGAGGTGAGCGGCTGCATTGTGATTGACGAGAAGCCGCCGGTGGGGACGACAGTGTGGTGGGGTGGACTTATCCACCAGAACGTGGCGGTGGCGAACAACAACATCGACCGCATCACTGTCAATGTCGGCGCGCCGTAACGGCCAACTGCGACACAGAGGTCACAGAGGTAACAGAGGAACACAGAGAACAGCAACTACAGAACAGCACGACTCAAGTCTGCTGTTCTGTAGTTGCTGTTCTCTGTGTTTCTCTGTTCCCTCTGTGATCTCTGTGTCGCAGTTGCTTTAGGGGCGGATGGGAGCGTCAAAGCGGGCAACGATTTGCTGACCGGCAGGGCTCACGGCGAAATCGAGGAATTGACTGATGCGCCCCTGCGGCGTGACAGCGGTCATCAGGTAGAGGGGTTGGATGAGCGCGTAGGTTTGCTCCTTGACGGCTTCGATTGTGGGCAGGCGGCCCTCCACCTCGAGCACGCGCACGCCGAGTTGTACATCGGCTCCGGGGGTGGCTGTGTCGGGCGTGCCGTCAACCAATAGGCGCACGTAGGCGCGTGAGACGTAGCCAATTGCTTGCGGTGTGGCGGCGACATAGGCAACCACATCGGCGCTGGTGGGCATGACGACGGCAGTCAGCGAAACCCCTTCATCACCCATGACACGCGCCTCGAAGTTGGTGCGGCTGCCCGCGCCTTCTTCGCGGCTCACCAGCAGCACCTCACCTTCAATCCCGCCCAATTGCACCCAATCGAGCACGTTGCCGGCGAAGAGGTCACGCAACTGGATAAGCGATAGCCCTTGCACGGGATTTGTGCTGTGCACGATAACGGCCAGCCCGTCGAGGCCGATGGGGACGCGCAGCAGGCCATCCACGGCGGGTTCGCCCGCTTCGTTGCGTGGCGGCAGCAGCGTGCTCGCGCCGAGATCCACCTGCCCGGCGCGCGCCTGCTCTTCGCCAAGCGAACTACCACCGCCGCGCAGATCAAAGAGCACATCAGGGCGCTGGCGCGAAAAGGCTTCGGCAAGCGCGCCGAGCACGGGCCGCATCGTGGTGGAGCCTGCAATCACGATGGTGGTGGGCTCGGGGGTGTTCACCGAAATACCCTCGCATGCGCCCAGGATCAACGCGAAGCAGCAGGCGAATACGACTGCGAGTGGTCGAAGGGTGCGTTGCATGACGGGTTACATGCGCAAGAGGACCACGGCGACGACGAGCGCGGCCACGGCAAAGCGGTAGTAGACGAAGATGGAAATCGAGCGCGTGCGCAGGTAGCGCAGCAGGAAGTGGATGCAGAGGTAACCACTGATGGCGGCGGCCAGCACGCCCGTTGCCACAATCAGCAGGTCGCCCGAAGCGAGCGCGCCGTCCTGCCAACTGCCGAGCAATTCCAGAAGGCCCTTGAGCCCTGCACCCAACGTGACGGGCACGGAGAGCAAAAACGAGAAACGGGCGGCCACGTCACGTTTGAGACCCAGCGCGAGGCCGGCTGTAATAGTTGCCCCGGACCGCGAGACGCCGGGGAAAAGCGCCAGTGTTTGCGCAAGGCCGACAACGATCGCGTCCAGGAGCCTAATGCCGGTAAGCGGGCGCTCGTGGCGGGCGAGGCGGTCGGCCAGGTACATGATGACGCCAAAGGCGGCCAGCATACCTGCAATCGCGAGCATGGTGCGATTGGCGACATCCGTGCCTGCAGGGTGGAAGACGGCGTCAATCGTGTCCTCGAGATAATAGCCGACGATGACCGCGGGAATTGTGGCGATGACGATGAGCCACGCCAGCTTGCGATTGGGGTCACCAGCGATCCGCAACTGGAAGACACTGGCAAAGCCTGCGCGGAGCAGGTTCCAGAGGTCGCTCCAGAAGTAGATGACGACGGCGGCGAGTGTGCCCAGGTGGAGCGCCACATCGAAAGCCAGGCCGCTCAAGAGCGGGTCCGTCCAGCCGAAGAGCCAGGGGACGATAATCAGATGGGCTGATGAGGAGATGGGCGCGAACTCGGCGACGCCCTGAACGATGCCAAGGACAATGGCCTGGAATATGACTCGCAGCATGCAGTACCTTCAGGATTCTTGATGGGGCTGGATTGGGGTTGGCTGCGCCGCCTGCCTGGGCGCACGCGTGACGGGTGGTTTGGCGGCCGTGCGACCGGCAACGCGGCGCGCGTGCTGCTCGTGGAGTACGAGTTGGTTGGTGAGTTGGTACCGGTCGAGAAAGTTGGCGCGGAAATCCGCGAAAGCACCCTGGGCCAGGGCGGCGCGGATGTCGCGCATGAACGCCATCATGAAGTGCACGTTGTGGATGGTGCCCAGGCGCAGCGCGCTAATCTCACCCGCCTTGTAGAGGTGGCGCAGGTAGGCGCGGCTGAATGTGCGGCACGTGTAGCAGGTGCAGCCGTCCTGCACAGGGGCGGTGTCCTCGGCAAAGCGGGCATTGCGCAGGTTGATACGCCCCTCGGGCGTGAGCAGCGAGCCGTTGCGTGCCACACGCGTGGGCAGCACGCAATCGAACATATCGATGCCATGAGCGACGGCCTCGAGGATGTCCTCAGGTGTGCCCACGCCCATGAGGTAGCGCGGCTTGTCGGC
>CAYRVP010000213.1:0-6040 GCA_964427845.1 uncultured Caldilineaceae bacterium
TTCACCCCTCTCCGCATGGAGAGGGGCCGGGGGTGAGGTGCAGTTGTGCAGCGCGCTGACTCTTGAGAACTCCTGTCCGCTGTCCACGCGGCCAAAAGCGGCCCGCGCGCTGTGGTATACTTTGGCAATGCCCGGGCCCTGTGGCCCGGTGGAGAAACTTCGCTATGCGCATTCTGCTTTACACCGGCAAGGGTGGCGTTGGCAAGACAAGCATGAGCGCTGCCACCGCGCTCCGCTGCGCCGAACTGGGCTACCGCACCGCCGTTCTCAGCGTGGACCCTGCCCACAGCCTGGGTGACTCGTTCGACAGGCGCATCGGCAGCAACCTCACCGAACTTGCGCCCAACCTCTGGGGGCAGGAGATCGACCTGCTCAGCCAGATGGACCAATACTGGGGACGCGTGCAGGGCTACCTCAACGCGCTCTTCTCGTGGCGCGGCATGGAGGGCGTGGTGGCTGAAGAGACCGCCGTGCTCCCCGGCATGGAGGAGCTCGCCAGCCTCATGCAGATTACCGCGCTGGCCGACAGCGGCCGCTTTGACGTCATCATCATCGACGCCGCACCCACCGGCTCCACGCTGCAACTGCTCTCCTTCCCCGACATGGCGCGCTGGTACCTCGAAAAAGTTTTCCCCTTCCAGCGGCGCGCCGTGCAGTTGGCGCGCCCGGTGATGAAGCGCATGAGTGACATGCCCCTGCCCGATGAAGATGTCTTCGACAGCATCGAGGAGCTTGTCAATTACCTCGAGCGTATGAGCCAGTTGCTTGGCGATGGCGCCATCAGCAGCGTGCGCCTCGTGCTCAACCCCGAGAAGATGGTCATCAAGGAGGCGCAGCGCGCCTACACCTACCTGAATCTCTACGGCTATTCGGTCGATTCGGTGATCTGCAACCGCGTCTTCCCGCAGGAGTTGAGTGACCCCTACTTTGACGGCTGGAAGCAGGCGCAGGCCGCCAACCTGGAGCTTGTGCGCGAGGCCTTTCAACCGCTGCCCATCTTTGAGGTGCCCTTTTTCCAGAGCGAAGTCACGGGCATGGAGATGCTGCAGCAGTTGGCCGAGAACCTCTACGGTGCGGCTGCGGGCCAAAATGGCGCGGGCGACCCAACGCAGAAGTACTTTGTCGGCAAACCGCAGGAAATTGGCCGCGAGAATGGCCACTATGTGCTGAGTATTGCGCTGCCCCTGGTGGAGCGCAGCGAGGTGCACCTGCACCGCAGCGTCTTTGACGAGCTGGTGGTGCGCATCGGCAACTGGAAGCGCAATGTTTCACTGCCCATCGGCCTGGCCAGGCTCGAGGTCTCCAGCGCGAGGTTCGAGGGCGACCGTTTGAACATCTACTTCCCCGTGGACGAGGGCGCGCCCCTCCCCACACCGGACGAGCTCAAGCCCAACCGTTGGCAGGCGCTTAAGAGCCGGCTGGGGGGAGGAAACCACAGTTGAAGATTGATGATTGATGATGGAGACAATGGATGCTCGCAATCGTCAATCATCAATCATCACTTCTCAATAATCCAGTGACAGGCTTCTCACCAATGGCAACTGCTTTGGAATCTACCGTGGACCTCGACGCCATGGGCCGCGCGGCCAGGCAGGCCGGCCGCCGTCTGGCCGCGCTGACCACGGCGCAGAAGAACGCCGCCCTCGAGGCCATCGCGGTCGATCTGGAACGCCACGCGCCTGCCATTCTCGAGGCGAACGCACTCGATGTGGCCGACGCGCGCGCCCGCAACATGAGCGACGCCATGGTGGACCGGCTGCTGCTCACCCCGGCGCGTGTCACCGCCTTTGCCGCCGACACGCGCGGCGTGGTCACATTGCCCGACCCTGTGGGCTCCGAGATTGAAAGCCGCGTGCTGCCCAACGGCATGCGCCTGAGCCGCCGCCGCACGCCCATCGGCGTGCTGGGGGTCATCTATGAGTCACGGCCAAATGTGACCATCGACATCGCCGTGCTGTGCATCAAAACGGGCAACGCCGTCATTTTGCGCGGGGGCAGCGACACGCTGCGCTCCAGCCGGGCGCTGGTGGATGTGATTCGCGGCGCGCTCGAGCGCGTGGGTCTGCCCGTTGACGCCGTCCAGTACATCGCCAGTAGCGACCGCGCGCTGGTGACGCAGCTTTTGCGCCTGGATGCGTATGTCGACATGATCATTCCACGCGGCGGTGCGGCGCTGCACAAGCTCTGCCGCGAGCAGGCCACCGTCCCCGTGATTACCGGCGGGGTGGGCATCTGCCACCTCTTCGTGGACGCGAGCGCCGACGTGGAGCGCTCCATCGACATCATCGTCAATTCCAAGACGCAGCGCCCCGGCACCTGCAATACGCTGGACACGGTGCTGGTGCATCGCTCCATGGCCGAGCGCTTCCTGCCGCCCATGGCGGCGCGCCTGGCTGAGAAGAAAGTGGAACTGCGCGCCGACCCGGATGCCTACGCAATCCTCAAGGACGCGCCGGGCGAGGCGCATGTGCTGCCTGCCGGCCCCGACGACTTTGACAATGAGTGGCTTGCGCTCATTCTGGGCGTACGGATTGTGGACACTCTGGAGGAGGCAATCGACCATATCCAGGTGCACAGTCTGGAGCACACAGACGGTATCCTGACAAACAACTGGCAGCACGCCATGCAGTTCGTGAATGAAGTGAATTCGGCGGCGGTCTTTGTGAACGCCTCCACGCGCTTCAACGATGGCGGCCAGTTTGGGCTGGGGGCCGAGGTGGCCGTGAGCACCCAGAAACTCCACGCCCGCGGCCCTATGGGGCTCGAACAGCTCACCACCTACAAGTGGGTGGGGCTGGGCAATTGGCACGTGAGGCCGTAACAACAATGACTGATAATTGATGATTGATCACTGGCCAGTGTGATTAGCCGGTTGTCAGTTATCAATTGTCAATTGTGCGTGACCAGACACTCGTCATATGCGATTCCACTCCACCGCACCGGGAAGGCCCCAGCATGAGCAACTATACATACTATGTAAATGGCGCGTTTGTCGGCGCGGACGAGGCCGGGGTGTCATTCCACGACCTCGGCTTTGTGCGCGGCTATGGCGTCTTCGATTTTCTCCGCACCTATGGGCGCGCGCCCTTCCGTCTGGTTCCGCACCTTGAGCGACTGCAGCGTTCGGCGGCCGCGATTGACCTGCCCTGCCCCTGGTCGGTGGAGGACCTTGAGCGCATTTGCCTCGAGACGCTGGCGCGCAGCCCCGGCGTGGAGAATGTCTCCATTCGCCCCGTGCTCACAGGCGGGTACTCGGGCGGCTTCCTCATGCCGGGCGACGAGCCGGGTCTCTACGTGCTCATCGCTCCCCTGCCGGTGCATGATCCGCGCCCCTTTGCCGAAGGCGCATCACTGATCACCGTCGACTATGAGCGCTTCCTGCCCTCCGTGAAGAGTCTCAACTACATCACGGCGATTCGCGCATTGAAGAAGGCGCGGGCGGCGGGTGCGGCCGAGGCGCTCTACCTCACGAAGGACGGCCACATTACCGAATGCACCACCTCGAACTTCTTCATCTTCCGCGACGGGCGGCTGATTACCAGTGACATTGACGTGCTCGACGGCATCACCCGTCGCGCGGCGCTGGACGCGGCAGAGGACATGTACGATATCGACTATCGCCTCATCCCCTGTGATGAACTGCGCAGCGCAGACGAAGCGTTCATTACGAGCACGACCAAGGAGATTCTCCCCATTGTGCGCGTCGATGACGTTGTCATCGGCAACGGCCACGTGGGGCCGCACACGCAGCGCCTCATGGCCGCGCTCTCTGCACTGGTGCGCCAGGAGACCGCCGAGCCGGTCGCCCATCGCTGACGCACGAGTCTAGCGCGAACTAAATGACAAGCGGTTTGAAGGAGTTGGTCATCGGTGGCCAACTCCTTCCGTTACTCCGCAACTGCCCCTTTTTATGACAGCGGCGCCAGGTACAGGTCCACCTCCGCGCGAGGATTGGCTGTCTGCGCTAGTACAGGATAAACGAGTGTTCCAGCGCAAACCTGGCCAGGTCGATGTCGCCGGAAAGCTGGCTGCGTGCAAGGGCCTCATCCACGGAGATTCGTTCGGAGGAGCGCAAACCAAAATCCACCGCGTCCATGCGGATGGTGGCGGACGGCTGCGCCGGCGGCCCGATACGGAAGCTTCCCCCAGCCGGGCCACCAATGTCGAAGACTACTGCTCTGCCGGCGAGCGATCGCGACAAGCGCTGCGACAGATCACGTAGGAGCAGCGCGACGATGCGTCCATCAACCTCCGCATTGAGCCGCAACGGCCGGCCCGTCGCATGACTGATGTCAATCGTGTGGATCCAGGCGTCACGCAAGTAAATGTCATCGGTGAGGTAGCCGGCCCTGCAGATGCCCATCGGCGGGATCGGGATCGGGATTGAGCGCACGAGGGCGGAGAGGCGCCCGCGCGCGGCGATGGCGCGTGGGCCCACGTCACGCAATTCGTCGATCAGTTCGTCCGGCGATCGGCCCGCCCGCGCGCGAATCTGCGCAGCATTGATTGTATCCACGATTGGGCGGCCTCGTTCGGGCAGGCGCAGCCATGTGCGCCGAAACGCGCCGAACGACGTGCCGCTTTCGTACCCGCCTGCTTCGTGGGCCACAATCTCACGCACTGTCCACTCGGTGCAATAGGTGGGCGCTTGCCATTCTTCCGGAGTCAGCGACTCCAGGAGCGCCAGGAATCGGTCAAAGAGCGCCGTGGCAAGCGGTCTCACTTCAGCATGAACGATTGCCGGGATCTGCGACGCTTCCTGGATGTCTGAATCATCTGCGGCGGACATATATGCATTTGCGGGCGAAGTCATTGATCTGCTCCTTTTCCTTGTCCACTATGGCCGGGCGCAACAAACAACGCATGCTGCAGGACGGCGTTCACCACGGGCAGGAGACTGCCGAAGCGACCTTCGCCCGCAGGAAGTTGAGGCTCGTTGGCAAGGTGCAGCGCGGCAATCCCGTGCATTGCGGCAAGGATCAGATTCGAGAGCTGATCGGCCGTAAAGCCGAAGGGATTCTCTGCCTGCGCGATCAGTTGTTCGCTTAGCGTGTGCAATTCACCAAGCAGCGCCAGGCTACGACGCATGCTCTCTTCTGAGGGCACAAAGTCGGGTACAGGGCGCTCATAACAGATTTGGTAGAGTTCCGGCGCTTCGACGGCAAAGCGCAGGTAGGTGGCCATTGCCTCGCGCAGTCTGTCTGTCGGTTCGGGGAGAGCGAGAACCTGTTGCACGTGCTCGCCCAGCGTCGCAATGCCAATGCGAAAAAGCTCGTCGAGCAGCTCGTGCTTGCCACCGGGAAAGTACTCGTACAGCGAAGGCGTGCGCAGGCCGACTCGGCGCGCAACGTCATTCAGATTGAGCGCGCCGGCCCCGTCACGGCGCATCTGTGCGCGTGCGGCTTGCAGGATCTCGGCGACGGTTGCCTGGTGTTTGCGCTGGCGACGGGTTGTGACAGGTGCGGCTGCTTGCATGGGTGACTCCTAACTATCTTCGGTTTTCCGAAGTATATTAGGGTTCTGGTTGCTTGTCAAGAGCCGATTTCCCTCCTTCTGCGTGGCGCTGGACGAACAGAATGCACGCTTCTCGCACCGGTGGGCGCGCCCAGCCTCAGGCGCGGGGCTGCAGTTGTCGCGCGCACCCATGCGTGGGGTAGAATGGGCTACTATGTGCTGGGCATTCTGCACCTTCGCGTGCCCGCACCAGCGCACTATTGCGCCGCAACGCCGCAGCGGCTGCGTCATCCAACTCGTCGACGCAGCCGCTATTCAGTATGCTCTTCCAGAATACAGGAAACCATTGTCGTCCCCATATCCATTCGAAAGAGAGTACATCCATGTCTACCACAGGTGTGATCAGGGGGAAGGTGGACCCCGCCTTCGAAACCCGGGCCATCAACACGATCCGCATGCTGGCCGCTGACGGCGTGCAGGCGGCCAAGTCGGGCCATCCCGGCATGCCCATGGGCATGGCGGCCGCGGCCTATACCCTCTGGACGCGCTACCTGCGCCCACGCCCGGAAAAGCCCCATTGGACCAA
>CAYRVP010000214.1:0-6037 GCA_964427845.1 uncultured Caldilineaceae bacterium
GCGCTCGGTTCACTGGCTGCGGGCCTCTTCTACAACAGTGAAGCATTGAAGGACGCGCTGCTGCACGCGTCGGACCGCTCGGGCGAGCGGCTGTGGCCCATGCCCATGTACGAGGAATACGAGGAATTCATCAAGGGCGACATGGCCGAGGTGAAGAATAGCGGCGCGCGGGGTGGCGGCGTGGCGACGAGCGCGAAGTTCATTGAGCACTTCATTGAGGGCTACCCCTGGGCACACCTCGACATTGCCTCTACGGCGTGGACGACGGCGGACAAGGATGCGGTGAATCCCAAGGGAGCCACGGGATACGGCGTGCGGCTGCTGGTGGAGTTGGCGCGCGCGTTTGATGCGAGCGCGATTCCCGCGCTGGCGGAAGGAGAGGCTGCCAAGTGAAGAACGCAATGAATGGTCGCTGGAGCCGCGCGCTGACGGGCGCGGCGCTGCTGACGCTGCTCGCAACCACGCCCGCGCTGGCGCAAAGTGATCCCGCGCTGGAGGGCGCGCCGACGCGCGCGGCGCTGGTTGTGCTGGCCATCGTGATGGTGGCCACCGCCGTACAGTTGCTGATCGAGGTTGTTTGGAATTACCTCGAGTGGTTCCTGATGAATGTGCGCGACTGGAAAGCCTCGGACATCAAGTCGCCCCAATACCAGCAATTCAAGAGCGGCACCAGCCTGCTGATCGGCGCGGTGCTGGGCATGTTGATTGTGAGCATCACGGGGATGCGCCTCTTTGAGTACTTCGGCCCGCTGCTGCCGTCATTTGTTTCGGGCGTGCCCGCGGGGATTGACGTGCTGCTGACCGGCCTGCTGATTGGCGCGGTTACCAAGCCGGTGCACGACACCTTCAACCTGATTGCCAAGACGAAGGACTTCCTGGGCAACAGTGCGATTCGGCAGCGCGAACTGGCCAGCGATGCGCTGGCGAGCGGCGTGCTCAAGCTGGCGCAAAGCGAGGCGCAGGCGATGGTGGATGTACCGGGGATTGGCCCGGCGCGCCTGCCCGTGCCCAATGAACTGGGTGACGGCGAGACGGCGCCCGGCGACAAGTCGCCGACGGAGCGCTACGTGGACCTGCTGCACAACAGGACGATGATGTAGTCGAAAGGCAACAGAATACGAGGCAGATGCGGACTTGCGTTGGTTGAGAACAGGAATTGGAGGCGAACTCCTATCAATTTGCTGGCGAATACGGCAGAATGGGGCTGTGAACAGTTGGAAAAGCATGGAGAAGGGAGGCAGCTACGATTACCGTCACAAATAGCGGCACAGATATCTCGTCAAAGCGTCCGTCGGTTAGGCGACGAAAAAGTCCAAGACCCAATCCGATGGTTAGTCTCTACGCGCGGTTGGGGAAACTCGGATTCAGCAAGAAGTTCGTGCGCGAATTTCTCCTGCCGGACTGGTGGGACGATGCCGCCGCCGAAAGCCCAAGCGGGTATGCACAGGCGTGCATCTCCATCGCGCGCACCGTAGATATGCCCTTCCAGTCGCTCTTCAGCCCGGATGCAAAGCTTGCACTCCCATCGCCCAATCAATTCCGGCTGAAGAAGCGGTCCGACACGAAACCGGACGCGCTGCTGCCCGCGGTCGTTCTGGCGCAGGTGGCAGCGCGCATCGTGGCAAACTCATTGATAGATCTGCCGGCGTACAGTCCAGCCGCAGTCCCTGCCGCCATACGCGCCACAATTCTGGACGCTAATCAGAACGTGGATTTGGCCGGACTTTTGGACTGGTCGTGGCAGCATGGCATCATAGTACTGCCTATGAGCGCATTTCCTGCTGGCATCAAGAAGTTTACGGCGCTTGCCATGTTTGCCGATCAAAGGCCGGTGGTTGTGCTCGCCTCAGGCCGCGATGGCCCACCGTGGCACGCATTTCATCTAGCGCACGAACTGGGACATATTCTGCTCGGCCATGTATCGCCGGGCAAACCGCCCTTGGTTGACGAGAAGATCCGATCGCAACAGAAGCTGGATGATCCGACTTTCGACCCGGAGGAAAGTGCTGCAGACGAGTTTGCGTTGCTCCTGCTCACCAGCCAGCCGGCGCTTGACTTTGATGCGGAGGTTGGGCTGACCGCTCCGAAGCTGGCAGACAGGGCACAGAATTGGCAGCGCGAGCGCGGCGTGAATGCTGGTACGATTGCCCTGACCTACGGCAATTCGGCGGCGCGCATGCCCGTTGCGCAGGACGCGCTCAAATTGCTTGGCTTGATGGAAGGCGCGCACGCGGCGGCGCGACTGCGCCTTACCCGTCACTTGCCGGATGAGCTGTCCGAGAGCCTTGAAGCGGCCTTAAGGCTCATGGGATTCTTGCAGCACGACCTTGATGCGCTCGAACCAACCTTTTCGCTCCCACCTAGCGCGTAGAGCGGGCCAATGGCCGTCCCCCGGCTACTAATCGACAATGACATTTTCATCCTGCTTTCCGGATGCGGGCTGCTTGCCGACACCGTGGCACTCTTGGGATTTACTCCGGCGGAGTGCGCCCGTCTTGACACACTGCCTTACTTCTTGCGCGGGCGCAAGGCTGCGCGGCGTTTTCCACAGTCCGTACGTAACGCGGCTTTGGCGGCTTGCCTGGAGATACCGCCTGTCCCGTCAGATTTCGACCCTGTAATCGTCGAACGGCTAACGGCGGTCGAGAACATGGATGGCGGAGAGGCTCTGCTCTTCGCTGCCCTGGCAGCCCAGCCCGCGTCGCTGCTCATCAGCGGTGACAAACGCGCGCTTGTAGCCGCCGCCTCTTCTACTGCGATCGCCGACCTGCGCCCGCTGTTTGCGGGCAGGGTTATCTGCTTGGAGAGTATCTTTGCGTTGCTGGTGCGGTTGCAGGGGGCCACCTCAATCGCCGCCCGACTTTCACCCATCATCCATCTTCACAAGACGACGTCCATCCTCTTTTCACCCGGCGTTGTCGCCCTCCAGGGTGATGTCGAGGTTGGCCTCGATTTGTACGTGGCTTCGCTGCGCGATCAGGTCGGCGTCGACTTCCTGTACACTCCCTAAACGGGAATCGGAGCGAGTTCCGCGGCGCACAGTAGGTGCAGGGGTTCAGTCGCGCCGGCGCAGGAGCCAGAGGGCGACGCCGGCGAGGCCGAAGGTGGTGATGATGGCCGCAGCCAGCCATGCCCACGCGGGGCGGGGTGTTGAGGCCAAATCGGGGTTCTCGAGGCGGCGCTGCAACTCGGCTTCAAGGGCGCGGTGCAGGTCGGCGCGGAATTGGGGCGTGGGCTTGACGGTGGTGAGACGGGCGGCGAGTTCTTCGGCCACCTGCGCCAGCGGTGCGAGGGTGGGGGCCACCACGCGGATGGCGGCGCTCATGTCGGGCCTTACCTGGACCTGGACCTCGTGCTCGGCAGCGCGTTGGGGCGCGGAAGGTTGCGCCGGTGCGGCAAGTCGGCGGAAGTGCCCTTCCAGAAGGTCTTCGGGGTGCACAAGCCGGCCACCGCCCAGGTCAATGCTGCTGGTTGCTCTGGTGCGCTGCCAGGGCCACGAAAGCGCGCGTCGCTGCAACATGTCTGGCTCCTTCAGGCTGCGCCCAGATAACCTGCGTCGGCCGCATCATCGCCGCCGGAGAGGCTGTTGCGGCCGTAATCACCGGGACCGGCATCGGCGCCCAGGATCTCGTCGGCGCTCCAGCCGCGCGCTTCAAGCTCGCTGCGCAGCGAAGCGAGCGTACGAAAGTAGAGCGACTTGATGGCGCTTTCGCTCTTGTCCATCATCTCGCCGATTTCGATGTTGGAGAGGCGCAGCGAGAATTTGTAGAGGAGGAGGTCGCGTCGATCGCCGGGGAGGCTGTTGATGGCGTCCCAGAGGGCATCGTGCGTCTCCTTGACGGCGAGCGCGCCCTCGGGGTCATCCGTGTCGCTGCGGTGCGACCAGATGCGGTCGAGCGAGAGGAAACGGCGGCGGCTGCGGTCGCGATGCCAGTTGGCGACGAGGTTGTGGGCGATACGGAAGAGCCAGGCGGCAAAGGGCAGGCCGCGATCCTCGTAACGGTCGAGGTTGTCGAGCGCGCGGTGGAAGGTGCGCGCGGTCAGGTCCTCCGCGTCCTGGGCGTTGCCGACGCGATGGTAGACATAGGCATAGATGCGTTCGACGTAGCGTTCGTAGAGGCGGCCAAAGGCTTCGGCATCTGTGCGGGCGCGCAGTACGAGATCGCTGTCCTCGCTGGGGGCGAAGGGCGCGGGAGCGCTCTCTTCGCGGTTGGTGAGAGAGCCGGCCGCGCGATCGGCCGCGCTGAGGAAGTCGGCCAGTTCGAGCGAGAGCGAGAAGTCGAGGCCGGCGATTTCGCTGGATGCTTTGCCGTGCGGTGTGGCGCCGGACGGCTGATTGCTGGTTGTCATTGAGATGGCATTCTAGCGCACGCAGGGCGCGAAGCGAAACAGCGCGCGGGTTTGTGGTGTGGCGAGTGGGCAACAAGAAGTCTGCGTCACGCCGGCGACGCGGCCAAGGCAGGGCAGGGGGCGCGGCGCGCCCGCTGTTAGAGTGGTTCTCATAATAATAGGCGCATGTGCTAGAATATTGTGATAGTCAATCTCGACATTGCTTGAATCTACACGCAAACCCAGATGCCGTCGGCCCGTGGCTGGCGGTTCTTCACACATGAGGAGGCCCTCGTGCGCGTCAGTTGTCTCCAGGAAAATCTGGCCAAGGGGCTCTCGATCGTGAGCCGGGCCGTATCCACGCGCAGCACGCTGCCGGTATTGGGCAACATTTTGCTCGAGGCACGCGGCAACCAACTGCGCCTGGCGGCCACCAATCTTGAAATCGGCATCAACTGCTGGATTGGCGCGAAGGTGGAGGATGAAGGTGCGATCACTGTGCCGGCGCGCCTGCTGAGCGACTTTGTGAACAGTTTGCCGCCCGAGCGGGTGGAGATGGAACTGGCGACGCGCACGCAAACACTGCACCTGCGCTGTGCGCGCATTGATGCGAATCTCAAGGGCATCGACTCGACCGACTTCCCGATCATGCCCACAATGAGCGGTGCAGATGACGCCGAGGACGCGGCCACACAAGTGGCGGGTACGGCGATTGAACTCGAGCCGGTCGGCTTGCGCAAGATGATCGACCAGGTGATTTTTGCGGCGGCGACGGACGAGAGCCGCCCCACGCTGGCGGGTGTGGAAGTGACCTTCAAGGATGGGCTCATCCGCATGGCGGCGACAGATGGCTACCGCTTGAGCGTGCGCAGTGCGCGCATTGAGGGCGCGACGCCCAGCGACGGCACGGTGATTGTCCCCTCCAAGAGCCTGGGCGAATTGGGACGGATCAGCGGCGACGGCGACGAGGCGCGCAAGATTGTGGCGCTCATTCCTGAGCAGAATCGCAACCAGATTCTCTTCCAGGTGTGGGGCAAACCCGATACGCGCGGCGGCTTCCACCGTGTGGAGCTTGTAAGCCAGTTGATTGATGCCCGCTTCCCCGATTACCGCGCGATCATTCCCAAGAAGCATGACACGCGCACGGTGGTGGACACGGCAGCACTGCTCAAGGCGGTGCGTGTGGCTTCGCTCTTTGCACGCGACAATGCCAACATTGTGCGCGTAAAGATCACGGGCGGCAACGGCAAGGACGGCGGCCAGGTGCAGCTCATGGCGCAGAGTGCCGAGATGGGCGACAACGCCACCGAGATCGATGCGATGGTTGAGGGCCCGGACCTGGAGATCTCGTTTAACGCCAAGTATCTGATTGATGTTCTGAGCCAGATTGAGCTTGGGCAGGTGCTGCTGGAGACGACGGTGGCGACGCGCCCGGGCAAGATCTACCCGGTAGGCGTGGGCGAGGATGAGTTCCTGCATGTGGTGATGCCGATGCACTCGCCGCGGTAGCGGGTGGCGTAGCCGAGCACAAGTAGCGCAGGAAGAATAATTGACGATTGAAGATTGAAGACAGGGCCTGCACGCAACTCCATGTTGCGCGCAGGCCCTGTCTTCAATCATCAACTCATGTAACCAGGGGCGCATGTTTGTGTCGCCGGGGGCTTCCCAGCCCCCGGAGTGCAGGAGCGATGCACATGTAGACTCCGTG
>CAYRVP010000215.1:0-5909 GCA_964427845.1 uncultured Caldilineaceae bacterium
ACCAGTCAACCAGTCCACCAGTCCACCAGTCAACCAGTCAACCAGTCCACCAGTCAACAAATTCACCACTCAACCCGCCCACATCCACCACCCGAGCCGCCCATGTCCCTCTCCTCCACCATGCGCAAACGAGCAATCCTGATCACCGGCGCCTCCGGCGAGGTGGGCCACGCGCTCATCCAGCGGCTGGCCGCCGACGGCAGCGCGCGCCTCGTCACGGTCGACATCCGCCCGCTGCCCGATGAGATTCGCCCCCTCGTTACGCACTTCGAGGGCGACCTGCTCAATACACGTCTGCTCGCGCGCCTTGTCACCGAGTACGAGATCGAGGTCATCTATCACCTGGCGGCGCTTCTCTCCACGCGCGCTGAAATTGCGCCCGAGGCCGCACACCAGGTGAACGTGGAGGGCACGCTGGGCCTGCTAATGCTCGCCGCCGACCAGACGCAGTGGATGAATCGCCCGGTTCAGTTCATCTTCCCCAGCTCTATTGCCGTCTACGGCCTGCCCGACAGGGAGACCAAGCTGCACTTTCAGCGCGTGCGCGAGTTTGAGTGGAACCAGCCACGCACCATGTACGGCTGCAACAAGCTCTACTGCGAAATGCTGGGCGGCTACTTCTCGCGCAACTATCGCCAACTGGCCGCCTCGCCAGTCCCCACCATCGACTTTCGGTGCGTACGCTTCCCGGGCCTCATCAGCGCCGACACGCTGCCTTCGGGCGGCACGAGCGACTACGCGCCCGAGATGATCCACGCTGCGGCCCGTGGCGAGCCGTACGCCTGCTTCGTGCGCGAAGATGTGCGTATCCCCTTCCTCGCCATGCCCGACGCCGTGCGCGCCATCCTCATGCTCAGCCAGGCCCCGCGCGAGGCGCTCACGCGCACCATCTATAACGTCACCAGCTTCAGCCTGTCGGCGCGGCAAATTCGCGACAGGGTGCTCAATGCCTTCCCCAGGGCCGAAATCAGCTTCGAGCCGGATCTCAAACGCGAGGCAATTGTCGACTCGTGGCCCGCCGATGTGGACGACAGCGCGGCGCGCCTGGACTGGGGCTGGTCACCCGAATATGGCGTTGACCGGGCTTTCGACGAATACCTGATCCCCGCCATCCGCCGCCACTATCTACGCGATCAGCTACAGGCTTGACGCTGGAATCACCGAGCCTGCCATGGATTTCGAGTTGCCGCCGCTGGAGATCACCCTCGAGGATGAGCCGCCCGCGCGCGACCTGCAGAGCCTGCTCAACGGCCTGCTCTCCTATAACCGCACTTTCCAGCCGGATCCATCGTTTGCGCGTCTCGCAATCCTTGTGCGCGATGCAGCGGGCAGAATTTGCGCCGGGTTGACCGCCTCGCTCTTCGCCAATGCGCTGGCCATAGAGTATGTCTGGGTAGAGGAGACGCTGCGCCGCCGCGGCATCGGCAGCCTGCTGCTTGCCACGGCTGAAGCCCATGCGCTCCAGAGTGGCAACTGCCTGGCGCACCTCGAGAGCATGAGCTTCCAGGCGCCGGCGTTCTACACCCGCCACGGCTACCATGCCTATGCGCAGGTGGACGGGTACCCTGACGATGTCGCGCGTATTCACCTCTGCCGCGCGCTGTCGGCTGAAGATGACGCGCCGCCCACGCTCAACCCGCTGGCATCGAGCGGTCTGCACCTGGAAGTGCATACAGAGCCTGCTGCCGCCGACCTGCGCACCGTGCAGGATCACCTGCTGGCATGGAACGCACAGGTCTACCGGCCGGATGACCCGCACCCGCTCAACGTGCTCGTGCGCGGCCCGGGCGGGCAACTTCTGGGCGGCCTCACCGCCACCACCTACTGGAACGCATGCTTTGTGGATATCCTCTGGCTCGACTTCGCTCTGCGCCGCAGAGGCATTGGCAGCGCCGTCATGGCCGCGGCTGAAGCAGAGGCGGCGCGCCGCGGGTGCGCCTTCGTGCATCTCGACACGCTTAGTTTCCAGGCGCGCGGCTTCTACGAAAAGCTCGGTTACGCAGTCTACGGCACGCTGGGCGGTTTCGCCGACGACGTCAACCGCTACCACCTGGTAAAGCGGCTGCGCACTGCCTGAACGCTTCATCTGCGCCTCTGTGCGCCAACTGCCACTGGACTTCGCTATGCTCCGCCTTCTCTCCTTCGGCCTGCTGGCTGCGCTCTTCTTCAGCAGCACCTTTGTGTTGAACCGCGCCATGAGCCTGGGTGGCGGCCATTGGGTCTGGTCGGCGGCGCTGCGCTACGGCTATGCGCTGCTGCTCATCAGCCTGGGCTTTCTGCTCAGCGGGCGCGCCCGCATGCTGCTCGAGGTGGGGCGCGTCTATCTGCGCCACTGGCTCTTCTGGACGCTGGCCGGTTGCGTCGGCTTCGGTCTCTTCTACTCGGGCATTACCTTTGCGGCCTCATTTGCGCCCGGCTGGGTTGTCGCCACCACCTGGCAGACGACGATCCTGGCAACGCCGCTCGTGCTCGCCGCCTTTGGGCGACGCGTCCCCTTGCGCGGGCTGCTCTTCACGCTGCTCATCTTTGCCGGCGTGCTGCTCGTCAACATTGAGCACGCGGCCCAGACAACGTGGACACAGGTGGCGCTGGGTGCGCTGCCTGTGCTGATTGCCGCCATCGCCTACCCTGTGGGGCTGCAAATGGTCTGGGAGGCGCGTTCCGGCAGCGCGGAACGTAAACGCCACAGGGGCGTGCCCACTATCGCGTCGCCCGTGGTCGACCAGCCCTTTGCGCGTGTGCTCCTGCTGATTCTTGGTTCGCTACCCTTCTGGATTGTCCTTGTGTTGGTGGTGCAGCCGCCCCCACCCACGCAGGGGCAGTGGGTTAGCACGCTGCTTGTGGCGCTTGCCTCGGGGATTGTGGCCACGGTTCTCTTTCTGCACGCCCGCCACCTCGCGCGCACGCCCTACCAGTTGGCGGCGGTGGACAGCACACAGTCCGGCGAGGTCATTTTCTCTCTGCTGGGCGAGGTGCTGCTGCTGGGCGGTCTCCTGCCGGGCGTCCTGGGCTGGACCGGCGTAGCCCTCACCATGGTGGGGCTTGTTCTCTACCTCAGCGCGCAGCGGCGCGAGGCCGCAGCGTGAAACCGTTCTTGAAGTGGGCGGGCGGCAAACACCGTCTTGTCGAGCGCATTCGCGCCCTGTTGCCCCCTGGGCGGCGGCTGATTGAACCCTTCGTCGGTTCGGGCGCGGTCTTTCTCAATACAGACTACCCTGCCTACCTCCTCGCCGACTCGAATGCCGACCTCATCAATCTCTACACGCGCCTGCAGGCCGGCGGCGAGCCGTTCATCGAGGCCTGCGCAGCCCTCTTCACGCCCCAGGCCAACAGCCGCGCCATTTATGACGAGCGCCGCCTCACCTTCAACGCCACGAGCGACCAGGCGCTGCGCGCGATGCTCTTCGTTTATCTAAACAAACACTGCTACAATGGCCTCTGCCGCTACAACAGCAAGGGGGCCTTCAATGTCCCCTTTGGACGCTATGCGTCGGTTGGTTATCCTGCAGCTGAGATGCGCGCTTTTCAACGCAAGACAGACGCGGCCCGGTTTGTATGCGCCGATTTCCAGGCAGTCATGCGCAGCGCGCAGCCTGGCGATGTACTCTACTGCGATCCACCCTACGTGCCGCTGTCGGATACGGCGCACTTCACGGCGTACGGTGCGCGCCCCTTCGGCGCCGACGCGCAGGATACATTGGCAGCAGCAGCGAATGAGCTGGCGCAGCGCGGGGTGGCTGTGCTCATCTCCAACCACGACACGCCGCGCACGCGTGCGCTCTATGCGGGCGCACAAATCGACTCCTTCAGCGTGCGCCGCACCATCAGTTGCGATGCGGCCACACGCGGCAACACGGGCGAGTTGCTTGCCCTCTTTACGCCGCGTTGAATTGTTGAAGAGTGTTGCTTCTCAAAGGAAGACGCGACTTCGCGGCCCGCAATCAGCAATCGTCAGTCATGTGTCAGTCGGTCGTCAGCCGTTCGTCAGTGGTCAGCCGCCGGTCATCAACCGTCAATCGCCAGCTGCAGGTCTCTGGGAGAGAGCACATGTACAAACCGTCTCAGCAGATAGATCCCGAAACAACCATGGGCGCGGTTGGCCTGATTGTGGCCGACCTGAATCGCTCGCTCACGTACTACACAGGGTCGCTGGGTTTGCACGTTCACAGCCGCTCGGCCTCGCAGGCGTGGCTGGGGGCGAATGGCCCTGCGCTGCTCGTGCTTACAGAGCAAGCGGGCGCGCGCCCCGTGCAACGGGGCCGTTCCGGCCTCTATCACTTCGCCCTGCTGCTCCCAACTCGCGTCGACCTGGCGCAGATGATTCGCCACCTTGTCGAGGCACGTACGCCTCTGACGGGCATGTCGGACCACGGCGTGAGCGAGGCGCTCTACCTGACCGACCCTGACGGCCATGGCATCGAAATCTATCGCGACCGGCCGAAGGCCGAATGGCCCGTGCACGACGGCAAGCTGGAAATGACGCTCGACCCGTTGGATGCAGCAGGCATATTGAGTGAGGTAGGGCCCGGACGGCAGACCTGGCATGGCATCGCCGAAGGAACGCGCATCGGCCACGTCCACCTGCACGTGCGCGACCTGCGGGAGGCAGAGCACTTCTACTGCGACTTGCTGGGCTTTGACATGATGCAGGCCTGGGCTGGACAGGCGCTCTTTGTCTCTGCCGGGGGCTACCACCACCACCTGGGGCTTAACGTCTGGGCAGGCGTGGGCGCGCCGCCTCCACCGGAAGACGCCGCGCGGCTCGATTGGTATGAAATTCGCCTGCCCACTGACGTGGCCTATGCCGAGTTGCTGGTGCGACTGCGCGCCGCCGACGTGGATGTGACCGACCACCTTGGCGTTGCCACACTGCTGGACCCCTCGGGCAATCCCATTCGCCTGATAGACGGCCACCTGGCGCATGACGCAACTGAGGGCGCCGGCACGTAGGTTTTTCACTAAATGCCAAAGTCAAGCACCGGGCCTCGTCCCGGCGGCCTATGCATGTTTGCGAAACAGGCCGGATTACCACGTTGGCGCTGCCGGGGGCTTCAACCCTCGGCGGCGCCAACGAGCCGAGTCGCCAATGCCGAGCCAATTTGTGAGCACTCATCAGCCGCCGTTGTCACCTGCGCAGCGCATCCGGCCCAAGGGCCGTGCAGTCTTCCAGAATTCTTCAACCCTGAGACCTTCCCTATGGCCAAATTCTACGACGCGCTGACCGACGACCTGCGCGCCTTTATCGATGCACAATCCGTCTTCTTCGTTGCCTCCGGCACGGCCGACAGCCGCATCAACCTCTCGCCCAAGGGGGCCGACACGCTGCGTGTGCTGGACGCCCGCACGGTGGCCTACCTCGACATTACAGGCAGCGGCAACGAGACCGCCGCGCACATAAAGCATGACGGCCGGCTCACCTTCATGCTTTGCAGTTTTGGCCCGAGCCCGCTCATCCTGCGCCTGTACGGGCGCGGGCGCGTTGTCCTGCCCGGCGCGGGCGAGTGGCACACACTGGCGGCACACTTTCCGCATTTTGTCGGCATGCGTCAAATCATCGTGCTGGACGTGGAGAGTGCGCAGACCTCGTGCGGCTTTGGTGTGCCGCATGCCGAAACCATGCAGCCGCGCGCCCGCATGGTCGAGTGGGCCGAAGGCAAGGGCGAAGCAGCGCTCGTGACCTATCGCCAACGCTACAACGCGCGCAGCATCGACGGGCTGAGCAATGACACGGTCGCAAGTGACGGTTCTGACGTAGCGTGACGCAACCAGCTTCAAACAAAGCGAGGCTTCCACTTCTGGAAGCCTCGCTTTTCAATGCAGTTCAATTTTTCCCGCAGGTAATCGGTCTAGTCGGTCTCCCACTCCCTACTCCCTACTCCCCACTCCCCACTCCCCACTCCCCACTCCCC
>CAYRVP010000216.1:0-5831 GCA_964427845.1 uncultured Caldilineaceae bacterium
CCAGTCAACCAGTCCACCAGTCCACCAGTCCACCAGTCAACCAGTCAACCAGTCAACGCTCTCCCCACGGCACATTCCCCATGCTGGGCTCCACGCCCGACCAGCGGCGGAAGATGGCGCAAGCGGCGTCGACGCCCGAGCGCAACGCCGCCTGCACCGTACCGTAGTCATGCACCTGTGTCCCCTCACCCGCAAAGTAGAGGCGGTCGCCAAGCGGCCGCGCGTAGTCGGCGCGGTCGGCCGCACTGCTGTGTACGCTGTTGAAGGAGTACGCACCGCGCGCGTAGGGGTCGCTGAGCCATCTTGTCACAAGCACGTCGCTGGGTCTGGGGGGCGGGCTACCGACAAGGCGGCCGAGGTTGGCAAGCGCGGCGTCGACAGAAGCCTCGTCGTCGCAGTCGCGCTCGAGGCGGACGGCGGCGGCTCCGCTGGCAAAACCCATGACGACGGGCGCATCGAGCAGGCTCGCCAGGTTGATCCAATTCGTATAGCGACCGCGGTCATCGGGTTGTGTCGGCAGCACAATGCAGCGCTCGTTTGTGTCGGGCCAGAACTGCTGATCGAAGCGCATGATAATCTTGTTCATCACGGCGTCGCCGCCATAGCCAAGGCGCGCAATCGCCGCGCGCTTGGGCGCAGGCAGCGGCGGCTCGAAGCGAATCACCTCGTCCTTGAGAATACCCAGCGGCACGGTGACGACGGCAGCATCGGCCGCAAACGCGCCGGCGCGGCTCTCCACAACGACGCCGGCGGGCGCGTAATGAATTGCGGTGGTGGGCGCGCCCAGGCGCACGTCCAGCCCCGCCGCGGCGTCGTCCACAAGCCCTTGATAGCCGCCGACCGGCAGTGCATTTACGCCGTTGGCCTCACCGGGATACCAATGCGCAAGGTCGATCAGGTCGGCCGGCGCGCCTTCCACGCTCTCGCTCATTGACGTAACCCATGCGAGCAAGCGGCGGTCGAATAGGGGCAGGCGGGGGTCGGCGAGCAGCGGCTCCATGACGCTACCGAGTGATCTGGCAACGCCCGTGCGCCGCGCCTGCCACTGCGCACGCCCGGCCGTTGCGCCCGCTGCCGCCAGGCCACGCCACGCCCGGCGCGCAAGCTGCGCCATGCGCAAGAGCTCGCCGCTTTCGTAGAAGCGGCGGCGGCCCGTTGGTGCGTACGCAAGTCGGACGCCAATCGTTTGGCACCATACCGTGAGCGGGTTCGAGTCGGCCCCGTGTATCCACGACGCGCCCAGGTCGGTTGGCACGCCCAGACGCGTCTCCGTCCACAGGCGACCGCCCATGCGTGCACGCGCCTCGAGCACAGTAACCGCAAAGCCGCTGTCGCCAAGCAGACGCGCGCAAACCAGCCCCGCCATGCCCGCGCCCACGACCACAACGCGCGGCGGCTGTGTCCAGGGCGCGGGTTGGGGCGGCGCGGCGAAGAGCGACCAGGTGCGCGTCGGTCTGCTGCTCATACGCCTCTCCTCCGGCGGTGGCGCGGCGCGCGACGCACCGCGGTGGTGGATTTAGTCGTTCCGCTCACTTGTGCTACGATGGCCGCTGCGTCTGGCGGGGAGAACGGGAAAGCGCGATTGCGGCACAGTTTAGCATCGCCCGACGTGATTGATTTCATGACCTTGGCGAGTGGCCGGCGGCACATGTGCCGACCCACTCATCCACGGCAGCGTGCGCACCACTGGTGTGCACAGAATAGGAGACCCTAGATGATCAAGCGCGAGGAAACCCGGAAGGGTGACACCGTCAAGGTGACATTTGTGCAGGCGGCCAATGGCGCCAAGAGCAAGTTGGCCGTGGTGGGCGACTTCAACGGCTGGAATCCGGCCAACGGCAAGATGGTGAAGCGCGCCAATGGCACGGCCAGCTATTCAGTGAAGCTCGAGCCTGGCAAGAGCTACCGCTTTCGCTACATGAATAGCGACGGCAGCTGGTTTAACGACGAGGCGGCCGACGCCTATGCGCCCAACGGCTTTGGCACGGAGGACTGCATCCTCCACTGCTAGCTGCGCCGCCAATCGACGGCCTCGCCACCAGACAGAAAGCCGCAACGCACTCGTGCGCTGCGGCTTCGTCTTTCAGTGCAATACGCACGCCTGAACTGGACTTGAACACGAAGGTTGCACTCGTATCCTGACGCGCGGCCGCGGGAGCGTGCCAACGAATGTCTTGTGTTCTTCGGCACTCAATATCTACAGGATGCGACACCGCATGCCACGGGCGTCTCTCTGATTGCAGTCCCTTGCGGCATTGCAGCAAAACGACGCGTGGTACAGGAATTGATCAGTCTGCGCGCTTGTGCGGATCCGCGTTGGGGTGCAGCGCCAGGTACTCCCACGCCGCCAACGCCGCCTTAGCGCCTTCACCCAACGAAACAGGCACCTGTTCGGCGTTAATGTTTGTCAAATCGCCTGCCGCGAACAGCCCCGGCAGACTTGTTTCGCAGCGCTGGTTGATCTTGACGTGGCCGTCTTCATCAAGCGCAGCCATGTCGCGCACGAGGCTGTTGCTGGGCAACAGGCCAAACTGAATGAAGACGCCATCCACCTCCAGGCGGCGAATCTCGCCGTTGCTGCCAACAAGGTCCATGGTGCGGACGAAGTCATCGCCCTCAATCTGCTGCACCTCCCAGTTGCGGAAGGCGAGCACCTTGGGATGGTTCAGCGCCATATATGCTGCGGGCGTGTTCTGCAACTCCTGCGCGCGTGAAATGACGAAGTAGATTTGGCGGGCAAGCGGTGCGAGCGTGAGCACGGCATGGACGGCACGCGCGCCTGCGCCGATGACGGCCACTGTGCGATCGTGGAAGAAAGGCTCGTGGCTAATGGCGGAAAAGCTGACACCCCGTCCCCAGTATTCGCTTTCGCCTGGTACATAGAGGCGCTGCGGACGGGCGCCGGTGGCCAAGACAATCGCGCGCGCCGAGTGGGGCGCGCCTGCGCTCAGGTGCACTGTGAAGGCGCCATCTGCCGTGCGCTCGAGTTGCGTGACATCGGCGTTGATATGGTGGTCCAGGTTATTGCGGACGCGCATCTCGAGTTCGCGCACAAGGCTTGCGCCCCACACAGTGTCGCGGGCGGGCATGTCGCGCAGGGCAAAGGGGTAGGTTACCTTGCCGCCCAGGTCGGGGGCTATGAGTGCGACGGAGAGTTGCGCGTGCAGAGCGTAGGCAGCGGCCGCAAGGCCGGCTGGCCCGCCGCCAATGATGATGAGATCGTAATCAGCCATAATCTCTTGTCGAATCCGTTGGGAGCGAAGTGAACGAGACGGGACAATCAGCCGCGATAGCCTGCGCCGTCCTCATCAGCGTTGCGACGCAGGCTTTGCAGCGCGGCAAGCAGCTTTTCGGGCGGTTCAGTCTTGCTGACGAAGGCCGCGGCGCCCGCGGCAAGCGCACCGCGGCTGCTTTCCGGACGGCCGCTCAGAACGATCACCAGCAGGTGAGGGTGCAGCCCGTGGAGCGCGGCCAGGAGGCGCTTGCCTGCCTCCGCCGGCTTGAGTTCCGGCAATTCCCAATCCAGCAGCAACAGATCAGGGTTCGCCGCCGTAACTTCTTCGATCAGTGCAGCCACTTCAGATACTTCACCTACCAACTCGGTATCAGTCTCCTGCTCAAGCAGCAGGCGCATAGCCGAGCGCAGTTCCTGCTGATCGTCTGCCAACATCACCCGCATCATTGCAGACTCCCGTCTCCGTGTCAACCCGATGCAACGGCCGCCCCAGCCATGGCCCGTCGCTGCCGCGTATTTGCGCGGCGCGCCAGGCGAAGCGAGTGACCGTTGCCGGCTGTTGCGGCGGTTGTATATCGTTGATCGTGTACGCGCGCCGGATCAGGGAACGAGCGGCCCCGCATCCATCACGGCCGCATCCACAGCACCCGCGTACTTGGCGAAATTCTCCACAAACATCTGCGCCAGGCGTGCGGCCTGCATGTCATAGGCGACCTCGTCGTCCCATGTGCGGCGAGGGTCCAGCACGTCGGCGGGCACTTCGGGACAGGCTTCAGGCGCCTGCACGCCGAAGACCGGGTCCTGGCGCATGGGCACACCATCCAGCGCGCCATCCAGGGCAGCGTGCACCATGGCGCGCGTGTAGGCAATCCTGATGCGGTCGCCCACGCCGTAGGGGCCTCCGATCCAGCCTGTGTTGACGAGCCAGACGTTGGCGCCGTGGCGCTGGATGCGCTCGCCCAGCATCTGCGCATACGCGATGGGCGGCAGCACCATGAAAGGCTCGCCAAAGCAGGCGCTGAAGGTGGCCGAGGGCTCTGTGACCCCCTTTTCGGTGCCTGCCACTTTGGCCGTATAGCCTGAGAGAAAGTGGTAAATCGCCTGCGCAGGCGTGAGCCGTGAGATGGGCGGCAGCACGCCAAAGGCATCAGCCGTGAGAAAGATGACGTTGTTGGGATGGCCCGCCACGCCGCTGCGTGTGGCGTGGTGAATGTGGCTGATGGGATATGCGGCGCGCGTGTTCTCCGTGAGTGATTCGTCGTCCAGATCCACGCGCCCGGTCACAGCGTCGTAGCCAACGTTCTCGAGAATCGTGCCAAAGCGGCGTGTCGCTTCGTAGATGTCCGGCTCGGCAGTCGGCGAGAGGCGGATAGTTTTCGCATAGCAGCCGCCCTCGAAGTTGAAGACGCCATTGTCGCTCCAGCCGTGCTCGTCGTCGCCCACCAGTGTGCGCTGCGGGTCGGTGCTCAGCGTTGTCTTGCCCGTGCCGCTGAGGCCAAAGAAGAGCGCGACGTCGCCCTGGTCGCCGTAATTGGCCGAGCAATGCATTGGCAACACACCCTGCAGCGGCAACAGGTAGTTGAGGACGCTGAAGATTGACTTCTTGATTTCGCCCGCATACTGCGTGCCGCCAATGATCACCATGCGCTCGGCGAAGTTGAGGCAAATGAAGACCTCCGAGCGGGTGCCGTCCTCTTCAGGGTTTGCATAGAAGTTGGGCGCCTGGATGACCGTGAACTCGGGCGTGTGGTGTTCCAACTCATCGACGCGGTGGCTGTGAATGAAGAGGTTGCGGGCGAAGAGCGCCGCCCAGGCGTGCTCGGTAATGATGCGGATGGGCAGCCTGTACGCCTTGTCCGCGCCGGCATAACAATCCTGCACAAAGAGGTCGCGCCCTTGCAGGTAGGAGCGCAGGCGGCGGTGGAGCATGTTCCACTGCGCCTGGCTCATGGGCTGGTTCACCTTGCCCCAGGCCACCCTGTCACTCGAACTGCTCTCGTTGACGATGAACTTGTCGCGCGGCGAACGGCCCGTGTGCTGCCCCGTGCGCACAACCAGCGGCCCCAGATGCGCCAGATGTCCCTCGCGACGGCGGACGGCCTGCTCGTAGAGGCCTGGGGTTGACGTATTCCAGTAGACCGCACCAGGGTTCAAAATGCCGTGGTTCTCAAGTCCGTAGTTGCTTTGCGCTTGCTCGACCATGGAACCCTCCCAGGGCAATGCCCGTGGAATTGTTGGGACGGACGCGCGGGGATGCCGACAATCGACGCAGTACGGGAGGCAGGGGCGAGAACGCGCACCGGCGGGCGTACGCGCAGGGTGCAAACGCGCCGCTTCCCACAGAGTACGCGTAATGCGCGTACATTGCGACCTCCACAGGACGAGAGCCGCACCCGTCCCACGTTGAGTCTTGCACCTGGTCATTTGGCCAGTGCGACAACAGATAACCTCGACGCAAAGGCGCGAAGACGCAAAGGAACGCAAAGAAAAGCCACAACAAGAACAGCATTTCTTGTTGTGGCTTTTCTTTTCGTTCCTTTCCGTCCTCGCCCCTTTGCGTTGAGGTGACCTGTTGCGGGGGGCCGTCGCCGTTTGG
>CAYRVP010000217.1:0-5750 GCA_964427845.1 uncultured Caldilineaceae bacterium
CGCCATTCTGTTCATCCGTCGATTTCGCAACCGTACGTTGTTTCAGCAGACTCATAGATGATTGGTCCCCCTACCCCACCTCGCGCAGCGTATACCCCACGCCGCGCACGGTCTGGATGACGCGTGAGCGGTCGCCCACCTCGAGCTTGGAACGCAGATAGCGAATGTAGACCTCGATGATGTTGCTCTCGCCGCCGAAATCGTAGTTCCAGATGTGTTCATAGATGACTTCACGCGTCAGCACCTGGTTGGGGTGGCGCATGAAGAGCTCGAGCAGGTCGAATTCGCGGGCCGTCAGTTGAATCTCGGTGCTGCCCCGATAGCATTGGCGCGTGCGCAGGTTGAGCGTCATGTCGGCAAAGCGCAGGACGTCCGTCTGCGCTTCCTGCCGGTTGCGGCGGAAGAGCGCGCGCATGCGCGCCAGCAGTTCATCAAAGGCAAAGGGCTTGACCATGTAGTCATCCGCGCCGGCGTCGAGACCGGTGACGCGGTCGGCCACAGCATCGCGCGCGGTGAGCATGAGAATGGGCACATTCGAGACCTGGCGCATGCGCCGGCAGACCTCCAGGCCATCTATGCCCGGGAGCATGAGGTCCAGGATGACGGCGTCGGGCATGGACTCGCGCGCCATCCGCAACCCCTCTTCGCCGTTCTCGGCGATGGTTACTGAGTAACCCTCAAAGATCAAGCCCCGTCGCACCATGTCACGAATGCGGCGGTCGTCCTCAACGACAAGAATGCGTTCGTTCATGGAGTCTGCCATCGGTGGGCGGGCAGCGCAGGTCTGCCACATCGGTGGGAAATTGCGGAGTGATGTCCAAAAAGTGTAGGCCCACCACCTGCGCCTGTCAAGTTGGAGCGATCCGGAGGGCGCGCGGCGACGGGCGCGTGGCTCTGCAATGTTACAATAGCGAAACCGAGCATGTGACAGGATCCATCAATGGCCGCGCGCGCCCCCTGCGGGGCTGTGCGGCGCAAAACGCACGAATCAGTCGAGGAGGCCCATTCCATGGCACAGGAAACCGAGCAAGAGTATCGCATTGAGCGTGACAGCATGGGTGAAGTGAGGGTGCCCGCTGGCGCACGCTACGCCGCGCAGACGCAGCGCGCGGTGGACAACTTCAACATCAGCGATTTGCGCTTCCCACGCCTCTTCATTCGGGCGCTGGGGCTGGTCAAGGGGGCAGCGGCCGCCGCCAACCAGGACCTGGGGCTCATGCAGCCCGAGATGTCGGCCGCGATTCAGCAGGCGTGCCAGGCCGTGGCCGATGGCACCTATGACGCCGACTTCCCGCTCGACATCTTCCAGACGGGCTCGGGCACAAGCACGAATATGAACGCCAACGAGGTCATCTCCTCGTTGGCGACCGAGGGGCTGGGGAGCAAGGTGCACCCCAATGATCACGTCAACATGAGCCAGAGCAGCAACGACGTCATCCCCACGGCCATCCACGTCAGCGCCTATCTGGGCATTGCCGAGGAGCTATTGCCCGCCCTGCGCCACCTGCATCAGACGCTGGTGGAGAAGGCCGCGACCGTCGACCACGTGGTGACGACGGGGCGCACGCACCTGATGGACGCGATGCCGATTCGCCTTAGCCAGGAATTGGGCGGCTGGTCCAGCCAGATTGCGCACGGCATCGAGCGCATTGAATCGTCGCTGCCCCGCCTGGCCGAACTGGCGCAGGGCGGCACCGCCGTGGGCACGGGCATCAACGCCGACCCGCGCTTCGGCGCGGCGATTGCGGCCAAACTTGCCGAGATGACGGGGCTGCCCTTTGTGACCAGCGCCAACTATTTCGAGAGTCTGAGCACGCAGGATGCCGCCGTCGAGATGAGTGGCCAACTGCGCGCCGTGGCCGTGAGCCTGATGAAGATCAGCAATGACCTGCGCTGGAAGAATAGCGGGCCGATTGCAGGCATCGGCGAAATCGCGCTGCCTGCGCTCCAGCCCGGCAGCAGCATCATGCCCGGCAAGGTCAACCCCGTCATTCCCGAGGCGATGACCATGGTTTGCGCACAGGTTATGGGCAACGACCTGACGGTCTCAATCGGCGGGCAGGCAGGCAACTTCCAGTTGAATGTGATGCTGCCGGTGATTGCCTACAACTTGCTGCAGAGCATCACGCTGCTGGCCAACGGCAGCCGCACGCTGGCCGATCTGGCGATTGCGGGCTTCACGGTTAACGAGGAGCGCATCGCGGGCCTGGTTGGGCGCAACCCCATTCTGGTGACGGCGTTGAACCCTGTGATTGGCTATGAATTGGGCGCGAAGATTGCCAAGCAGGCCTATGCCGAGGAGCGCTCGCTGAAGGAAGTGGCGCTCGAGCAGACGCAGCTCAGCGCGGCCGAGCTCGATCGCCTGCTGGACCCCCGCAAACTGACCGAAGGCGGCATCGGCGGATAGCGCAAAAAAGCGCAACGCAAAGGCCCCAAGGGCACGAAGAAACGCAAAGAAGAGCGAAGGTAGTTGCTCTTCTTTGCGTTTCTTCGCGCCCTTGGGGCCTTTGCGTTGCGCTCTTTATGCCCGTGCGGACTGCCAGAATGCCTCCATGGCTGCGACGGTTTCATCGAGCTTCTCCCAGTGGGGCATCCCCAGCGTGGGCGTAATGCGGCGCACCTGCCAGTTGGCGTGTGCGGCCGCAACTTCAGGCAGCATTTCGAAGTTGACGTAGGGGTCCTCGTCATGGATGACGAGCACGGGCTGCTGCACGCCAGGGTAGAGGTTTGCGTGCGCATCGGGGGTAAAAAGCAGCCCGGAAAGAAAGTAGAGCGGCGCATGTTTCGCACCGGGCTGGTGCGCGGCGGCGTGGGCGTATTCAACCAGCCACGCCGGCGGCTCATTCACAAAGCTCTTGCGCAGGTAGTAGCGGATGCTGCTTTCCGTTGTAATGCCATCGAAGAGTGCCTGGCTGAGCACGGGCAGCGCCAGCGTGGCGTGCGTGACGCCGCCCACGGCGTGTGATCCCACCAGCCCCTGCACCAAACCGGCCTTTTGGCTGAATCCGGATGGCGAGATGAGCACCAGCGAATTGACCAGACCCGGCTCAACTTGTGCGCTGCGGGCGGCAAATTCGCAGCCCAACGACAGCGCCACAATATCGGCCGGCTCGCGCACAACGCGCCGCAAGAAATCAGCCAGCACCCCTGCAAAGAGATCGGGCGACAAGGCGCGCTTGCTGCGCTCGGAAAAGCCATAGCCCGGCAGGTCCAGCGCGAAGAGAGGGCGCTGCCGCTGGTAGTGCTCAAAGAGCGGGCGCATTTCGTGTGCACCGGCGGCGGCGTTCACGCTGTGCACAAGCACGAGCGGGCGGCCTGTTTTTGTCACATCAGCATAGTAGGCGATGTGCCCTGCCTGTTCGCTCAGGAAGGCGTGGCGCGGCGCGGGCAGCGCCTCGCGCATGGGCTGGCTGCGCCCGGTCGACCAGCGATTGTACAAGTAGCCTGCGCCCACGGCGGCGGCCCCCGCCACGCCGAGCAGGGCCGCGGCGGCGAGACCACCACTCCGTTCGGTGTCCACAGGGATCAATTCATTGTCCTGGTCATAGCGTGCCTCGACCAGATCTTGCGCCTGGGGCTGCAGCGCTTCATCTCCACTTGGCTTGTCGGCCATCTCTTCGGGCATGCAAGCACTCCTTTGCCTAGCCTGCTCTTTGCGGCGTTCCGACCCCATCATACGCGTTCATGACGCAGCGCGCCAATCGCGCTCTGTTCCCTCTTGGCGCGTCGCCTCCATATCGCCTCGCATGCATTGCAAGGTTGCGTGACAAAGCAAAGAGGACGTCCCGCAGGGGACGTCCTCTTTTGTATGCATGATAGATTGTCTGCGCTACTGCAGGTAATTGTACGGGTTGCGTCCGTAGCCCTGGTAGATGACCTCGAAGTGGAGGTGCGGCCCCGTGCTGTTGCCTGTGTTGCCCATGGTGCCAATCTGCTGCCCGGCCGAGACCGTCTCGCCTGCGTTCACGTAGATGGCGGTCAGGTGGCCATAGAGCGTCGAGAAGCCGTTGCCGTGGTCGATGACCACATAGTTGCCATAGCCACCGTTCCAGCCGCCGCCTGCTGTTGTCACAAAGCCGCCGTCGGCTGCCGAGACCCCGGCGCCAATGCGGCCGGCGATGTCGATGGCGCGGTGGCCACCCCAGTAGCCCTGGGAGATGCTGCCGCTGGCAGGCCATGCAAAGCTGCCCGAGCCCACCGGTGCGTCATCCGGCGCGGCCACAGATGAAGCCCAGCCGCCGGCCACTTGTGCCGTTGCAGGGGCTTTGGTGCCGCCCGGCACGACGATGTCGCTGCCGATGATCAACGGCGCGTTCACATCAACCAGGTTGTTGGACTCGTAGGCGACAATTTCTTCTGTGCTGACCTTGTATTTGGTTGCCAGCGCCGACAGCGTGTCACCCGCGCGCACCGTATGGAGAACGCCGTCGATCGGGAGTAGCTTCAACTGGTCGCCGATGCTAAGCAAGTCGGGATTTTGGTCAATCTTGGGGTTGGACCACTGAATGGTTTCGGGGTTGAGCTTGTAGCGGTTGGCAATGGCGAGCACAGTGTCGCCCGCCTGTACTGTATAAACCTGAAGCTCGCGGCGCGTGCGCTCGGGGATGATCGTGAAGGGCACAATCTGCGGCTGCAGCGCTTCATTGAAGGCGCTGGCCGAGTTCTCCTGGCCGTTGAAGATGGCGCTGACGCGCGTGGTGACGCTCTGGAACTGCGCCGACGGGGTCTCCTGCGCGGGCATGGCGACAAGCTGAAAGTCCCATTCGGGAATTTGCACACGGCTGAAGAGGATGACAGCCCCGGCCACAAGCAACACCGAGAGGTGGCTGGCCAAACGCAGGGGCGTTATCTGGTCGCCAAGGGTCTGCTGCACTTGCAACCGCAGTGTGGCGGCCAATGCCGGCAGCGCGTCAAGCAAGCGGCCCGGCGCACCCTGCGCCGACCAGACGGCCTCTGCCATTGCGCCGCGACTTTGCGGTTGCACAACGCCTTGCGGGCGCGTGCCAGCAGCAGAGGGATTCAGATTTCTTGATTCTGTGGGCGTCTGAGAAGGGTGATGAGAATCAGGAGGGGATTGCTGTGGGAATGATGTGGCATCCAGAACGGCTGGCGCTTCCGATTGAAGCGTCCCTCGCTGGAACCAGGGCTTCCCGTACGCCGATTCGGCGTCCGCGGCCATAGGTTTTCTCCGATGCCAAGCTTCTGGGGGGCGGAAGCATATGCGAAGTGGGCTGCGATGATAGCGACTTGTCTTCGTGGCGTTGCTTGGCTTAATAACTGAACGCACTATAGCACGCAATCAGTTCACTGCAAAGGTCATTTGCTGCCTGCGCGCACGCAAAACCCCGACAAAAGGGGCAAGAATGCTCATTCGTCGGGGTTGCGTAGAGCAAATGTAGAACTTGATGCCTACTCGAGGCAGGTCGGCATCTGGAAGGATCAACGCGGCGTAGCGCAAACGTTTGCGCCTTCTGCTCCTTGCGAGGACCGCTGCCGGCCACCCTGCTACTTGGGTTTCGTCAGCGTCTCAAGGAATTCGCGGTTGTCACGCGTGCGGCTGAGCCGCTCGATGATGGGCAGGATGGCCTCCTGGCCGCCGCCCATGGCGTCAATCATGCGGCGCAGCGTGTAGACGCGGGCCAGCGTCTCGGCGTCCAGCAACTTCTCTTCGGCACGCGTGCCGCTACGCTCGATGTCGAAGGCAGGGAAGATGCGCCGCTCGGAGAGCTTGCGGTTCAGGTGCAACTCCA
>CAYRVP010000218.1:0-5747 GCA_964427845.1 uncultured Caldilineaceae bacterium
GTACAACTGCTTTGGCTTCGTTCACGCCTCAGCCGATAACACATGAGCTCAAACACTACGCCTGCCGCGCCGCCAGCCAAGAACCACCACGCCGGATACATGATGCGCGAGCGATGGCTGGCGTGCCTGCTCATCCTGCCCTCATTTGTGGTGGTCTTTGCACTCATCCTCGTGCCCATGGTGCGCGCCTTCTGGATGAGCCTGCACCGCATCAACCTCAAGCAGCCGGCGCTGGGGCAGCCATTCATCGGCCTGGGCAACTACAGTGATGTGTTCCAGGACCCCAACTTCTGGGCCACCATCAACCGCACCCTGTACTTCCTCGTTGTCTCGGTGCTGGCCGAGGTGATACTGGGCGTGCTGGTGGCGCTGCTGCTCAACCAGCAGTTCCGCGGGCGCGGGCTGCTGCGTGCGATCGTGCTCATCCCCTGGGCGCTGCCGGTGACCATCGACGCGATCATGTGGCTGTGGATTGTGAACCCCAGCTATGGCGCGCTCAACAGCCTGCTCTGGCAGGTGGGCCTCATCGACCAGTATAAAACGTGGCTCAGTTCACCCACCAGCGCGATGAATGTGGTGATTCTGGCCGACGTCTGGAAGGTGACGCCGCTGGTGATTCTGCTGACCCTGGCGGGGCTGCAAACGATTCCGCCCACACTCTACGAGGCGGCGCGCGTGGACGGCGCAGGCGCATGGCGCGGCTTCTGGGGCATTACGCTGCCCCTGCTGCGGCCAACGCTCGCGATTGTGCTTGTGATCCGCTCCATGGACGCGTTCCGCGTCTTCGACATCATTTACATCATGACGGCGGGTGGGCCGTCGGACGGCACGAAGGTGATTTCGTACTATACCTACATCGAGGCTTTTTCCTTCCTGCGCATGGGGCGCGGGGCGGCGCTGGCGTACATCATTACGCTGGCGGTCGGGCTGATGGCGTGGCTTTACATCAAGCTGATCAACCGCGAGACGGAGTATTGATTTTTGATCATTGACGATTGATGATTGAGTCGTGACGGGCGTTTGGCGTCTGCCCAAGTGGTGCGTCGCGCAAGTCTGTGGGCATCTCGTAGCGGCGGCTTGAGCCGCCGTACTCTCCAATACCGCCGCGCCGGATGAGAACGGCGGCCGGTGAGTGTTGACTAATTGTTTCGGTATTGGTGACTCGGCTCGTCAGGGCCGCCGGGGGTTTCAACCCTCGGCGGCCCCGACGAGAGATGGCGACCTATTTCGGCAGCATTCATCAGCCGTCGTTGTCAATGGCGAGGCGGCATTGGTGAGAACGGCGGCTCAAGCCGCCGCTACGACTCCGCTGTGAACTTGCGAGACACAGCACTAAGATGTGTAGTCTGAGAATTATGTTATGAAGTACGCGTGTGGATGCACGGGGTGCTGAGCCGATGGTCAAACATACCGTATCGAACAGGGTGATCGTTTATGGCGGAGCGCTGCTGGTGGCATTTGTCGTGCTCGCGCCGCCCCTGTGGCTGCTCATCTCCAGCATCTCGTCGGCGGCGGAATTGCTCAGCGTGCCTGTGCACTGGATTCCGCGCGAACCAACGCTGGAGCGCTACCGCCAGGTGATCTTTGCCATCGGCTCCGATTCGGCGGCGGTCTTCCGCCGCTCCATCCTCAACAGCCTCATCGTTTCCACGTCGGTCACAGTCATCTGCGTGGTGCTGGGCAGCCTGGCCGCCTACTCGTTTGCACGCATGCCCTTTGCGCGCCACGGGCGGCTCGTCTACGTGTTGCTGGTGGCCTACATGCTGCCGCCCATCATCCTGGTGATTCCGTTGTACGGCATCATGGGCACGCTGGGGCTGACGGACACCAAGCTTGGGCTGATTCTCATCTATACATCGCTGATAATGCCCTTTGCCGTGTGGATTTTGCGCGGCTTCTTCCAGACGATTCCGGCCGAACTTGAGGCCGCGGCGATGATCGACGGCTCGTCGCGCATGGGGGCCTTCGTGCGCATCATTCTGCCGCTGGCAGTGCCGGGGCTGGTGGCAACGGCGCTCTTTTGCTTCCTGATGGCGTGGGAGGAGTTCCTGATCGCGCTGATCTTCACATCGACAGGGGCATCGAAGACGGTGCCGGTGGCGATTGCCGAGTTCAAGGGCAGGCACTCGATTGATTTCGGCATGATGGCCACCGGCGGCATCATTGCCGCGATACCGCCCGTGATCATTGCCATGATCTTCCAGCGCTACTTGATCAGCGGGTTGTCGTCGGGAGCGGTGAAGGGTTAGGCGCAAGGACTGGCCTTTCGCAGCCGGGGGCTACAAGCCCTCGGCTTTTTCATTCCCGCGCTGATATTCGTTTGGCGCGCTGCTTGACACGGCTGTCGCGCCGTGTTACACTGTTGCGACCCCTCCCCCTGGGGGTAGGGTAGAAAGGGACGCCATGATCGACGCAAACAAGAAGCAGGACCTCACAACCCGCCTCAAAAGCATCGAGGGGCATGTACGGGGCGTTCAGCGCATGCTGGATGAAGACGTTTACTGCATGGACATCATCAAGCAGATCAAGGCCGTGCAGCAGGCGCTTGAGCGCGTATCCGCGCTGACGCTGGAGAATCACCTCAACACCTGCGTCGCCACCGCGATTCGCAGCGAGGATACCGACGAGCAGGATCGCGTCGTGCGCGAAATTATGGATGTGTTCAAGGCGACAGGCAAGATGTGAGAAACGCGAAAAGTCATCAATCATCAATCATCAATTCTGATTGATGATTGATGATTGATGATTGATGATTAATGATTCAGACCATCTCTATGAGGAGACCTAACGTGACAAAGACCTATGTTGTACCCAATATCTCGTGCGGCCACTGCACAGCCACAATTGAGCGCGAACTCAAGCTGCTGGCCGGCGTCGAAAGCGTCAAGGCCGAGCAGGTGAGCAAACAGGTGACGGTGGACGTCAACGACGCCGCCGTGCTGAGCGCCGTGGAAGCGATGCTGGACGAGATCGGCTACCCGGCCGAGGCGTAAATTGCGGGAGAGGCGCGGCGGGCATGCGTACGCGCTGCCCGCCGCGCCTCTCTCATTCTGGAGGTGTTGAGTGAGTGACACAAAAGAACTGGTCATTCCCGTCGTGGGGATGACCTGCACAAACTGCGCCAATACAGTATCGCGCAGCCTCAAGCGCGTGGAAGGCGTGAGCGATGCGAGCGTCAGCTATGCCAACGAGCGCGCCACCGTGGCCTATGACCCGGCGGTCGTCAAACCCGACGCGCTGATTCAGGCCGTGGAGAACGCGGGCTATGGCGCGACCATTGCGACTCTGGATCTTCCGATTTCGGGAATGACCTGTAACAATTGCGCGAATACCATTAGTCGCTCGCTGCGGCGCGTGGATGGCGTGCTCGAGGCCGAGACCTCCTACGCCAGCGAGCGCGCGCATGTGCGCTACCTCCCCTCCATGGTGGAGGCGAGCGACATCAAGCGTGCCATTCGCGATGCCGGTTACAGCGTGATCGAGGTCGCGGGAGACGAAGAGGCGCAGGTTGATGCAGAACAAGCAGCGCGTGCGGCGGACCTTGCGGACAAGCGGCGCAGGCTGACCGTTGGCGTGGTCCTAACCACGCTGGTCATGGCGCTGAGCATCCCCGAAATGGTGGGGCTGCCCTTCGATTTCCCCGGTCGCCTCTGGGTGATGGCTGCCTTGGCCGCACCCGTGCAGTTCTGGGTGGGGCGCGATTTCTACGTAGGCGCGTGGAAGGCGGCCAAGAACCGCACCACAAACATGGACACGCTCGTCGCGCTTGGCTCCAGCGTGGCCTACTTCTACAGCCTGGCCATATTGCTGCTGGGGCTGGACCCCATGCACTACCACGTCTACTTCGAGGCCGCGGCGACGATCATCACCTTGATCATCCTGGGCAAGTTTCTTGAGGCGCGTGCCAAGGGGCAGGCGGGCGAGGCCATTCGCAAGCTGTTGGGGCTGCGGGCGCGCACGGCGCGCATTGTGCGCGGCGCAGGCGCCGCCGCCGAAGAGGTGGATGTGCCCATCGACGCCGTACTGGTAAACGACATTGTGGTCGTGCGTCCGGGCGAGAAGATTCCCGTGGACGGCCGCATCACCATGGGCCGCAGCACGCTGGATGAATCGATGATCACGGGCGAAAGCCTGCCCGTGGACAAGGGGCCGGGCGACGTTGTGATTGGCGGCACCGTCAACGGCACGGGTGCATTCCGCTTTGAGGCGACGGCCGTTGGCAAGCAGACTGCGCTCGCGCAGATTGTGCGCATGGTGCAAGATGCGCAGGCCAGCCGCGCGCCCATCCAGGCGCTGGCCGACAGAGTATCGGCGGTCTTTGTGCCGGCCGTCATGCTGCTCGCTCTGGCGACCTTCTTCGCTTGGTACTTCTGGGGCGCAGCGGCTTACTATCCTCATGACAGCCGTCTGGGCGTCTCGCTGATCTTCATGGCGAGCGTGCTGCTCATTTCGTGCCCCTGTGCGCTGGGGCTGGCGACACCCACGGCGATTATGGCCGGGACAGGCATGGGGGCCGAGCGGGGCATCCTGATCAAGAACGCCGAGGCGCTGCAGCGCGCCGGTGACATTACGACTGTGGTGCTTGACAAGACAGGCACAATCACCCAGGGCAAACCAGCCGTGACGGACATCGTCGCTGCGGATGGCGACACCGCCGCTTTGCTCCGCCTTGCAGCCAGCGCCGAAAAGATGAGTGAGCATCCTCTGGCGGCGGCGATTGTGCAGCGCGCCCAGCGCGATGGCCTCTCGTTGAGTGAACCCACGAGCTTCGAGTCGATTACCGGGCGCGGTGTTGTAGCCCAAATTGACGGGCGCAGCGTGGCTGTGGGCAGCCCTGCCTTCATGACGGAGCGGGGCGCCAACGGCTACGACCCCGCCGAGGCGGTGCTGCTCATGCAGCAACAGGGCAAGACGGCCATGGTGGTGGCGATGAATGGGGCGATTCAGGGCGTGGTAGGGGTGGCCGACACAGTCAAGCCTTCCAGCGCCGAGGCAATTGCTACGCTCCACGCGATGGGGCTGCGCGTGGTGATGCTTACCGGCGACAACACACGTACGGCGCACGCTATCGCGCAACTGGTGGGGCTGGACCCCGCGACCGAGGTTGTGGCCGAAGTGATGCCCGGCGACAAGGCCGACGCTGTGCGCGCCGAGCAGGCCAAAGGCGGTGTCGTCGCCATGGTGGGCGACGGCATCAATGATGCCCCGGCGCTGGCGCAGTCCGACGTGGGCATGGCCATCGGCACCGGCACGGATGTGGCCATCGAGGCTGCCGATGTGACCCTCATGCGCGGCGACCTGCGCAGCGTGCCGCAGGCCATTCACCTGAGCAAGCGCACATTGCGGGCCATCAAGCAGAATCTCTTCTGGGCCTTTGCCTACAACGTGGCGGCGATACCGCTGGCGGCAGGGCTGATGGTGCCCTTCTTCGGGCCCATGGCCAAGCTGAGCCCCATGGTGGCGGCGGGGGCGATGGCCTTCAGCAGCGTCTTCGTGGTGACGAATTCGCTGCGCCTGCGGCGCGCCAAGATCTAGCCCACCAGGAACGGCAAAGAACCTCGACGCAAAGTCGCAAAGACGCCGAGGAACGCAAAGGAAAAGCAGACTTCTGCTTTTCCTTTGCGTTCCTCGGCGTCTTTGCGACTTTGCGACTTTGCGTCGAGGTTCTAGAGCGCGCGCATGCGGTTGTCCGCGCGTTGTGCTCCACCTCGGCCAACCCCAGCGCCTCGAGCAGCGGCGGGATGTAC
>CAYRVP010000219.1:0-5697 GCA_964427845.1 uncultured Caldilineaceae bacterium
GCCAGGCGGCCTCTTCATGGCGGGCCTCAATAACCCCGTGAGCTACATCTTCGATACTTTCCGCGCCGACGAGGGTGAACTGGTGGTGCGCCACAGCCTGCCCTACAGCGACATTGCCGACCTGACAGAAGCCGAGCGCGCCCGCCTGATTGAGGACGAGCAGCCTTTCGAGTGGAGCCACACGCTGGAGGAACTCATCGGCGGGCAAATTGAAGCCGGCTTCGTCATCACCGGCTTCTACGAGGACCGCTGGGCGGGCAACCCGCTCGATGCGTTGATGAACACCTTCTTTGCTACGCTTGCGCGCAAGCCTGCACTGTAACCAGTGCCTGTACGCAGAGAGGACGGAAACAGCGGGAACTGCAGGAGAAACTCCTTCATGTTGTTTCCGTTGTTGCCGCCTTTTCCGCGTACAGGTTTGTCGATTCAGTCATAGATGAGGAACACGATAATGAGCACTTGGCAGGAGCATCTGGAGAGCAACCGCGAGCGGCTGCTGGCGGAGTATTTTGATCTGCTGCGCATCCCCAGCGTTTCGGCGCTGCCCGAGCACGCCGCTGACGTGCGCCGCGCCGGCGAGTGGGTTGCCGCGCGCATGCGCAGCGCCGGGATCGAAAATGTGGAACTCATGGAGACTGGCGGTCACCCCGTGGCCTACGGCGACTGGCTCCACGCCCCCGGCAAGCCCACGGTGCTCATCTATGGCCACTTTGACGTGCAGCCCGTGGACCCCGTGGAACTCTGGGATTCGCCTCCCTTCGAGCCCACGCTCTACGACGGCAAGGTGCGGGCGCGCGGCGCCAGCGACGACAAGGGCGGCATGCTGCCCACCATTCAGGCCACCGAGGCGCTGCTCCAGACCGAAGGCGCGCTGCCCATCAACGTGAAGTACTTCTTCGAGGGGCAGGAGGAGATCGGCAGCCCCACGCTGCCCGACTTCATTGAGGCCAACAAGCGCAGGTTTGCCTGCGACATGGTCCTCTCCTCGGACGGCGGCCAGTGGTCCGAGACCGAGCCTGCGCTCATGGTGGGGCTGCGCGGCCTGGCTGCGCTGCAGATTGACGTCAAGGGCCCCAGCCACGACATGCACTCGGGCGGCGTGGGCGGCGCGATCCAGAATCCCATCCACGCGCTCGTCAAGATTTTGGACTCCATGCGCGGCGACGACGGCAAGATTCTGGTGGATGGTTTCTACGAGAATGTGCGTGCGCTGAGCGATGAGGACCGCCAGTTCCTCGCCGACATTCCCTATGATGAAGCGGAGTACATGGCGGAGATGGAGCTGAACGGCCTCTACGGCGAGCCCGGCTTCAGCACCATGGAGCGCATCTGGGCGCGGCCCACGCTCGAGGTCAACGGGATTTGGGGCGGCTTCCAGGGCGCGGGCACAAAGACCGTCATCCCCAGCGTTGCGCATGCCAAGATCACATGCCGCCTTGTGGCCGATCAGGACCCCAACGGCGTGCTTGAGGCGCTGCAGGATCACATTGCCCGCCACACACCCGCCGGCGCGCAGGTTACGGTGACGCCCAGCAAGAGCATGGCGCAGGCCTATCTCATGCCTTCGGACCACCCGGGCAACGAGGCCGCGCGTGACGTGCTGCGCGAACTCTACGGGCGCGAGCCATATTACGCGCGCTCGGGCGGCAGCATTCCCGTCTGCACGCTCTTCCTCAACAGCCTGGGCGTCTACACGGTCAACTTCGCCTTTGGGCTGGACGATGAATTAATCCACTCGCCCAACGAATTCCACCGCATTGAGTCCTACCTCAAGAACCAGCGCGGCTACTGCATGTTGCTGCACCGGCTGGCGCAGTAACGGCGCGGGGGGTCGTGTGATGAACGGCTCTTGAACACAGATCAAAGCGGAAACAGCAAGGATCACTGCAATGTAGATATCCGCAGTGATCCTCGCTGTTTCCGCTTTGATCTGTGTTCAAGAGCAGTTCACTACACAACCCCGTACCCTAGACCTGCCCTAGCGCTTGCGCGATGTCCTCCAGCAGGTCGTCGGTATCTTCAATGCCGCAACACAAGCGCACCAGTTCGTCGCGAATGCCCAGCGCCAGCCGCTCCTCGGGCGGCAGGTTGGCGTAGCCCATTACTGCCAGCGGGCTGACCATACTCTCCACACCCCCCAGGCTGGGGCCAATCGTGGGGATACGCAGCGCATTGATGAAGCGATAGGCCGCCGCCGCGTCACCCTCAATCTCGAAACTCACTACGCCGCCGCCGCCCTGCATGGTGGCTTGCGCCAGCGCATGGTCGCGATGGCTCTCCAGGCCGGGATACCAGACGCGCCGCACCCTGGGATGCTGCTCCAGAAAGCGCGCCACGGCCAGCCCGCTGGCATTCTGTCGCGCCACGCGCAGCGCCAGCGTCTTGGCCCCGCGCAGAATCAGGTATGCAGTGTTGGGCGCGCAGAGGTTGCCCAGCACCCCCTGCATCGCGCGCAGCGGCGTGGTCAGCGCCGTGCGCCCAATCACCACCCCCGCCATCAAATCGTTGTGGCCGCCCAGGTACTTGGTCACGCTCTGGATCACAATGTCGATGCCCGCCTCAAGCGGACGTACATTGCAGGGGGTGGCAAAGGTGGCATCCACTGCGGTCTTGAAGCCATGCGCCCTGGCAATCTCCGCCGTGCGCGCAAAATCAAGCAGGTGCATGAAGGGGTTCGTGGGCGACTCGGAGAAGAAGAGCGCCGTGTTGGGGCGTACGGCCGCCACCAGGGCATCGCTGTCGCCGTGGGGGATGAGCGTGGTCTCGATACCCCAGCGCCCCAGAAAATGCTGGCAAAAGTCCAGCGTGCTGTGGTAGCACTCATCGCTGAGGATGAGGTGATCGCCCGCCTTGAGCGTGAGCAGCAGCAGCGACGTCACCGCACCCATGCCGCTGCTCACCAGAATTGCGTCCTCGCCCCCCTCCAGCGCGGCCAGTTTGGCCTCGGCGGCGCGCACGGTGGGGTTGCCATAGCGGCCATACTCCTCGCGCTCGGGCTCATCCCAAAACATGCGCTCTTCAGTCATCTCCAGCAGCGCCTCGCACGAGTCAAAGGTGTAGACCGCGGTCTGCACAATTGGTACGGTGAGGCTGTGGTGGCTGCGGAAGCGCGCCTCACCGGCGTGGACGCTCTGCGTGGAAGTTACGGTCATGGTCTGGCTCTCCTGTCAAGTGGCGGCGGCTGGCGAACATGATACACGCGGCGCGCCCGGCTCTGCGAACGCGTTGTCCACAGAGTGCACTGGGCAGAGTATGGTAGAATGCACGCTGAGTACCGCCACATCCGCCGCTGCCGCACAAGCCGCATCCATCAACGCCCAGGCACCACGGAAGGTTGCACAGAGTGAACCGGCGCCAGCTTGCCCTTATCATCATTCTCAACGCATTGATCAGCCTCGTCATCGCGTTGCTTGTCGTGTGGATTGTGGATGTGCGCCGCCCAGACGCCGAGGAATTGGCGGCTCTGGCAGGCGTTGCCACCGTGGGCAATGCAGGCGCAAGTGCGGCTGGGCCTGCCCTGGATCTGCCGCCCACCGCCACAGCGGCCCTGCCGGGTGATGGCGTACCGGATGCGCCCGAGACCACACCCGTGCCCGCCGCAGGCGAGCCCAACGTGCAGAGTTCCGGCGAGCCTGAGTACTACGTGGTGCAGCCGGGCGACACACTCAGCGGCATTGGCTCCAAACTCGGTTTCACCATGCAGGAACTGGTGGACGCCAACAACCTGAGCGATGCCAACAACATCTTTTCGGGGCAGCGGCTGCTTGTGCCCTCGGGTGAGGCGCCGCCTACGGCCACACCGCCGCAGGCCTTCGCCACCACGGGCCTCAAGATTCGCACTGTGGCAGATGCAGGCCAGTTGGCGAAGGAATACGTCGAGATCATCAACGACACCGACCAGGTCTTCAGCCTGCAGGGGTGGAAACTGCAGCAGGGCGGCGGCGCAGACTACGCCTTTGGCGACGTACAGGTCTTCCCAGGCGGCAGCGTGCGCCTCTACACCGCAGCCGGCAATGACAGCACGATTGCGCGTTACTGGGGGCAGACGGCGGCCCTGTGGAGCAGCGGCGCCATTGTCATGCTCGTCAACGCCCAGGGTGAGCGCGTGGCGGAGTATACGGTGCCGTGACAACACGACAATTGATGATTGATGATTGATGATTGATGATTGGCGCTGCGCCAATCATCAATCAACAATTATGCCTTTCCGTTCAGTACCGAATCACAATCCTATGGCACAAGATGCAGAAGGCGGGCGTCCGAACAGCGGGCGCGGCGGCAATCGAAAACGGCGTTACTTCCGGCGCAAACCGGGTGATGCGGCAAACCAGGCCGAGACGCCAAGTGGCGCGCCCGCCAGAAGCGACCGCCCTGCACATACGGCGCCCGCAGCGCGTGGCGCGCCGGCAAGCCGCGACGCATCCGGCGAGCGCACGGGGCGCAGCAGCAGTCGCCGCCGCCGCAAGAGCAAGGGGCGGCGCGCCGGCGAAGGCGCACGCGACCAAGCGCCGGTGACGCAGGCGCAGGAGATCAACTACGTACCGCCTACCTCCGTGTACATCTACACACATATTGTGCGACCGGCGGGCAGTGGCAACTACGAGTTCCGCGCCGAGCATTTTTCCAAGCTGGGCCGCACGCTCGACGATTACGCGATTGACGTTTCGCCACTCTTTGACGAAGCGGCGCGCGCCGCCGCCCGCCCCAACATGGGCGAGATCTTCGCGGACTTTGACATGGGCGAGGAAAACGATCCGCCCGAGCATATGGACGACAACGTGCTGGCCGTGGGCGGTGACAGCGGTCTGCCCACCTACGCGCAAGAGGCCTACGGCGCTGAAGATACCGAACCGTCCGATGAAGACGAGCCGGGCGGAACACCTGACATCGCGATTGAATGAGCTTTTGCGCCGGCGCCAGCCGGCCGCCACAGAAAGAATACTCCAGTGACAGCAGAGCAAGCGCCGGTTGTGCGCGTCAACGAATTGCAGAATCACATCGGCGCAACCGTCACCCTGCAGGGATGGGTTTACAACAAGACCGGCAAGGGCAAACTCCAGTTCATCCAGTTGCGCGACGGTACGGGCGTTTGCCAGGCCGTTGTCTTCAAGGGCAATGTGACGGAGGAGGAGTTCGAGGAAGGCAAGCGGCTGACGCAGGAGAGCAGCGTGACGCTCAGCGGCGTGGTCAAGGCCGAGCCGCGCGCCCCCGGTATTCCCGGCGGCTATGAACTGGACGTGCGCACGCTGCACATTGCGCAGGTGGCCGACGAGTACCCAATTACGCCCAAGGAGCACGGCGTCGAGTTCCTCATGGCCAACCGCCACCTCTGGCTGCGCTCATCGCGCCAGTGGGCGGCCATGCGTGTGCGCGCCGTGATTGTGCGCGCGATTCGTGAGTGGCTGGATGATCACGGCTTCCTCAACGTGGACACGCCCATCATCACCCCCGCCGCCGCCGAGGGTACGACCACGCTCTTCAAGATTGACTATCATGGCGAGCCCGCCTTCCTGGCGCAAACGGGGCAACTCTACAACGAGGCCAACATCTTCGCCTTTGGCCGCGTCTACTGCTTTGGCCCCACCTTCCGCGCCGAAAAGAGCAAGACCCGCCGCCACCTCCAGGAATTCTGGATGGTGGAGCCTGAAGCCTCTTTCTGCGACCTTGAACAACTCATGGAGATTGAGGAGCAGTTCG
>CAYRVP010000220.1:0-5605 GCA_964427845.1 uncultured Caldilineaceae bacterium
GGGCGTGTGGGGCGCAGGCAAGACGGGGTTGGCGCGCGCCATCTTTGGCGCAGACCGCAGCGAGAAGGGGCAGATTGTCTTCCACGGCAAGCGCGCACGCATGAGCGCACCGCGCAAGGCCATCCAGTTGGGCATCGGCTACCTGCCCGAGGATCGCGACGCCCACGGCCTCTGCCTCAACCTACCCGTCAAGGACAATGTCTCGCTCGTCTATCTCGCCAAGCTGCGCTCGCTCTTCTTCAGCACGGCCACGGAAAAGCGCCTCGCGGGCGACCTGGTGAAATCCATCGGCGTACGCACTGCAGGGCTCAACCAGCAAGTCAAATACCTGAGCGGCGGCAACAAGCAGAAGGTTGTCTTTGGCAAATGGCTCACGGCGCGCTGCAACCTGCTGATCCTCGATGAGCCGACCATCGGCATTGACGTAGGCGCACGCGGCGAAATCTATCAGCTCATTCGCAGTTTTGTCAGCGAGCCGGACCACGCCGTCATTTTCGTCTCCAGCGACATGACGGAGGTGCATGATGTCTGCGACCGCATCCTGGTCATGTCGGGCGGGCGCATGGTGGCCGAACTGGACCCGCAGCAAACCTCCAAGCAGGAAATCATGCAATACGCGCTCTCGGCCGTGGCCGCCTGACAGTGGCACGCCGCGCGCAGAGACGCCACCCGGCGGGAGAATGGCACCTATGGACCAGTTAGGGATGAGCAACCGACAACCTGCACCTGCACCGCCCCCTGGCGAACCTTCGGGCGCCGCGGCTGCGGCACAGCCCGCTGGCCGCACGGGCGTGCGCGCGCTGCTTGGCAACCAGGGCATCACCATGCTCCTGATTTTGATCTTGATGTGGGTGGTGCTCGCCTTCCTGTCGCCCTATTTCTTCACCGTTGACAACATCTTCGAGATTACGCTGCAAACCGCGGTCATCGCGCTGATTGCCGCCGGCTCAACGTTGGTCATTATTTCTGGTGGCATTGACCTGTCGGTCGGCTCGGTCTTTGCGGCATCGGCGGTGGTGGGCGGCATCGTCTTCACGAGCACGGGCAATCTATTTCTGGCATTGGGCACGACGATTGGCATGGGCGCGCTGCTGGGCCTTACGAACGGCCTGCTGATCACGCGCGTTGGCGTGCCCCCCTTCATCGCCACGCTGGGCATGATGGGCATCGCCCGCGGGCTGGCGCTGATCATCTCCAAGGGCATCCCTATTTACGGGCTGGATGAACGCTTCCGCTTCATTGGTCAGGGCAAGGTCTTCGACGTCATCCCCGTGCCCACGCTGATTGTGATTGTTGTCTACGCCATCTTTTACGTGGTGATGAACTACACGCGTTTCGGGCGCTTTGTCTATTCAATCGGCAGCAACAGCGAAGCGGCGCGCCTCTCGGGCATCAACGTATCGTTGGTGATTGTGGGCATTTACACCATCGCAGGCTTGATGAGCGGACTTGCGTCGATTGTGGAGGCGGGGCGGCTGGCCACCGTGCAGCCTGCAGGAGGCAATGGCTACGAGTTGCTTGCGATCGGCGCCGTGCTGATTGGCGGCGCCTCCACCTTCGGCGGTGAGGGCAGCATCCTGGCCACGTTGATTGGCGCGCTGCTGGTAACCACGATCCGCAACGGTCTCAACATTCTGGGCGTCAACGCCTTCTGGCAGTATGTCGTCAACGGCATTGTGATCATCGCCGCCGTCGCCATTGATCAATATCGGCGGCGACGTTGAGAACGGGCAGGCGCGACCAGTTTGCGTCTGCCCGCGGTACCACTTCGATGAAGTTCGTCAAAGTTCCAACAGTTTCCGCAGGACTCCACAGGAGGAAGACATGTTGAAGAAGCTGACACCGATCATTGCGCTGTTTCTGATTCTGGGGCTGCTGGCCGGCTGCGCCGTGCCCGCCGCCGCACCGGCTGCCGCTCCCGCTGCAGAAGAGGCCGCTGCACCTGCGGCTGATGCTGCCGCCGCCCCTGCCGACAAGGGCGAGATCGTCTTCATTCCCAAGTCCACCTCGGCCACCTTCTACCTCTTCCTTGTGAAGGGCGCGCAGGACAAGGCCAAGGAACTGGGCTACACCGTTGACTACCAGGGCCCCGCCACCGAGGCCGATATCGCCTCGCAGGTGGACCTGGTGCGCAACATCACCAAGAAGCAGCCGGCCGGCATCCTGCTGGCGGCGCTCGACTCCGAAGCGCTGATTCCGCCGATCGAAGAGGCGATGGCGGCGGGCGTGCCCGTGGCCATGGCCGACTCGGGCGTGAATGGTGATGCGCCGATTGCCAGCATCATCACCGACCAGTACAAGGGTGGCTTCATGGCAGGCGAAGAGATGGCACGCCTGCTGGACGGCAAGGGCAAGGTTGCCAACCTCGGCATCCAGGCCGGCTCCGTCAGCGCAGGCCGCAGCGTCGGCTTTGCGGACGCGATTGCCCAGTATCCCGACATGGAAGTGCTTGAGACGCAGTGGACCGACGCCGACGCGGCCAAGTCGCTCAACATCGCGACCGACCTCATCACCGGCAACCCGGACATTGCAGGCTTCTTCTCGGCTGCCGCGCCCATCGCCTCGGGCATTGCCCAGGCCGCAATTGCCAAGGGCATGGCCAAGGAACTGAAGATCATCACCTTCGACCCCAGCCCCGAGATTCTGCCTCTCTTCGATGACGGCACCATTCAGGCCATCATCGCCCAGGATCCCTACCAGATGGGTTACCAGGGCGTGCAGGCGATTGATGACTTCATCAACGGCAAGACGATTGACCCCAAGAGCATCGAGCTGGCTCCTGTGCTGATTACCCCCGAGAATGTTGACTCGGCTGAGGTGCAGGCGCTGCTCCAGACGCCCGACAAGTTCGAGAAATAGTCTCCTTGCGTGCGGTGAGGCCCGGGCCAGCGCGCCCGGGCCTTGCCGTTTCCGGCTCGCAACTGATTTGCTTCCCTCGAGCCAGTCCCCAGGCGTGTGAACAAAGGAGTCCGCTTGTGCAACAACTCAGGATTGGCCTCATTGGCACTGGATTCATGGGGCGCACCCATTCAAACGCCTACCGACAGGTAAATACATTCTTTCCCCATGCAACTGAACCGGTTTGCCAGGTGGTGTGCGGGCGCAACGAGACGACGCTGCGCGCCTTCGCTGCGCGCTGGGGCTGGCAGGAGAGCACAACCGATTGGCGCACGCTGATCGACCGGGCCGACGTTGATGTGATCGACATTTGCACGCCCAATGACGTGCACGCCGACATTGCCATCGCCGCGCTCGATGCGGGCAAGATGGTCATCTGCGAGAAGCCGCTGGCCATGAACGCCGAGCAGGCGCGCCGCATGGTCGACGCCGCCGCACGCAGCGGTCGCCCCACCATGGTCTCGTTCAACTACCGGCGCGTACCCGCCGTAGCTCTGGCCAAGCAACTTGTGGATGAAGGGCGGCTGGGGCGCATCTTTCACTATCGCGCGCTCTACCTGCAGGACTGGACCATCAACCCCGACCTGCCGCAGGGGGGCAACACGCTGTGGCGGCTCGACGCCGACGCGGCGGGCAGCGGCGTGACCGGCGACCTGCTTGCCCACGCGATCGACCTGGCGCTGTGGCTTGCGGGTCCCATCCGCGAGGTCACGGCAATGACCGAGACCTTTATCCCCGAGCGCCGCCTGCAGGATGACCCAGGCACAGTGAAGCCGGTGCGGATTGACGACGCCTGCGCCTTCCTGGCGCGTTTTGAGAATGGTGCACTGGGCGCCTTTGAATCAACTCGCTATGCCTGCGGGCGCAAGAACCACAACACCTTCGAGATCAACGGCGAGAAGGCGAGCATTGCCTTTGACCTGGAGAACGCGCATCAGCTTCAGTTCTACCAGCACAGCGACGATGCGCTTGTGCGCGGCTTCCGCACCATTGGCGTGTGGGATGGCAATCATCCCTACATGAAGAACTGGTGGGTGCCCGGCTGCGCGATTGGCTACGAGCACACCTTCATCCATCAGATAGCTGACTTTCTCGATGGCCTGGAGCAAGGCGAGAAGCGCGTGCCCGACTTCGCCGATGGCCTGGCGACGCAACTTGTGTGTGACGCCGTGCTCGAGTCGGCGCGCACGCGCCAGTGGCAGGCGGCAAGCTGAGGAAATTTCGGTACGCGGTAAAAAGCGGAAACAACGGAAACGACATGAAAAGCTGCGACTTGGCTTTTCATGCCGTTTCCGTTGTTTCCGCATATTCCGCGTATTGGAATCTTCGTTTGTCAGGCCCGACTCAACCAACCATCGCCTGCGCCGAGCCGCTGCGCAGCGCATCCGCCGTTGCGAGCCGATTCTGCGTCGACTCAAGCCAATTCTCGTCGTCTTGCAGCGCATTTGCGAGGTCATCCAGCACCGCCGCGGTGGCCGCCGGCGCAACGCCGCCCAGTCCAGCGCGCACCTCAATGAAATGGTGCGCGTCCAGGGCGAGTGTGAATTGCTCTTCACTGATCGCAATCGAGCGGCCTATTGCTGCCTGCGCCGCGGCCTGCAGCCGCTCCAGCGTCAACGCCGTACTGGGGATGCCATCGGCGACGGCCTGGCGCACCATCGTGGCAACCACCTTGTGCGCCGAACGGAAGGGCAGCCCGGCTTCGCGCACCAGTGCATCGGCCAGTTCGGTGGCTGTGGTGAAGCCCAGCGCCGCCTGCTCGCGTAAGTGCTGCTTGTTGAGCGAGAGCGTGGCGAAGACAGAAGTGTAGAGGGTGACGCACTCGCGCGCCGCCGCAAGGGCGGCCACGAGGGGTGGCATGATCTCGTCTTCAATGTCCTGCGTGTCGCCGTAGGGGATGCTGTGGCACTGCAGGATGACCGTTTGCGCATAGCCAAGCGTGCGGCTGAGGCGCGCGCGCAGATGCTCCAACACCACCGGATTGCGCTTCTGCGGCATGATCGACGAAATCTGAATAAACGAATCGTCAATGCGGATGGCATTGGTCTCCTGCGTGGCGCGCACGAGCAAGTCATGCGTCACACGGCTCAGTTGCACAGCAAGTGACTGAATGGCCGCTGCTGCATCGGTCAAGTGGTCGCCCGCGCCAATGCAATGCTGCGTGCTGGCAATCACGCTGTCAAAGCCCAGCAACGCAGCCACGCGTGTGCGATCAATCGGGAAACCCGTGCCCGTAAGCGCCGCCGCGCCCAGAGGCGATTCGTTCATGTTGGCGTAGGCGGCCTGAAGACGCGCCTGGTCCTTCTCCATGGCGGTGAACACGCCCGCTAGATAGTGGGCAAAGGTGATTGGCTGCGCCGGCTGCGTGTGGGTGTAGCCGGGCATGATCGTGTCAACGTGCTCGTGCGCTAATGCCAGGACGGTGCGTCGCAACGCCAGCAGGTCGGCGTCGAGGTCGAGCAGCATGTGGCGGAAGGCCATGCGCGCGTGCTAAACGATTCGCTCGATATGCGTGCCGAGCACATGACACATTACCGGCAACGCGGCGAAACATTTGCGAATAAAAATGTTTGGTAAAAATCTATTCGCACCTCAACCGTTGCGTATGCTGATTCGATATCGCATTACGTACAAAAAAAATATACGTACTTCGCGCCGCATCCGATATTGTTGAAAATCGATTCAAATCGCCCAGGAGATTCGTGGC
>CAYRVP010000221.1:0-5559 GCA_964427845.1 uncultured Caldilineaceae bacterium
TTGTGGCGCGTTGTGCACCCTTCTCCGCATGGAGAGGGGCCGGGGATGAGGTGCAGTTGGCGCTTGCTTGCGCGCACTCCTGACTTGTGAGTGGCCTGCCCCTCATCAATTCAAGTTGCGCAACTAATCGCGGAATGATACAATTTTTTGCGGCTGGCTCTGCCGGCTGCATGGCATCCAGCTCCCGTTTTTCACTACTCGCATACACGTCCCCAGCGCTTGCGCACGCCTGCTTCCGGCGTTTGTATTGAGACAATCTCCCGCAAGGAGTCTCCCCGTGGCCGACCGCACTCCTGTCCTTGTCGCGTCCAACATCTGCAAGAGCTTTGGCGGCGTTCACGCCCTGGACGATGTACAGTTCGAGGCCGCACCCGGCGAAGTGCATGCATTGCTGGGCGAAAACGGCGCGGGCAAGTCCACCCTCATCAAGATATTCACTGGTGTACACCAGCCCGACGGCGGTACGCTGCGCCTCAATGGTGCGGTCGTCCACTTCCCCGGCCCGCGCGACGCGCGCGACGCAGGCATTGCGGCCATCTACCAGGAGCCCAGCCTCTTCCCCGAACTGGACATTGCCGAGAACATCTTCGTGGGACGGCAGCCCGTGCGCGCAGGCAGCGTCGCCTGGAAGCAGATGACGAGCGAGGCCGCGGCACTGCTGCACACGCTGGGCGTCAAGCTGGACCCGCGCACCAAGGCCAATCGCCTGAGCGTTGCGCAGCAGCAAATGGTGGAAATTGCGCGCGCCCTCTCCATCAACGCCAAGATCCTGATCATGGACGAGCCCACCTCTTCGCTCACACTGGCTGAGGTGGCCGACCTCTTCGAGATTGTGCGCCGTTTGCGCGAACAGGGCACCGCAATCATCTTCATCTCGCACCGCCTTGAAGAGCTCTTCCAGATTGCCGACTGCGTCACCATTCTGCGCGATGGCCGCTACGTGGACACGCGCCCCATGGAAGGCGTGACCACCGACATGCTCATCCAGATGATGGTGGGCCGCCAGTTGACGGACCTCTTCCCCAAGCTGGATGTGGAGCCGGGCGAGCCGCTGCTCGAGGTGCAGGGGCTGGCGCGCGCAGGCAAGTTCCGCGATATCTCCTTTACCGTACGCGCCGGCGAGATTGTGGGCATGGCCGGCCTGGTGGGCGCAGGGCGCACCGAAGTGGCCTGCTCGCTCTTTGGTGTGGACCCGGCCACGGCGGGGACGATTCGGATTGACGGCAAGGCGGTGAAGATCAGCAGCCCGCAGCAGGCGATGCGCATGGGGCTCGCATATGTGCCCGAGGATCGCCAACACCAGGGGCTCGTCCTCCCCATGAGCATTGCCGAAAACGTAACGTTGCCCATCTTGCAGCGCATGCGCAAGGGTCCGTTCTTTGATGCGCGCACAGAAGGCAGCGTCGCGGAGACGGCTGCCGACCGCATGGAGGTCAAGCGCGCCACTGTGTGGCAGAAGGCGCGCGAGCTTTCGGGCGGCAACCAGCAAAAGGTCGTACTGGCCAAGTGGCTTGAAACCAACCCGCGCATCCTGATCCTCGACGAGCCGACGCGCGGCATCGACGTGGGCACCAAAGCCGCCGTGCATGCGCTCATGAGCAAGCTCGCCAGCGAGGGCATGGCGATCCTCATGATCTCCTCCGAACTGCCCGAGGTGCTGGGCATGAGCGACCGCATCATTGTGATGCGTGAGGGGCGCATGACAGCGCACTTCCACCGCGCCGAGGCCACGCAGGAGAAGGTCATGCTGGCAGCGACAACTGGTGAACCGATTTCGCAAAATGGACTGACGCCGCCCGCACCCTCGACGGCGCTTGCGCGCGAGGCCAGTCCCCAGGGAGAAGCGTAAGTCACATGGCCGCAAACGTAACCGCTGCGCCCGAGGCGCCGCCCCGCCGCAGCTGGATTTTGCTGTTGGGGCGCTACCGCGAGGTGGGCATCCTCGTATTCATTGTGATCCTTGTGGCGGGCGTGAGCATCCGCAGCCCCTACTTCTTCACTGCGTCCAACTTCCGCGATATCCTGATGAATATCTCGATTCTGCTGATTGTGGCCCTGGCGCAGACCATGGTCATCATCACCCGCGGCATTGACCTTTCGGTGAGTTCCAGCATCGCGCTTGTGGCGATGATGGTGGGCGCAACGATTGTGCTCTTTCCCACTCTGCCCATTCCCCTGCTGCTGCTGCTTGGTATTGCCATTGGGGGAGTGCTGGGGGCCTTCAACGGCGTAATTATCGCCGTGGGCAATGTGCCGCCGATTATTGCCACGCTGGGCACGTTGAGCGTATACCGGGGCCTCGTCTTCTACTTCAGCCAGGGCAACTACATCAACGCGTTCGAGATGCCCACGGCCTTCAAGCAACTTGCCAAGGGGACGCCGCTGGGCGTGCCGAACCTGATTGTGATTGCAGTCGGCGTGGCAATTCTTGTCTACTACTTCCTCAACTACACGCGCGCCGGCCGCGACATCTACGCCGTGGGCGGCAACCCCGACGCGGCGCAGGTCGCGGGCGTGCGCGTGCAGCTGGTCATCTTCATGGTCTACGTGATTTCAGGGTTGGCCTGCGGGCTGGCCGGCGTGCTCTGGGCCTCACGCGTTGAGTCGGCGCAGACGAACACGGCGTTGGGCTTTGAACTGCAAACGGTGGCCGCCTCGGTGGTGGGCGGCGTCAATATCGCAGGCGGCTCGGGCACGGTGCCGGGCGTGGCGCTGGGTGCCCTGCTGCTTGGCATCATCACCAGCGCGCTCACCCAGGTGCGCATCTCCCCCTTCTGGCAGCAGGCCACCCAGGGCCTGCTGATTCTGCTGGCCGTGATCGTGGACCTGGCCATCCGCAACCGTGCGGCCCGGGACACCGAGTAGGAGCTTCTGATGAGCGAGTTCTTGCTGTCCGCCACGCAGCCCCTGCTTGTGGCCTGCACAGCACTCGGCGCATTTCTGCAGGAGTGGGGCCTGCCTCTGACGGCGCTGCTGATCATGGGCGCCGTCACCACGGCCGCGCGCCCGGCTGCCCGGCGCAGCGGCGCCAGCATCTTCCTGCGCTGGGAATGGATGCTCGTCATTCTGATCATCCTGCTGGCGATTGCCAACTCGAGCCTCTCCCCCTACTTCCTCAAGTGGGACAACCTCATGCGCGCCTCGCGCGACTCGGTTGAGATTGGCATCATGATGCTCACAATGGTCTTTGTGATCATCACTGCCGGGATTGATCTTTCGGTCGCGTCGACGCTTGCACTGACGGCCTCCTTTATGGGCTGGCTCTTCAACATGGGCTGGAACATCTGGATTGCTGCGGGGTTGGCACTGGTGCTGGGCGCGGCGGCGGGTGCGTTCAATGGCATTCTCATCAGCCGCGTCAAGCTGCCGCCACTGGTGGTCACGCTGGGCACGCTGGCCTTCTATCGCGGCATGGCCTATGTGCTCCTGGGCGACGAGGCGGCGCGCGGTTACCCGGAAGCTTTCACATTCATTGGGCAGGGGCGCATCTTTGGCGATTGGAAGGCGCCCTTTGCGCTGCTGCTCCTTGCGGTGCTCGCAGTGATCTTTGGTCTGCTGCTGCACCGCACCCCATTTGGGCGCATGACCTTTGCGATTGGCAACAACGAGGTGGCGTCGCGCTACTCGGGCGTGCCCGTGGCGCGCGTCAAGCTCACCATCTACACGCTGTCGGGGCTCATGGCAGCGCTGGCGGGCATCGTACTGGCCTCACGCTTTGGCAGCACCCGCCCCGATATTGGGCTTGGGCTGGAGCTTGATGCGATTACGGCCACGGTGCTCGGCGGCGTTAGCATCAACGGTGGCAGCGGGACAATGGTTGGCGCCGTGCTTTCGCTTATACTGATTTGGGAGTTGCGTTTTGGCATGGGGCTCGTCAATGTACCAGGCCAGGTGCAGGGCGTTGTCGTGGGCATGCTGCTCATTCTTTCCATTCTGACACCAAACCTTGTGCGCCAGGTGGGCAAGAGCCGCGCGTTCAGCGGGAGGGTCATGGCCGCGATCATCGGTGCGCTGCTGCTCTTCGGCGCAATGGGCTGGTTCTTCTTCTGGCTGCGGACGACGTATCTGGCGTCGTTGTAGGTGAAGGTCGCAACTGGCAATTCCCCCACGCAATGTGTTACGGCCTCCAAAAAACGTGCGGCAACGATACACGGCATTGCGTTCATCTCACCCCGTTTCCACAGTCAACCTCGGCGTGATGCGCCGGTTGAAGCACTGTCAGCGCAGTTTCGGAACATTCCAAGCTGATTGATCCCGAAAGGAGCAGGTTCATGGTACGCAAGATACTTGTATTGTCGCTGGTGTTGGGTTTGATGCTCGCCGGTTGTGTTGCACCGACTGCACCCGCAGCCGCGCCCGCGGCAGACGCCACAGCCGCCCCGGCCGCCGAAGCCGCAGCCCCGGCTGCTGGTGATGTCACGTACGTGCTTGTTCCCAAGAACATGGGCAACCCCTACTTCGACGCCGGCAACAAGGGCGCACAGGAAGCAGCGGCTGAACTGGGCGTTACGGTCAACTATCAGGGCTCCTCGACGGCAGACGCCACCGAGCAGATCCAGTTGCTCAACTCGCTCATTGCCCAGGGTGTCAACGGCCTCGCCATCTCGGCCAATGACTCCGACGCACTTGTACCCACGGGCAAGGAAGCCATGGACGCCGGCATTCCCGTCGTCACCTGGGACTCCGCAATTGCCGCGGGCGGCCGCAACGTCCATGTCAACCAGGCTGACGCCGCTGGCATCGGCCGCGCCCTCGTCGAAATGGCCAGCAGCCTGGCCGGCGGCGAAGGCGAAATCGCCATCCTCAGCGCCACCTCCACTGCACCGAACCAGAACGAGTGGATCGGCTTCATGAACGAGGAGTTGGCCAAGGATGAGTTCGCCGGCCTCAAGCTCGTTGCCACCGTCTATGGCGACGACGACGATGAGAAGTCCTACACCGAGGCGCAGGGCCTGATGCAGACCTACCCTGACCTCAAGGTCATCGTCAGCCCCACCAGCGTGGGCATTGCCGCAGCCGCACGCGCCGTGACCGATGCCGACAAGATCGGCGCCGTCATGGTCACCGGCCTGGGCACACCCAACCAGATGCGCGAGTATGTGAAGAGCGGCGCGGCGCCGCAGTTCGCCCTGTGGAGCCCCGTGGACCTGGGTTACCTGGCGATCTACACGCTCAATGCGATTGCCGGCGGCGAGATTACCGGCGCCCCTGGTGACACCTTCAGCGGCGGCAAGCTCGGCGATTACACCATCGCCGACGACGGCACCGTGCTGTTGGGCGCGCCGACGGTCTTCTCCGTCGACAACATCGACGACTTCGACTTCTAGTCTGCACGAACTGCGGCGCTAAGGTTCGCTAGGAACAGCGCCTGCAAAACTGCGTAGAGAAGTGGGGTGGGCCGCTGGCCCACCCCACTCTTTCGTTGCGGTGCAGCGCTTTACAGAGCGGCGGAGACATGACGGTGCGGCTTGCGCAATAGGCAGGCTCGCGTCAAAGCGACAACTTGGGGTTACCTGAGTTTAGTGGACAGTTGGTTAAGCAAAGGTGGCTGTCATTGTT
>CAYRVP010000222.1:0-5546 GCA_964427845.1 uncultured Caldilineaceae bacterium
AAAAAAAAGGAGGCAGGCGCCTGCGTGTGGCCTGCCCCCTCGTGCAATGCGAAACGATTATTCCATGTCGGCTTCATGCTCATGTCCGTGGCCATGTACATGGCCGTGGTCCAGTTCCTCGGCCGTCGCGTCGCGCAGGCCGACCACTTTCACGTGGAAGTGCAGCGTCTCGCCCGCCAGCGGGTGGTTGAAATCCAGCAGCACACTGTCATCGTAGATGTCGGCGATGAAGCCTTCGATGGGATCATCGGCTTCCTCACCATAGACTTCCACCGGCAACCCGATCTCGAGCTCCATCTCCTGTGGAAATGCGTCGAGCGGCGCGACCTGGCTCGCTTCGGGGTCATACTCGCCGTAGGCATTCTCGGGCGCGATAATCAAATCCTTCTCATCGCCCAGCGACATGCCATAGAGCTCATCCTCCAGCCCTGTGATGATTTGGCCATATCCCTGGATAAATTCAAGTGGTTCCTCATCCGGTGCGCTGTCGATCAGCTCACCCTCTTCATCGCGCAGGGTGTACGCGATGCTCACCACCTGGTCATCCGCCACAACCTTGTCCAGCGAGCCTTCGCTCTGGGCGCCATCACTCATGGAGTCTCTCAATCACTCTCGATCTTTCTGACGTCGGTGGCGGCGAGCCCCTTTGGCCCTTGCTCGACCGAAAACTCAACACGCTGCCCCTCAGCGAGGCTCTTGAAGCCCGCCCCGGTGACTGCCGAATAGTGGACGAACACGTCGTCACCGCCGCTGTCGCGCGCGATGAAGCCGAAGCCCTTGGCATCGTTGAACCACTTGACGGTGCCGGTTTCGCGGTTACTCATGCTGCCGATTCTCCTTGTCCTGCTGGAAAGTGCGACTGATTGCAAAGCAACCTGTGCGGCGAAGCGCCAAACAAAAGCCGCCCGAACACATAAGTCTGGGCGGCCGTGCTCCCACCAACACAGAACTTACTGCCTCTCACACTGCCAATATACACGTGCGCGCTTGCGCTGTCAAGAGGGTTTCTCGAGAAAAAGCCAAGGCCACGCATTTGTCGGCGTGCGCGCAAAAGCAACGCACCCCCGCCGTCCCGTCACGCCGAGCGGTGGGCGTTTCAGGCGGGGACTCTGCACATTCACGGTGGCTTGACCAGGAACGGCGCCGCGCCCGGCTTGACGCGACGGCAACGCTGGGCCACAATCCTGCGTACACGGTGTCCGTTTGCGCCGCGCACCTCACCGATGATGTTCAGCGTCAACCATCGCCAACCGAGGCTCAAATGACCGTCGAAATCAGCCCTGTGCACGCCTCCTCAGCCGCACCCGCCGACGATGCAGGTGTCGACCCAATTGTGACCTATGCCGATGTGCTGGACGCGCAGAATCAATTGCGCGATATAGCCCACGTTACGCCGGTTGTCACTTCGCGCACGCTGGATAATGAAGTGGGCGCGCGTGTTTTCCTCAAGTGCGAGAGCCTGCAGCGGATTGGCGCATTCAAATTCCGCGGCGCGTGGAACGCGCTTACGCGCCTGGCGCCGGCCGAGCAGGCAGCCGGCGTGATCACGTTTTCATCGGGCAACCACGCCCAGGCGGTCGCGCTGGCGGCGCAGTTGCTCGGCATCAAGGCGACGATTGTGATGCCCAACAACGCGCCGGCCACCAAGAAGGCGGCCACACTTGGCTATGGCGCCACGGTCGTCGAGTATGACCCGGTAGACGGCAACCGCGAGCAGTTGGCGCGTGAACTGGCTGCGCAACATGGATTCACAATCATTCCGCCCTATGACCACCCGCATGTAATCGCAGGCGCGGGCACGGCCGCACTGGAACTCATGCAGGAAGTGGGCGCACTCGACGCGCTGCTTGTGCCTTGCGGCGGCGGCGGGCTGCTCAGCGGCAGCGCGATTGCAGCGCACGGCGCTGCACCCAGTTGTGCGGTCGTGGGCGTAGAGCCGGCCGTGGCCAATGACGCCGCACTCTCCTTCCGCACCGGCACGCTGCATACGGTCAGGAACCCGCCCACGATTGCCGACGGCACGCGCACGGCCTCACTGGGGCGACTCACCTTCCCACTTGTGCTGCGCCATGTGGATGACTTTGCGGAAGTGAGCGAAGAGGCCATCATGGAGGCTGTGCGCTTTGCCTACTATCGCCTCAAGCTTGTTGTCGAGCCTTCGGGCGCGCTGGGGCTGGCGGCGCTGCGCAGCGGCGCATGGCAGCCTGCACGCGGCAGCCGCGTCGGCGTGATTCTGAGCGGCGGCAACATCGACGCGCCGACGATGATGCAGGTCCTCGGCGCAGGCTGAGCGCATTCGGGTGAAGCGCCCAGTTGCTGTGCGTCTATGCGCTGGCCCCTGTATGAAAGGAATCATCCCATGCCAATCAGCACCTCATCGTTCGGCGACGAGCGCGACAACAAGTACGGCGAATACGAGCATGCCGAAGAGTACGAAGCCGAGGCCATCGACTATCCCGAGCTGACGCTCGTGCAGGCCGAGACTTACCTCAAGCGGCTGGGCGGCGGCGTTGAGGATAAGCTGCGGCGCGTGGAGGGGATTGGCTGGCAGGCCGACATCGTCGAGAGCAGTGACGGTGTTCAGGTCACTTTTCACGCCCACGACGAGCTGCTCGACGACCTGATTCGCCGCTTTGAGGAATGGGTGGAGCGGGGCGCGTAGGTTGCGATGGGTGCGGATGTGGTGGGGTCGCATGCGTGCGGCGGGCGGGCGGCGCACAGCGCGCCGCCCGCCCGCCGCGTTGGCCCTGCGAGCTCGAGTTCCGAGGCAGTGACCACCTTTGCATAATGCACTCTGGCTGGGGCGTCGTGGTACACTTGCGCGGAACGTTGGTGAACAAGACTCGTGAATTGCATTGGAAAAGCATGCAAAGATGACGCCACTAAAAGCAACTGCGGTCGCCGGCAGCAATATCGCCTTCATCAAGTACTGGGGCGTGGCGGACGAGGCCATCAATCTGCCGCTGAACAACTCGATCAGCATGACGCTGGCCGAAGCCTTCACCACGACCACGGTGGAATGGTTGGATAGCGCAGAGGCTGACACCGTCAGCATTGACGGCACACAACTGGACGCACGCGCCGCAGAGCGGGTTGTGCGTCATCTCGACAGGCTGCGCACGCTGGCGGGCGTTACGCCACGCGCGCACGTCGTGAGCACGAACAATTTTCCCATGGCCTCGGGCATTGCCAGTTCGGCGTCGGGTTTCGCCGCGCTGACCGTAGCGGGCTGCGCCGCGCTGGGGCTGGCGCTGGACGCCACGCGCCTCTCTGCTGTGGCGCGGCGGGGCAGCGGGTCGGCCAGCCGCAGCCTCTTCGGCGGCTTCGTGGAATGGGAAATGGGCAGTGACGATAGCGGCAGCGTAGCGCATCAACTCTATCCGGCCGAACACTGGGCGCTGGTGGACGTGGTCGCCGTGGTAAGCGCGCACGCCAAGGCGGTGAGCAGCGAGCGCGGCCATAGCTTTGCTGTCACCAGCCCGCTCAACGATGGGCGCATTGCTTCGCTGTCCTGCGCGCTGGGCGAGGTGCGCGACGCGATTGCGCTGCGCGACATCCGCCTGCTTGGGCCGATTATCGAGCGTGATGCGCTGGCCATGCACGGGGTAATGATGACCGGCACGCCCAGCCTGCTCTATTGGCAGCCGGAAACGCTCGAGGTCATTCACGCCGTGCGCCGCTGGCGGGCGCAGGGGCTGCTCGTCTATTTCACAATCGATGCGGGGCCCAACGTGCATCTGATTTGCGAGCGCAGCCATGCCGCAGAAGTGGAGGCGCTTGCGCGTGCGCTGCCCGGCGTCGATCACCTGCTGAGCAGCGGCCCGGGCGCTGCACCGCGTCTGCTTGATAGTCATCTCTTCTAGGCGGCGCACGCGCACGCTGGAGACACAACTCTCACTTTGGCCAAGCTTCAAACCCTAATTCCTAGAAGTGGAGTCCCGTTCGTGAAAACAGCCTTTGATGCCCAGGTGGAAGAGCGGCTTGTTCGCTATGCCCGCATTGATTCGCAGAGCGACGAAAGCACAGGCACTGTGCCCAGCACGGCGATTCAGATGGAGATGCTGCGCGCGGTCGAGAGCGACCTGAAGGCCATAGGTGCAAGTGACGTGCGCCTGCTCGAGAGCGGCTTCGTCTTCGCCACCGTGCCTGCCACGCCCGGCCAGGAAGGCGCGCCAACGGTTGCCTTCCTGGCGCATGTAGACACTGCGCCGCAGTATTACGCCAGCGGTGTGAAGCCCGTCGTCCACCGCAATTGGGATGGCGCCGATATCCAGATGGCAGACAACCCCGACATGGTGATTTCGGTGCAGAACAGCCCCTACCTCGCGGGCAAATTGGGCGACGACATTATCACGGCCAGCGGGCTAACGCTGCTGGGCGCTGACGACAAATCGGGCTGCGCGATTGTGGTCACGCTGGCCGAGCATCTGCTTGCCCACCCCGAGCTGCCGCACGGCAAGATTCGCCTCTGCTTCACCTCCGACGAGGAGATTGGCACGGGCGTGCATCACCTTGAACTGGACGAACTGGGCGCGGATGTGGGCTATACGCTCGACGGCTCCGAACTGGGCGAGGTGACCTACGAAACATTTTCGGCCGACAAGGCGGTGGTGCGCATCGAGGGTGTCTCGATCCACCCCGGCTCTGCCAAAGACATTATGGTCAACGCGCTGACACTGGCGTCCAAGATTCTGCTCATGCTTCCGACCGCCAAGCACAAGCCTGACACCACATCCGGCCGCGAGGGCTTCATTCACGCGTACGCACTCAACGGGCGCGAATCGGATGCGACGCTTTCGTTCATTCTGCGCGACTTCGAGCGCGACGGGCTGGCGCGCCACGGCGAACTGCTGCAAACAGTCTGCGCGGCTGTGCAGGCGACCGAGCCGCGCGCGAAAATCACATGCACCATTACCAAGCAGTACCGCAATATGCGCTATTGGCTTGAGAACGACATGCGCCCGGTGGACCTCATCATGCAGGCGATGGAAAGGGCAGGGGTGACTCCCAAGCCCAACCCGGTGCGCGGCGGCACCGACGGCTCGCAATTGACCGAGCGCGGGCTGCCGACGCCCAACATCTTCTGCGGATCGATGAATGTACACGGGCCGTACGAGTATGTGAGTGTGCAGGACATGGGCAAGGCGGTTGAGGTGTGCGTGGAGCTGGCGCAACTCTGGGCGCGCTAGCGTACTCCGATCGCACTGATCGAAAGCCAGGTCGTGCGTGCGTGCGGTTGCACACACGACCTATTTCTTGAGGATATGTATTTTGGCCATAAGCGTCTTTGATCTCTTCAAAATTGGCATCGGCCCCTCCAGTTCGCACACGGTTGGGCCGATGAAGGCCGCGCGCCTCTTTGCGCAGCGCCTCGTCGAGGATGGTTTGCTGGTGGGCACGATGGCAGTGCAGGTCGAGCTCTTCGGCTCGCTTGGCCTTACCGGCAAGGGGCATGGCAGCGACAAGGCCGTCATTCGGGGGCTGGAAGGCCATGCGCCCGAGAGCGTTGCGGGTGGTTTCCTCCGGCCGCACCTGGCTGAGGTTGG
>CAYRVP010000223.1:0-5439 GCA_964427845.1 uncultured Caldilineaceae bacterium
CGGCTTTTTGTTGACGGACACGTGCGTCGACGGCGTGATATAGGGTGGTGGGTTGGGCTGGGGAGTGCGCACGTTGCGGCAGCCGCCAGGCAACGCGTATCGATCATCTCTTCGGGCGACGAAGTTGGGCCCCCCGAGGCGACGCCGGCGATTGGGCAGGTGCGCGACATCAACTCGTATGCGTTGGCCGCGCTCGTGCAGCGCGCCGGCGGCGAAGCGCTGCGCATGGGCATCATCCCCGACCAGCGCGCCGCGCTGGAGCAGGCGGCGGCAGCCGCCTTTGCACACGCCGACATCATCATCTTCTCGGCGGGCAGTTCAGTCAGCGAACGCGACATGACGGCCGCTGTGATCGACGGACTCGGCGCGCCGGGGGTGCTGGTGCACGGCGTGAGTGTGAAGCCCGGCAAGCCCGCGATCCTGGCCGTGTGTGACGGCAAACCGGTCTTCGGACTGCCCGGCAACCCCGTATCGGCGATGGTGATCTTTGACCTCTTTGTGGCCCCCACCATCCGCATGATGATGGGCGCACACGAGCCTCGTCGCCTGCGCGTCCAGGCGACACTGGCGCGCAACCTCGCCTCCGTCACCGGCCGCGAGGACTACGTGGCTGTGCGCCTGGAGGAGCGCGCCGATGGACTGTGGGCCATGCCTGTGCTGGGCAAATCAAATCTCATCTACACGCTTGTCCACGCCGACGGCACCGTGGTGGTGCCGCTCGACTCCAACGGCATGGCCGCGGGTATGACGGTCGAGGTGCTTCTATGACGCAGCAAGTCCCCCAGCAGATGCCCTACCTGCACGACATCGGCATGGACGAGGCGCTGGCTGCGTGGCACGCTGCGCTGGCCGCAGTGGGGCTGCTGCAGCCGCTCGGGGCTGAATCTGTCGAACTGGACGCGGCGCTGGGCCGTGTCACGGCCGAGGCCGTGTGGGCGCGCATCTCCTCGCCCCACTATCACGCCAGCGCCATGGATGGCTACGCCCTCAACGCCGACGCCAGCCGCGGCGCTTCGGAGACGAACCCCGTGCGTCTGCAGGTTGGTGTGGATGCGTTCTACGTGGACACCGGCGATCCGCTGCCGCCCAACACAAATGCCGTGGTGATGATTGAGGCGGTCCAGCAGGTTGAGAGCGCAGAGGGTGCGGCCATCGAGATCATCGCGGCGCTGCCCCCCTGGCAACATGTGCGCGCCATGGGTGAGGACATGGTGGCGAGCGAACTGGTGCTGCCCTCGAATCACAGGCTGCGCCCGCAGGATTTGGGGGCGCTGGCCGGGTCGGGCCACATGATCGTCCTGGTCCATCGGCGGCCGCGCGTGGCCATTATCCCCACGGGCACGGAGCTTGTGCTGCCGGGTGCAGCCCTCAAGCCCGGCGACATCATCGAGTACAACTCGCTGGTGCTGGGCGCGCAGGCGCAGGAGGCAGGCTGCGAGGTGACCCGCTACCCCATCCACCGCGACGACCGCGCCGTGATTCTTGCCACGGTGGAGGCGGCGCTGGTGGCGCATGACCTGGTGGTGGTCAATGCCGGCTCTTCGGCGGGCTCGGAAGACTTCACCGCCTCGATTGTGCAGGAGTTGGGGACGCTTTGTGTGCACGGCATTGCCATGCGCCCGGGCCACCCGGTTATCCTGGGTGTGGCGCGCAGCCAGGGACGCGGTCGCGCGCTGGTGGGCGTGCCCGGTTACCCCGTTTCGGCGGCAATGACCTTTGACATCCTCGTCAAGCCGCTGCTTTACCGCTGGCAGGGGCTGCTGCCGCCCGAGCGCCCCGTGATCCAGGCGGCGCTGACGCGCAAGACCGTGTCGCCAATGGGCGAGGACGAGTTCCTGCGCGTGGCGGTGGGCAAGGTGGGCGCGCGCGTGGTGGCCACGCCGCTCGCGGGCGGCGCCGGGGTGATCACCTCGCTTGTCAAGGCCGACGGCATTGTGACAATCCCGCGCTTTAGCGAAGGCATCCACGCCGGCGCGCAGGTGGATGTCGCGCTGGTGGTGGAGCCGCGCAACGTCGCCAACACGATCCTCGCGATCGGCAGCCACGATCTCACTCTCGATCTGCTGGCCGACCTGCTGCGACGCCAGACGCCGCACCTGCGCCTCGTCTCGGCGCATGTCGGGTCGTACTCGGGGTTGCTCGCGCTGCAGCGGGGCGAGGCGCACCTGGCCGGTTCGCACCTGCTTGACGAGGAGACAGGCGACTACAACTTTGGCTCCATCGACAAATTGCTCGTGCAGCACGGCATCCACGGCGTGCTGCTGGGCTTTGTGCACCGCACACAGGGCATTATGACGCCGCCGGGCAACCCCAAGGGCATCAGCACGCTGCAGGATCTGGCGCGCGCCGACGTGCTCTTCGTCAACCGCCAGCGCGGCGCGGGCACGCGCGTGCTGCTCGATTACCAACTCAAGCAGCAAGGCATCAATCCGCGTTCCATTCGCGGCTACGAGCGCCAGGAGTACACCCATTTGGCCGTGGCCGCGGCGGTGGCCTCGGGCGCGGCCGACTGCGGCCTGGGCATTCTCGCCGCGGCGCGCGCGCTGGGGCTCGACTTTGTGCCGCTCTTTGGCGAGCGCTATGACCTGGTCATTCCCCAGGCGCACTACGCCAGCGACCTGCTGGCGCCGCTGCTGGCGCTCATACGCGACCCCGCTGCGGGCTTCGCGCAGGCCGTCCAGGCCCTGGGCGGCTACGAAACCACGCACATGGGCGAGGTGCTGGCCACCTTCTAGACGCAAGACGGGTACGCAGAAACGGCGGAAAAAGCCGGAGACAACATGAAGTGCACATCAATGCGTGCACTTCATGTTGTCTCCGGCTTTTTCCGCCGTTTCTGCGTACCGAAATTTCAGTATGGCAGGGGCTGCACCTATAATCGGGCCACTTCCGCTGTCCCCACGTCTCTCAATTGATTCGGAGTCTCCGCATGCGCCGCTTCCTGGTGGTGATCGGCATCATCCTGCTTCTGCTGCTGGCCATTGGGCTGGGCGGCTGGTTCTACCTGCGCACCAGCCTGCCCACCACCACGGGCACACTCACCGTGCCGGGGCTCGATGCCTCCGTGGAATTGGTGCGCGACCTAAACGGCGTCGCCCACATCTTCGCCACGACCGATCACGATGCCATCTTCGCCCTGGGCTATGCGCACGCACAGGATCGCATGTGGCAGCTTGAGATGAACCGGCGCATTGGCAACGGCCGCCTGGCCGAGGTGCTGGGCGAGCCCGCGCTGGGCATCGACAAGTACCAACGCACCATGGGCTACCGGCGCGTCTCCGAGCAGGCGTGGACCTACCTCTCCGACGCGGGCAAGGCGTCGCTGCAGGCCTATGCCGACGGTATCAACGCCTGGATAGCCGAGGGGCACACGCTGCCCGCCGAGTTCCTCCTGCTTGGCTTCAAGCCCGAACCGTGGACAGTCTACGATTCGCTGGTGTGGATGAAGATGATGCAATACGACCTGGGCGGCGACTATGAGATGGAACTGCTGCGCGCCCAGGCCGGCGCCGCGCTTGGCCCCGAGCGCGCCGCACAGATCCTGCCCGCCTATCCCGAGGATGGCGTAGTGATTCTGCCCGAAGGCGTGCCGGGCGTGGGCGGGGCGGCGCTGGACAGCCAGAGCGCAATCGCACTGCTCGACATCCGCAAGCAGATGCAGGCGCTGCTCGGTATCACCGGGCGCGAAAAGGGGAGCAACGACTGGGTGATTGGTGGCAGCCGCACCGAGACCGGGCAGCCGCTTCTGGCCGACGACCCGCACCTGGGCTCTTCCATCCCCTCCATCTGGTATCTGGCCGAAGTGCAGGGCGACAGGCTGCATGTGACCGGGGCCACCTTCCCCGGGCTGCCTCTCTTCCCGATTGGGCACAATGCGCAGATTGCTTGGGGTGTCACCAACATGGGCCCCGACGTACAGGACCTTTATCTGGAGCGTGTAAACCCCGAAAACCTCAACCAGGTGGAAGTCAATGGTCAGTGGGTGGACATGACGATTGTGGACGAGGCGATCCGCGTCAAGGGCCAGGACGCGCCCATCAACTGGGCGGCGCGCGCCACGCGCCACGGCCCGCTGCTCAGCGATGTCACCTCCACGCCCAGCTCTGTGGCGCTGCGCTGGACGGCGCTTGACCCCGACGACACCACCTTTGATGCCTTCCTGGGGATCAACTATGCAAGCAACTGGGACGAATTCACGGCCGCCATGGCCCCCTACATCGCCCCCAGCCAGAACTTTGTCTATGCCGATGTGGAAGGGAACATCGGCTACTATGCGCCGGGCCGCGTGCCCATCCGCACCCAGGGACAGGGCATGCTGCCGGTCCCCGGCTGGAATGACGACTACCAGTGGAGCGGCTGGATTCCTGTGGAGGAGATGCCCCACGCGTTCAACCCAGCGGTGGGCTACATTGCCACGGCCAATAACAAGGTCGTGGGCGACTCCTATCCCTACATGCTGGGCAATGACTTTGCACCGCCCTACCGCGCCGAGCGGATTGTGGAGTTGATTGAGCAGATGAGCACAGGCGGCGAAAGCATCTCCGTGGACGACACGGCCATCATCCACGCCGACCAGGCAGGGGCCGAGGTGAAGGATATCCTCCCCTTTATTCAGGCGCTGCCCGTCAGCAGCGACCGTCAGAGGGAGGCGCTGGGCTATCTGCAGGCGTGGGACGGCGTGTCGCGCATCGACAGTGTGGCGCAGACGCTCTACGCAGCGTGGCGTGTCGAGTTCGAGCGTGCGCTCTTTGAGGATGACCTGAGCGGCGGCCTCTATGATGAGTTTGCCTACATGTCGGTGGTGCTCTTCGGTGCTAACGTGCTGGCCGACGAGGCGCTGGGGCGCACCTGGTGCGACAACGTCAACAGCGTGCCGCTGGAGAGTTGCGGCGACACAGGCGTGCTTGCGCTTGACCGCGCGCTTGCCGCGCTGCAGGCGCAGGTGGGCAACAACATGGCGCGCTGGACGTGGGGCGAAGTCCATCAGACGCAATATCCGCACCGCCCCTTCAGCGATGTTCCGTACCTCAAGTGGCTCTTCCACCGCTCCATTGCCAACGGAGGCGACGCCAACACCGTCAACGTCGCCCCGTTTCGCCGCAATGATCTCTACAACCAGTACCACGTGCCCAGCTATCGTCAGGTGGTGGACCTGCAGGACTTCAACCGCAGCATCTTCATGACGACCACGGGACAGTCGGGTAACGTGCTCAGCCCCCACTACGCCGACTTCATCGAGCGCCATCGCGATGTCGAGTATCTACCAATGACCTTTGGTCGCGACCGCGTCACCGGGGACGTGCTGACTCTCAGGCCCTAAACCTAAACCGCGATGGAGTTAGCAGTTTCAACGCAAGGGCGCGAGGTGCGCAAGGACGCAAGAAATGGGGTTACCTGAGTTTAGTGGACAGTTGGTTAAGCAAAGGTGGCTGTCATTGT
>CAYRVP010000224.1:0-5373 GCA_964427845.1 uncultured Caldilineaceae bacterium
TCCACCAGTCCACCAGTCCACCAGTCCACCAGTCCACCAGTCAACCAGTCAACCAATTGTCTTCTGCCCTTCTCAATGAGGAGAACGTGCACCATGACCACACACGATTCGCACCAGCGCACCATCGGCGGCCGCACACTGCGCCCCGAAAGCCTGATGATGTCCTACGGCTACAAGCCGGAACTTTCCGAGGGTTCCATCAAGTGCCCGCTCTTTCTCACCAGCACCTTTGTCTTCGCCAGCGCCGAAGAGGGCAAGGCCTTCTTTGAACTCGCCTACGGGCTGCGCAAGAGCAACCCCGGCGAAGAACTCGGCCTGATCTACAGCCGTCTCAACAACCCCGACCTCGAAATCCTAGAAGAGCGGCTCACGCTGTGGGATGGCGCCGAAGCGGCCGCCGTCTTCGCCAGCGGCATGGCTGCAATTAGCACCACCCTGCTGCACGTCGCCCGCCCGGGTGACGTGATTCTCTTCAGCGAGCCGGTCTATGGCGGCACGGACTATCTTCTGAAACATGTGCTCCCTCAGTACGGTATCCGCACCATCGGCGTGCCCGCCCAGCCCGACCCTGCCGCATTCGCCGCGCTCCTGGACGACCGTGCGATTGGCCCACACGTCGCGCTCATCTATCTGGAGACGCCCTCAAACCCCACAAACGCACTGGTGGACATCGCCGCGATTGCCAAACTGGCTGCGGCGCACAGCCACACGCGCCGAATCCTCGTGGCGGTTGACAATACCTTCCTGGGGCCCCTCTTCCAGCACCCGCTGCAGCACGGCGCCGACCTCGTGCTCTATTCGGCGACCAAGTATCTGGGGGGCCACAGCGACCTGATTGCGGGCGTTGTGCTCGGGTGGCGCGAACTGATCGGCCCACTCAAGGCGACGCGCACCATCCTCGGCACCATGGCCGACCCCATGACTGGCTGGCAGCTTCTGCGCAGCCTCGAAACGCTCAAGATGCGCATGACGGCCCAGTTGAAGAACGCGCGCCGCGTGGCCGAGTGGCTCGTCAGGCAGCCCAAGGTTGAGAGGGTCTACTATCTGGGCCATTTGGCTGAAGGATCGGCGGAGAAGGCGCTCTTTGCGCGCCAATGCCTGGGTGCGGGCGGCATGATCTCGTTTGACATCGACGGCGGCGAGGCGGAGGCCTTCCGCTTCCTCAATGCGCTCAAGCTCTTCCACCTGGCGGTGAGCCTGGGCGGCACCGAGTCGCTGGTGGAGCATCCCGCCAGCATGACCCACTCGGATGTGGACCCCGAGGAGCGCCAGGAGTTGGGCATAACCGACAAGATGGTGCGCCTCTCGATTGGCGTGGAACACTATGACGATCTGATAGCCGACCTGGAGCAGGCGTTGGCGGCCGTCTAGCACCTGCCAGCTCGATACAGCTTTGCGCTGAGCACATCCCAATGCGCTATGATGGGGGCGTGAACGAACGAGTGGGCATGCTGAAGAAGTTGAAGAAACTTGAGAAGCTGAAGAAGCTGAGGACTGTCGTCTCCGCGCAGCTGCTGAGCGCGCTGCTGGCTGCGTGCGCGCCGTCGGCCCATGGCACGGCGCTTGTGCCGCAGAGCACACTCAATCCTCCGGCATACGCTGCCACGCAAGCGGCGGTGGCCGCGCCAGCACCCGCCGCGCCAACACCCGCCGCGCCAGCGCCGCCAACGCCGGCCAATGTGCTGCTGCCCGCCGTGCGCACAGGTGAGACGATCGCGGCCGCACCTGCGCCTGTCGACGCGTATCCCGCGTACGTGGCAACCGAGTGGTTCAAACTGCTGGTGCAGTTGACGAGGCGCTCGCCCGGCTTTTCGCCCCCTGTGGCAGCGCGCGCCTTTGGCTATGCCGGGGTGACGCTCTACGAAGCTCTGACGCCAGGCATGCCCGGCTATCAGTCGCTGAGCGGGCAGTTGAGCGAGATGCCCGTGATGCCGACGCCGCCCGCCGACGCCGCGCTCTACTGGCCGGCCGTTGCCAACGCCGCCCTCGCGCAGATTGCGCGCCATCTCTTCCCCACGATTACCGACGTGCCGCTGCGGCTCATCAACAGGCTTGAGCGCAGGATCGATGCAGAACTTACCGGCGAGGCCGAAGCCGATGTGATTGCCGCCTCGCTGGCCTATGGGAGCAGCGTGGCGGATGCGGTCTACGCCTGGTCGCGCAGTGACGGCGGCGACGCTGGCTACATGCACAATGTGGCTGCCGATTACGTGCAGCCCACGGGCACGGGGCTTTGGCAGCCCACGCCGCCCGACTATGCGCCATCGCTACAGCCCACCTGGGGCAATAACCGGCCGCTGGCTCCAGTGGGCATGCAGGCGTGCGCAGCGCCGCCGCCGCCCGCCTATTCGACGGATGCGACCTCCGCTTTCTACAGGGAGGCGCGCGAGGTCTATGAGACGGTGCGCCGTCTCACCCCCGAGCAGGAGAAGATCGCGCGCTACTGGTCCGACGATGCGGGCACGACAGCCACGCCGCCCGGCCACTCGCTCTCGATTGCCACGCAGTTGCTGGCAGGGGAGGAGAGCACGCTGGCGCAGGCGGCTCTGCTCTATGCCAAATTGGGCATTGCGCTCAACGATGCCTTCGTCACCTGCTGGCAGACCAAGTATATCTACAACGTTGTGCGCCCGATCACCTACATACAGGCGCAGATTGATCCCAACTGGAACGAGCCGGAGCCGACCGATCCCGTTCGCACCCCCAATTTCCCCGAGTACACGTCGGGCCATTCAGTGGCCTCGCGTGCCGCCGCCGAAGTCCTGACCCAGGCCTTCGGCGACACTTTCCGCTTTACCGACATTACCCACGTGGACCGTGGCATTGCGCCGCGCACCTATTCCTCGTTTTACGCCGCCGCAGCCGAAGCGGCCATCTCGCGCCTCTACGGCGGCATCCACTATCGCTCGGCCATCGAGAATGGTCTGGCGCAAGGCGCCTGCGTGGGCAGGCGCGTGCTTGCGCTGCAATTCCAAAGCCCCTGAAGCCACATTACGATAAATGGAATACGCCAGGGAGCATGGCGCGCAAACGAGGTTCGTTTCCTCGCTCCCGCTCTCGTTCCAGTCCCGCTCAAGCGCTGTGCTACAATGCAACCACGACGCCGCCCAACAGGCGCCGCACGGATGCCATGGCTCGCACACGCAAAGACCCCGAAGACCAGATGGATTCGCTCTTCTCGCAGCTGGACGTTGAAGCGCCCAGCGTGAAGACTGGCGCGCCAGCCGCGCCAGCCGCGCCAGCCGCGCCCGTTGCGGCCGTGTCCGTAACGCGCACAGCGCGACGGACCGCGCCCAAAAGCACGCGCGAGGGCGCAGTGCATAGCGCCACAGCGCCGCAAAGTGGCGACCCTGGGCGCGACGGCACGACCATGGCGCAAGGCATGGCACCGATCCCCGGCCGGCGCGACGCGCCCGTTACCGTCTCGGCGCTCAGCACGCACATCCTGGCGCTCTTCGAGCGGGATGAGCTGCTGCGCGACCTGTGGGTGGTGGGTGAGGTGAGCAACTGGAAACGTGTCGCGTCGGGCCACATCTATTTCAGTCTCAAGGATGCCGGCGGCACAATCGGCGCAGTAATGTGGCGCACAAGCGCCGCCGCGCAACGCTGGCTGCCTCAGGAAGGTGACCTGGTGCATGCCCACGGCTCGGTGAGCATCTACCCCGAGCGCGGCCAATACCAGATGTATGTGAACGAGTTGCAGCCCGTGGGCCGCGGGCAGCTTTATGCCGCCTTCGAGGCGCTCAAGGCACGGCTGGCGGCGGCAGGCTACTTTGATGTCGAGCGCAAACGCCCCATGCCGGCGCGGCCGCAGCGTATTGGCGTTGTCACCAGCCCATCGGCCGCGGCGCTGCGCGACCTGCTGCGCGTTCTTTCCACACGCTGGCCGATGGCCGAGGTGCTGCTCTTTCCCACGCTGGTGCAGGGGAGCGAGGCGCCCGCGCAGCTGGTCGCAGCACTGGCCAACGCCAATCGCTACAGCGATATGGTGGCGCCACTGGATGTGATTGTGCTGGCGCGCGGCGGCGGCAGTATTGAGGACCTCTGGTGCTTCAATGACGAGCAGGTGGCGCACGCCGTCTACAACAGCCGCTGCCCGATTGTGACGGGCGTGGGCCACGAGGCGGACTTTACCATTGTTGACTTTGTGGCCGACCTGCGCGCACCCACGCCCTCGGCAGCGGCGGCGGCGTGCACGCCCGACCGCGCCGAACTGCGCGACCAGTTGCAGGGTGTGCGCACAAGCCTTGCCCAGGATGTTGCCGATCTGCTTTACAACGCACAAGCCCATTTTGAACAGCGCCGTCTGCGGCTGATGCGCCTTAATCCCGAGCGCATTCTGCGCATCAACCGGCAGCAGGTGGACGAACGCACGCGCCGCCTGGCCCTTCTGGCCGCGCAACGGCTGCAGCGCTGTGCCGACCGCACGCGCACGGCTCATTTACGGCTCGATGCACTCAACCCCCAGCGCGTGCTCGAGCGCGGCTACAGCATTGTGCAGGGCGAACAGCAGCAAATTGTGGCTTCTCCAGCGGATGCGCAGGTGGGCGAAATGCTGCGCGTGCGCACGGCGGCGGGCGCCTATGGCGCGCGCAAGCAAAGTTGATCCAAGCGCCCGTCGACGTCAGCCGCCGCAAGACGCAGCGCGACGCGATCAATCAATACGCGCAATTGACCATTTGGATATTCAACCGTGCGGATGTCCGCACGCATCGTTCACAAGTGAGCCTGACATGAAGAGACCCTATTCGCTCCTGCCCCTGCTTGTTGTTGCCATGCTGCTTGGCGGCTGCGGCATCCTCTTTGGCGGCGGCGACAACGCCGCACCCGCCCCATCCGAGAGCGAGGCGCGCGCCGTCGTGCCTACCTTTACGGCCACGCCGCCGGGCGAGCCGCCCACCGCGACGCCCACCATTGCCTTTGACCAGTCGGTTGGTGGTGACGCCGCGCTGGCAGTCGCACCTGCTGTCGCCGGGCCCGTCACCGCCACGGCCCCCGTCAGCGCGACCGCCCCAGTGACGGCCGCCGCGCCCGCTGCCGAGGCTGCGCCATCACCCACCGCCGCAGCCAAACCCCGCCTCACCATCCAACAGGATGGCATTAATGTGCGCACAGGCCCCAGCACCAGCTACGGCGTGGGCGGCACCGCCAACAAGGGCGAGGCATTTGACATCATCGCCAAGAATCAGGCGGGCGACTGGTGGCAGGTGTGCTGTGTCAATGGCGAACCGGTTTGGGTCTTTAGCCAACTGGCTACTGTGACCAATGCCGAGAGCGTGGCCGTGAACGAGAGCATAGCTGCGGCGCCGACCGCGGCGCCCGTCGCGGCTGCTCCTGCGCCGGCAGCGCCGGCCCCCGCTGCGCCCGCACCAG
>CAYRVP010000225.1:0-5199 GCA_964427845.1 uncultured Caldilineaceae bacterium
CGACGCGCGCGTCTGTGGCCTGAAGGACGACAGAGCGGGGGGCGTGGCCGAAGAGCACGCAGGTGGAGCGGTCACGCCAGTTGACGAAGCGGCTGAGCAATTCGGCGCCAATCACCAGAATCGTCTTGTACGCCTCCGTTTGGATGAACTGGTTGGCCACGCTGTAGGCGTACACAAAACCCGTGCATCCCGTAACGACCACAAACGCGGGTACATTCGTCGCGCCCAGTTGCGCCTGCACCAGGCTGGAGACGGGCGGTGTGTGGTAGTCGGGCGTGGAGGTGGCGACGATGATCAGGTCGAGGTCGTGGGGCGAGAGGCCGGCGCGCGCCAGTGCGACACGAGCCGCCTCGACGGACATGCTCGAGGTCGTCTCGTGCTCGCCAGCGATGTGGCGTTCGCGAATGCCCGAGCGCTGCACAATCCATTCGTCGCTCGTGTCCAGCCGCAGCGAGAGATCGTGGTTGGTGACCACCTGCTCGGGCACATAGCTGCCCCAACCCACCACGCGGCCGTAGGGGCCGCACCTTGATGTGCTCATGCTCGGCTTCCTTCCCTCGACGCGGGCCAGGCAATCCCGGATGCGCAGGATAGAACACCGGCGCTGCGCCAAAGTTTCTGTACGCAGAAGAAGCGGAACCAACGGAAACAACAGGAAACAGAGGCCTGATGCCTCTGTTTCCTGTTGTTTCCGTTGGTTCCGCTTCTTCTGCGTACAGGCCTCTTGTTACCGCATCGTCAGCGCCATGACGGCTTTCTGCACGTGCATGCGGTTCTCGGCCTCGTCATAGACCACCGAGTTGGGGCCGTCGATGACGCCGTCGGTCACCTCGATGTTGCGGTCGGCGGGCAGGCAGTGCATGTAAAGCGCATTGGGCTTGGCCAGCGCCATGCGCCGCTCGTCGGTAATCCAGTTCGTGTACTTCTTGCCGATTTCGGCGCTCTTGGCGTTGTCATCGGTTGTCAGCAGCGCGCCCCACGATTTGGGGTAGACGATGTCGGCATCCTTGAAGCCGGCGTCGAAGTCATCCATCACCTCAAAGCTGCCGCCGTGCTGCTTCACGTTGTCCTGCGTCTGTTGCACGATGTCGGGCATGAGCTTGTATTCGGGCGGGCGCGTCAGGCGCACATTCATGCCAAAACGGCTCATCTGGAGTATGAGGCTCTGCGGCACCGAGATGGGCTTCTGGTAGCTCGACGCATAGGCCCACGAGACATTGATAGTCTTGCCGCGCGGGTCGCCCACCTTCTCGATGATGGTCAGCAGGTCGGCCAGAATCTGGAAGGGGTGATAGACGTCGCACTGCATGTTGAGGACGGGCACGCGGCTGGCCTGCGCCACCTCGTTGATGTACTGGTTGCCCACGCCCCAGTCACACTGGCGGATGGCGATGCCGTCATAGTAGCGGCCGTAGATCTCGCCGATCTCCTTGGCGGTGTCGCCGTGGCTGATCTGCGTCGTGTCCGAGTCGATGAAAGCGCCGTGGCCGCCGAGTTGGGCGATGCCTGACTCGAAGCTCGAGCGGGTGCGCGTGCTGGAGAAGAAGAAGAGCATCGCCAACGTTTTGTCGCGCAGGAGGGGGTGGGGAATCCCCAGCGCGCGGTCGCGCTTGAGTTTGAGAGCGACATCGATGACGGTGTCGATCTCTTCCTTGCTGAAGTCCATGTCGCTAATGTAGTCGCGGCCGCGCAAATCGGTTTGCATGTGTTTGTTCCTTTGTAGTGCGTGCAAAAAAGGCTGACGATGATGCGCGCGGGAGAAGCGCGCTGCAAGGCGGACAATGTAGTGCAGCTCATTGTACCCAATGGCCATGCGCGTGTGAAAAGGTGAGCAGTGGGCGCGACTGCCTAGTGCCCACTCAGGGTCTCTCAAGAGTCATCGCACCGCAAAACTGCACCGCGCCCGCGCGTGCCGCTTTCCTGACTTTTGAGAAGCCCTGAAGCCCTGAGCGCCCACTGCCTACTCCCTACTCCCCAGTGGTATACTTCTCGCAACATGTCCTCCGACTACCCGGTGCGCGGCCTTGGCGCACAACCGCGGCGCAAACGGCGCGGCCTTGAATTGGTTTTTGTGCTGGGCTTCCTTGTCTGCCTGCTCGTGGGTCTCACCGCGCTGGGCGCGCTCTGGCTGCTCTCCAATCGCGCCGCGCCCGCAACCACCGGCCCCATGGCGTTGCTCCAGCCCGACCAAGTGCAGCCCGCCCTCGCCACGCGCAGCCTCGCCGGCGATCCCGCCGGCGCGCTTGTCGCACAGGCGCTGCAGGCGGGCGAATTGCCGACGGCCGCCGCGCTGCTCCTCTTTGACACGGAATCCACCCACTCGGGGCGCGCCGCGCTCTGGCAGCAACTGGGCCGCCGCTGGCTCGACGCCGACGAACCCGAACTTGCCGCTGTGGCCTACGCCCAAACCGTCTCGATTGGCGCCCTCGACAGCGCCTTGCGCTCACTGGAGCGCGGCCAGTTGCTCACGCAGGCTGCGGCCGGGCTGCAGGCGGCGGGCGCCGGCGAGCAGGCGCAGGCCGCCGCAACACAGGCCGTGCGCGCGATTGCGCAGGCGCCCGACCTGCTGCCCGCACAGCGCAGCCAACTGCTGCAGGGCCTCAAGCCCGTGGTGGATGCGCTGGACGCGCCCGAACTGGCCGCACAACTCAACGACCTGGTGCGCAATCCCTTTGTCAACGCCACGGGCATCCTGCTCACAGACGCATGGGCGCTTATCACCACGCAGCCACCCGGCAACGTGGCCGTGGATGAGGCGACGGCCACGCGCCAACTGGCCGCGCGCAACCTCGCCGATCGCTTCGTGCTTACCGGCGGCATCGATGTACAGCCGGAGATCGACACCCTGCGCAGCGCGCTCCTTAACGAGGATCAGCAGCGGGGCGTTGCCGGGCGCGCAGCGCTGGCCGTTGCCCCCACACGCGAGGCGCAACTGGGGTTGCTGCTGAACCAGCGCGCGTGGCTGCTGCGCAAGCTGCAGGTGGCCGGCGGTGCATTTGGCCTCTCGCTCGTGCCCGAATGGGAAACGGGGCGCGCAGCGCTGGAGAGCGAGCTTGCCGGTCTGGACGCCAACATCCAATTGATTGTGCAGGCCATTGCCGACGTGCAGGCGACGCCGTTGGAGCAGAACATGCTGCGCGCCGAAGTGGCGCAGTGGGCGGCGCTTGACCATGAACTGGGTCTCTACCCCAGCGCCAACCTGGACGACATCAACAATCGCTTGCGCGCGGCGCAGTCCGAACTCGAGCGCGCCGGCTCTGCGCTGGCGCTGCCCGTGGTGCGCGAGCCTGCCAACGCTCTCCCCGGCTTTCGCATTCAGCCGCGCTGAAGCGTCGGCAGAGCCGTTTCCGTGTACCTGTTGGCGGAGAATTGGGCCCCGCGGGCGGTTGACAGCCTGCGGGCGCAGGCGCTATACTTCGGCCACAAGAGGGTATTCAGTCACGCAGCATATGCCATGCAGCAAGCCTGTGGCATGGTTGATCCTCCCGTCTCTCCCCGGTGGCTGCCCTCTCATCCCCGCATACGCTTGAGCCTTGTGTGCGGCGATCACGTCCGGCATTCCCGCCTGTTCTGGGCCCTTGCTTGAAAAGGAGGTGCGACAGTGCTCCGCAAAATGCCAGTTCCCTGCTTCAACAATGCATGCGACCATGCAAGATAAAAACACCTGGGTGCAGTGTGCGCCTGGGTGTTGTTGTTTTTGCGGCGTGTTTTCGCTCCCTCTCATTCTCTATCGTGCGCAGCATGCTCCATTTGCTCGTTTGATTGGAACTACCGATTCCGCTTGATGTCGGTGCTACTCACTGACCGTTCAACCAGAAAGGATTCACCCGTGGATTCAGCCGCCAGCCGCATTCTCAAGGCCCGTCAATACGCGATGGAACGCGATCAACGCATCAAGGTGCACAGCTTCGAGGTCGAGTTGCACGGCGACAACTCGAACCATATCGTCAGCTATGAGCGCGGCACGTGGCATTGTGATTGCGAGGAGTTTGGCTTGCGCAGTGTCTGCTCTCACGTGATGGCAATGGAGGAAATCCTTGGCGAATCGGTGGAGCCTGCCATGATGGCAGTACCTGTTGCGCCCTAGATAGCCCTGCAGCACACTCTGCAATTGAAGAGACTGGGGGCCGCCCGCTGGCTGCCCCCAGTCTCTTTTTCTCAACCGCCTGCAGCGCACCAATTGGGCGCACGCGGGAGCGATGTGGTATGCTGCCGTGACTTTGGTCATGACTGAGGCCGGCACTTGAAGCGTAAGTATTTGCAGCTCCTGCTTGGAATTCTGATCAGCGCCATCTTCATCTACTTGGCGCTCCCCGGCCTGCACCTGAACGAGGTAGCCGCGTCGCTCCGCACCGCCAACTACTGGTGGATTGTGCCGGGCGTGATTGTCTATTTCATCGGCCTCTGGGTGCGCTCGTGGCGTTGGCACTACATGCTGCGCCACCTCAAACCTGTTTCGACGCAGCGGCTGTATCCGCTCGTATGCATCGGCTATTTCGGCAACAACGTCTATCCCTTCCGCGCCGGCGAAGTCATTCGCTCGGTCATGCTCAGGAAGCAGGAGGGGATTGCGGTCAGTTCCAGCCTGGCCACGGTCTTCATCGAGCGCATCTTTGATGGCTTGACGATGCTCCTCTTCGTATTCCTGGCGCTGCCCTTTGCACCCATGCCCGCCAACTTCCGCAACCTGGTGGTGGCCATGACGGTGCTCTTTCTGGGCGTAACGCTGCTTTTTGTGTGGGCGGCGGTGCGCCCGGCCGTCCACCTCCCCGCCAATAATGCGACCGGAGCGCATAGCTTCGGCGCGCTCACGCAGGATCGTCCCCGCACCCGCCATCGGATCGAGCACGATGTCGCTCGCCGCCGGCTCCGTCAGCATCACGAGCGCCCGGGCCACGGTCGGTTTCAGCGATGCCGGCAGATGCGCGTGCTTGTACGTGCGCTGCGCCAGCTCGTCGCCTGAAAGCCGGATGCCCGCGATAGTCCGCCAGACACACCAGAAAGCCGCGCTTCGCATACTCCGGCCAGCGGCTCGATCCGGCGATGCCGCGCAACCCCGCCTCGCCGATCCCGCCCGGCGCGCCATGCACGAACATCCCGACTGGGAATGGCCCCTTGCCAGCAGGCGCGCCTCCGAGCCGCGCGATTTCCTTCCCGTCCGGGCCCGTGACCGTGGCCGCCGTCCATTTTAGTCCTCCC
>CAYRVP010000226.1:0-5195 GCA_964427845.1 uncultured Caldilineaceae bacterium
ATTGGTTTTCTTCCGGCATCAATTCAGGAGGTCAGCAAGTCAGCCCGAATCGCCTCGTACTCATCGCGGCTGATGTCGCCACGTGCGTAACGCTCCTGGGCAATTTCCAGCGGCGTCCTGCGCATATCTGCCATGCGCGCGCCTGCTGAATCCGTCATGGTGCGCTGATCGGTCGACATGCCTGTGTGCATGGCTGTGGGCGGATAGATGTTGCCCTGGTTGCGCGTTGCCGCTTGCAGCGCCCACATAATCAGCCCCACCACAAATAGACCACCCACCATCATGACCGGCCAACTCCAGAGCATGTGGCCCCCCCAGCCCCAGCCGGCGCCCCAGTTGTTCATCTGATCCCAATTCCAGCCCATCATCGCAAGACTCCCTTCATTTCTATTCTGTTCCCCTGGCGTGCGTTGCGTTGTCGCTCACACGCGTGGCCAAATTGGCTGCTGCAGCCGTCCGCAAGGTGCAGGCCACAATCGCACGGCGCGCGCACGAAGACGTCCGAACACACCGTGCGGCAAAAGTGGAGGGTCTATCCGGCAACGTCATGCGCAAACCCTGTGGACACCACATCCAGGTCCATACCGCAGATGGGGATTCGCGAAATCGTCGTCCGCACGATGTCCTCCTCTACATCTCAAGCACGGCGATCACGAACCTGTCGTTGCCACAGCATCGTCTTACACTACGCTTTCGGCGGCGGTTGCACTAGCGCCAAATGGCGCGGTCCGCAAGCCAGCATGACCGGTCGACGTTGAGCGCGGCCGGCTTGCACAGAGCCTGGACAGGGCGTGGCGCGCAGCGCCGCGTGCGCAGTCCGCGTAGGCAGAATTGCCTATGCACGCTGCGCCCAATGGCCCTCGCGTGCGGCAGCGGATGGTGCTATGCTGGCCTCACCGCGGCGCAGCGAGATCACCTGGCGCGAAATCGCTTGTGATGCCGGTCTGCAAAGGCAGCGTGAGTGCGACTGCCACAGAGTGTGGAGTCGTGGTATCATGGCGCCAAGCGGGACTGGCACGCAGCGTGGTCTGGATTTGGCAGACGCCGAGGCCGGTGCGGAAGTGCACAGGAGGTTCCGCTCATGGATGCAATCCTTTTCAGCGTACACGCGCCGGCGTTGGCGCTGATTGCCGCTGCCGCACTGGTTGGCGGCATCGTTGCTGTGTGGATCCGGCTGGGAAAACAATAACAGCCGGGTGCGCTCCCGCCGGCGCTGGAGTTGACACCCGCAACCTGAAAGTGAAAGCGATGCCCTGCTGATGGTGGCTGACCCCCGTATCACACCGATTCGCGTCCTGCTGGCGGACGACCACGCTGTTGTGCGCAAAGGCATTCGCGACTTCCTGCTCGAAGAGCCGGACATCGACGTCGTCGCCGAGGCGGCCGATGGCCTCAGCGCACAGGCGCTGCTGCGCGCCCACCTGCCCGACGTCGCGATACTCGACGTGCGCATGCCGGGGGCAACGGGCATTGAGGTCGTACAGTGGCTGCGCGCCGAGAAGCTGCCTGTGCGCGCGCTGATGCTCACCGCGTTTGACGACGAACCGATCGCTGCGCTGGCGCTCCAGGCAGGCGCATATGGCTATGTGCTCAAGACCGCCGACGCCGAGGAGATTGTGGAAGCGGTGCATACCGTGGCGGCGGGGCATACTGCACTCGATCCACTCATTGCCCAAAAGCTGGCGCTGCACGTATTGCGGCGCTCAGGCATCAACCCTGCGTCGCCGGCTCTCCCTTTCGGGATTGAGCCGCTGACCGAGCGTGAGCGCGCCGTGTTGTTGCTTGCGGCCGCGGGCCTCACCAATCGCGCGATTGGCCTGCAACTTGACATCAGCGACCGTACAGCGCAGGGCCACCTCGCCAATATCTACGCCAAGTTGCAGGTAGCCTCGCGCACCGAGGCTGTGACCAAGGCGCTGCATCTGGGCTTGATCGACTTGCCCCCCGTCAACGAAACGCTATTATGACCCGCCTGCACTGGCGCAGCTTGCGCGTGCAGGTCCTCTTGTGGACGGCGCTGCCCCTCACCATCTTCCTGATCACCATCTCGCTCACCGGCATCGGCAGCCACCAGGCTTCCATGCGTGCGCTCGCCGCCGAGGAAACGGAGCGGCTGACCAATGCCGTGGCCACCGGGCTTGCGGCGCAGTTGGAGAGCTACCAGATAGGGCTGGAGGCCGCAGCCGGCGCGTTGACGCATCACCAGGACGACACCGTCTTGCGCGATGCGCTCATTGCGCAAATCAGCGGGGTGATGGGCAATATCGATCTCGTACTCTTCGACGGGACCGGCGCAATTGTTGCCTCCAGCGGAGCGCAGCCGGTTTGGGTCGAGGAGTTTCACCTCGCCGCTGGCGAAGGGGCCCGGGAGATCGTCCACACCGGCGGCAACATCCTCTTGCGCGCCGATCTGCCGCAGGCGCAGGGGACGCTTGTCGCGGCAGTCCCAGTGCAAGCGCTGGCCTTTGCCTCCTACCTGGGCGATTCGGCCGCCCTTTACGGCAGCACGCTGGCATTGCTGGACGCATCCGGCAACCCGATCCTGACTGCAGGGCAAGCGCACAGCGACGGCAGCGTAGCCCCGCCGGTGAACATGGCTGGAAGCGCACCAGATCGCGCCGAGAGACTCTCTTCAACGGCGCCGCTGCCGGGAACGGGCTGGACAATCGTCATGCGTGAAGCGTGGCACTCAAGCACAGCGCCCATGCTGCGCTTTGAGCAAGCAGTGCCTTTCGTGCTTGTGATTGCGACAGCCGTATCGCTTCTGACGCTGTTGTTCGGATTGCGTCTCGTCGTCCAACCGCTGCGCGCCCTGGCAGCGCGCGCACATCGCATCGGCGAAGGTGACTTCACCGCCGCCAGCGACCCGGTTGGCGGCGTAGACGAAATCGAAGACGCGCGTATTGCTCTGGACCAAATGGCGGGGCAGATTCGCGCTCACCAGCGGTTCCTTGAGCAGCAACTGCATGCCGTCAACCGCGCCCAGGAGGAGGAGCGCGCCCGTCTCGCGCGCGAGCTTCACGATGAGACGGTGCAGGGGTTGGTTGCGCTCGACCACCGCCTGCAGAAGACGCAGCGCACACTCCAGCGCGATGCAACACTCCTCAAGGACGAAATCAGCGCGTTGCGCGCGATGGTGCATGCGGAACTGGAGGAGGTGCGCCGCTTTAGCCGCGCCCTGCGGCCTGCCTTTCTCGAAGACCTGGGCCTCAGCCCCGCGCTCGAGCTGCTATGCAGCGACGCGGCCGTCCTCTTCACCGTGACGGGTGACGCGCGCCGCCTGGATGCCACCGTTGAACTTTCGTTCTATCGCATTGCGCAGGAGGCCATCAACAATGCCCGCCGTCACGCCCAGGCGCAGCAAATTGCGCTGCGACTTGCGTTCTTGCCCACGCAGTTGGTGATGCAGGTGCAGGATGACGGCATCGGCTTTGCGCCCCCCACCCATCTGGGCAGCCTGGGCCGGCAAGGGCACTTCGGCCTCATGGGCATGCAAGAGCGCGCCGAACTCATCGGCGCCGGGTTGACTCTCGACTCATCACCCGGCGTGGGCACAACGCTCACGCTCGAGCTGGCCGCCTAAGCCGGCCTCCGCGCAGCGAAACAGACATCCCTGCCGCTCTTCACGCGCATCAAACGCCACTTCGCTAAAAATGCGCCCTACCGCGCGCCTTGTGCCCACACGCTGCGCGCCATATGGCGCGTGTGTGTACTCAAGTGATGTGCGACACTAGGCCCACGGCGCGCGATGCGACTGTTCTACAACAGCCAGACTCATCGCGCGCCCTGGAGCCTTTTTGCACAATTTCGTGTCCCACCTGTGGAGACCTCAATGCGTACACTGTTCCGTTTCTCACTGATGTTTGTTGCAGCCGCCGCGCTGCTTGTTTCAATGGGGGTCGGGCTTGCCACGGCCCAGCCGCTGCAGGCGGCCGGCTTTGCGGCCGCACACGCTCCGCTTGCTAACGGGGCCACGCCGCAGACTGAAACGATGCTGGAGTCATGGGGACGCACCGGCGTAACGGCGCCCTTGACTGACACCATTGATCATGCTGCGCATCATCCGGCAGGCGCTGCCGACAGCCCAGCCACAAGCCAGGCGATGACGGGGACGACCATGGCTGACGCTACGGCGCCCCTGAGCGGAACACCGATGAGCGGCGGCATGATGGGCGACATGGGCGCCATGATGGGCAACATGGGTGGCATGATGGACGGCATGGGCAGCATGCACGGCGAAATGCAGTCGCTCGTGGATCAGATCATGGAGCAGCACCTTGACGAAATGACGCCTGCACTGGCCGCGGAAATGGGGCAGTTGCAGGGGCGTATGGCTGTGATGGGCGACATGATGGCAAACATGCACAGCGGTGGCATGATGCAGGGCGGCACGATGCCCATGACAGGCACGATGCCCACGTCCGATACGATGCCCGAAATGGCAGGTATGGAGCATGGAGCGGCAGCGAGCAGCATCCCCTTTGACGCCCAGTTCATAGACAGCATGGTCGAGCACCACGAAGGCGCCATCGCCATGGCCAGGCTTGTCCTGCTGGAGGCCGACCACACCGAACTGCGCACCATGGCCGATGCGATCATCAGCGCACAGCAGGGCGAAATTGACCAGATGAAGGCGTGGCGCAGCGCGTGGCACCCTGACGTGCCGCTTTCGACCGCCGCGTGGATGGACATGGGTGACATGGCCATCTCGGACGACGCCACCATTCCCTTTGACCAGCGCTTCCTCACCGCCATGATCTCGCACCACAACGGCGCCATCATGATGGCCCAATCGGCGCTGACACAGGCCGAACACGCGGAAATCCAGCAACTGGGCGCGGCGATCATTGCGGCCCAGGAGGCGGAGATCACGCAGATGCAACAGTGGCTCAAGGAGTGGTACGATGTCGATGCCACTGCGCCGGCGCAGACAACCGGCTCCATGGATATGATGGGCATGATGGATATGATGCATGAGGTTCGAGCCGACATGGCTGCGCTCATGTCCGACCTGCCCGATTCCATGGCGGCGCGCCTGCAGGCCATGCAGGGGCGCATGGACGCCATGATGCCCATGTCCGGCACAATGCCCATGACAGGCACAATGCCCATGACAGGCACAATGCCCATGTCCGGCACAATGCCCATGTCCGGCACAATGCCCATGACAGGCACAATGCCCATGACAGGCACAA
>CAYRVP010000227.1:0-5105 GCA_964427845.1 uncultured Caldilineaceae bacterium
TTCAACCCTCGGCGGCCCCAACGAGCCGAGTCGCCAATACTGAAACAATTCGTCAGTGTTCATCATCCGCCGTACGCACCAATGCCGCCACGCCGGATGACAACAGCGGCTGAAACCGCCGCAACGAGGTCTAAATCTACAGGATGGCTAACCATGAAAGTTGTCGTGATGGGCGGCGGCTCAAGCTACACGCCCGAGCTCGTCAAGGGATTCCTCGATCGCGCCGGCTCATTCCCCATGCGCGAGCTGTGGCTTGTGGATATTGCGCCCAAGCGGCTGGCGGTTGTGGGCAGCTTTGCGCAGCGCATGGCGCAGGCCGCGGGCGCGCCCTTCACCGTGCACCTGAGCACCGATCGACGCGCTGCGCTGGCCGGCGCGAGCTATGTAACGACGCAGCTGCGCGTGGGGGGCATGCCCGCCCGCCGCGAAGACGAGTACCTGGGCATGCGCCACGGCCTTGTAGGGCAGGAGACCACAGGCGTGGGCGGCATGGCCAAGGCGCTGCGCACGATTCCCGTCATCCTGGACATCGCCCGCGACATGGCTGATGTCGCCCCCGGCGCTTTGCTTGTCAACTTCACCAATCCCGCCGGTCTGGTCACCGAGGCGCTCAGCCGCTATGCGCCCGCCGTCCCCGCGGTGGGCGTCTGCAACGTGCCGATTACGGCCAAGATGCTCATGCTGGAAACGCTGGAGGCAGCCGGCATGCATGTAGACCCTTCATCGGCGCGCCTCGACACCCTTGGGCTCAACCATCTCTCGTGGCATCGCGGCTTTACGGTGGACGGCGAGGACGTGTGGCCGCTAATCATCGAGCAGACGCTGACCGCATTGCGCGCCGCAGCAGAGCCCGCGTGGGAGCCACGCCTCATCGAGTCGCTGCGCATGGTGCCCAACTACTACCTGGAGTACTATTACAATACGGCGCACATGGTTGCGCTGCAGGCGCAGTGGCCTCCTTCACGCGCCGAGCAGGTGATGGAAGTCGAAGCGAAGCTGTTGGCCGCCTATGCCGAACCGGATCGCACCGAACCCCCGGCCGACCTGATGAAGCGTGGCGGCGCGTGGTATTCTACGCTGGCCACGCAACTTCTCAACGCCCACTGGAACGACCTGGGCGAGACGCACATTGTCAATGCGCCCCACGCCGGCGCCGTGCCCGGTTGGCCCGCCGACTGGGTGCTTGAGATGCCGTGCACGGTGGGGCGCAGCGGCATCGTTCCGCAGCCCGCCGCGCCGCTGCCGGCGGCCTGTTTCGGGTTGTTGGCAAACGTCAAGGCCTATGAACTGCTGACTGTCGAGGCGGCGGTGCACGGCGTCTACGAAGCCGCCTACCAGGCGTTGCTGGCCCATCCGCTCGGGCCGCCCATGGGCGAAATCAAGCCGCTGCTCGATGAACTGCTCGAGATCAACAAGCGCTATTTACCGCAATTCTTTCCAATTCAGCCACCTTCGTAGAGTAGGGACTCCAGCAACATGAGCAACTTGCCGCCCAATCCTGTCCTGCGCAAGCTGGGTCTGCCCAACGATGCCCGCGTCGTTGTCCTCCACGCCGACGATATCGGCATGTGCCAGGCGTCACTGACGGCCTGGGAGGAAGCACTCGACGCAGGCATCATGTCATCCGCTGCGACGATGGTGCCCTGCCCGTGGTACCGCGCCGTGGCGCGCGTTTGCCGCGAGCGCGCCAACGACCCGCGCGTCGACATGGGCGTTCACCTCACGCTCACCAGCGAGTGGCAGGAATACCGCTGGGGGCCCATCAGCAGCCGCAGCCGCGACACGGGTCTGCTCGATGAAGAGGGCTACTTCCACCACCGCGCCGAGGGTGTGCACAGCCGCGCCGGCACTGAGGGCATCGCCGAGGAGCTGCGCGCGCAGTTGACGCGCGCCCTTGCCGACGGCATCGACGTCACGCATATCGACACGCACATGCTCACTCTCTTCCACCCGCGTTTGCTGCCCGCCTACGTGGCGCTGGCGCTTGAGTTCCGCCTGCCGCTCAATCTGCTGCGCTCGCCGCAGGATATGTACGGCGCGGCGAATACCAGCCCCCTGGAGGCAGGCGAATCGCGCGCGCTGGTCGCCGCGGCCGAGGCGCACGGCATCCCCGTCTTTGATCATCTGACGGTTCTGCCGCTGGACAAACCCGACAATCGCCTTGAGTTGGCGCAGCACGTCCTTGCCGAGATTCCGGCGGGATTGACCAACTTCCTCTTCCACCCCAGCGCCGCCACGCCCGAATTGCGCGCCATTACGCGCGACTGGCGCAGCCGCGTGGCGGATATGGAGCTCTTCGTCAGCGACGCTTGGCGCGACGCCGTGGCCACAGCGGGCGTGCATGTCATCAACTTCCGCACGCTGCGCGCACTGGTGCGTGGCGAAGCGCCGGACGCCCGCCGATGACGCGCCGCTACTTCCTGGGCGTGGACGTGGGCGGCACCAAGAGCCATGCGCTGATTGCTGATGAGTTGGGGCAGGCCGTCGGCTTTGCTGAGGCCGGCCCGGGCAATCACGAGGTGGTGGGCTACGACGGCGCGATGCGCACGCTGCAGGAGCTACTGCGCGGCGCGCTGGCCGATGCGAAGATTTCGCGCACTGCGATTGCGGGCGCAGGCTTTGGCATTGGCGGCTATGACTGGCCCTCGGAGCGCACCGACACCTTGCACGCAATCGGCGCGCTGGGTCTGGATTGCCCCGTGGAAGCCGTCAACGACACCATCATCGGTCTGGTGGCGGGGGCCGACCAGGGTTGGGGCGTGGCCCTTGTTGCGGGCACGAGCAACAATTGCCGCGGCTGGGATCGCAACCACCGCGAGGGCCGCGTCATGGGCAACGGCACCGAGTTCGGCGAGAACGGCGGCGCCTACGAGCTCGTCATGAAGGCGGTGCAGGAGGTTGCCAAGGCGTGGACGCGCCGCAGCCCCGCAACCGCGCTTACCGGCCTCTTCGTGGCCCATGTCGGCGCACGCGACGACGCCGATTTGCTCGAGGGGCTGAGCCAGCAGGAATACACCGTACAGGCAAACGCCGCACCGCTGGTCTTTGCCGCCGCCGCAACAGGCGACGCCGTGGCGCTCGGGGTGATTCGCTGGGCCGCCGAGGAGCTGGCCAGCCTCGCGATTGGCGTCATCCGCCAGTTGGACCTTGAGCACGAGCATTTCGATGTCGTCCTCGTGGGCAGCCTCTACAATGGCGGACCCCTCTTCACCGAACCGCTCTTTACCGCCATTCGCGCAGTGGCGCCGGGCGCATCTTTTGTGCGCCTCACTGCACCACCCGTGGTTGGCGCCGTCCTCATCGGCATGCAGACGGCTGGCCTTGACACGCACCTTGTGCGCGCACGCCTCGTGGCCTCAAGCCAACGAATCATGGAGAGAAGCGCCGCATGAGTGCGCAGCCCCCGGCCCGCGAAATTGCTCTGTTGCCTGTTCCGCGGCAAGCGACCTACGCCGACGGTGACTTGCGCTTGATAACCATGCGCAATGACTATGCGTAGCGCCGGGGTAGACAGCGCTTCATCGCAATCGCACCCTGCTCGCTGGTGGGAATGGCTCATTGTCGCTTCCATCACCGCGCTCGCGGCCTGGTGGCGCTGGAAGCAGCTCGCGACCCAGGGCATGTGGCTCGATGAGGCCTTCAGCGTGTGGATGGCGCGCCTCTCCGTGGGCGACCTCTTCCACTGGATTACGCGCATTGACCAGCACCCGCCCCTCTACTACCTTCTCCTCCACGGCTGGATACAACTGGTCGGCGACAGCGAGGCGGGCGTGCGGTCGCTCTCTGTGCTGCTGGGCGCGGCCACAATCCCCGCCATCTACTTGCTGGCGCGCCGGCTGTTGAGCGTGCCGTCGGCCATTGCGGCGGCGCTGCTGCTGGCCTTTGCCCCCTTCCACGTGCGTTTCGCGCAAGAGACGCGCATGTACACTCTCTATACCTTCAACGCCACTGTGGCGCTGCTGGGGCTGGCGTACGTCATCACGGGCGACGCGCGTCGCCGCTGGTGGACGCTCTACATCGTCTTCAGCGCGCTCACGCTGCTTTCGCACAACACGGCCGTGCTCTTCTGGGTGGCGGTGAATGCCGGCGTGGGCGGGGCCGCGCTTGTTGTGCGGCTGCGCGCGGGTGCGGGCGGCCTCACCTTGCCCAGCCTGCGCGCCTGGCTGTCTGCGCAGGCGCTGATTCTACTGCTGTGGCTGCCCTGGCTGCCCTCCTTCTACGCGCAAGCGCGTGCAGTAGACAACGAATTCTGGATTCAGCCGCCCACGGCACAGACCATCGTGGCCACGGCGCAAACGCTGGTGGTCTGGTTTGTCCTGCCCACAGTCGTCTCCATTTGGGCCGCCGCAGCGGTGGCGCTTGTCATGGCAATTGTGGCGCTACGCAGCCGCCCGGCGCTGTTGGCGCTGCTGCTGCTGCTCGTGGCCACGCCCTTCGCGCTCGAGTTGCTCGTCAGCCTGCGCCGCCCCATTTTTTACGACCGCACACTCATCTGGAGCACAGTCCCGCTCTTTGTGCTGCTGGTCGCGGGCGTGCGCCGCTGGCGCGGCTGGGAGATGGCCCCCGCTGCGGTGGCGGCAGTTGCCATTGGCGTACTTCTCTACGGAAACTATGTATCGCTGCAAAATTACTATGCCTGGTTTCGCAAGGAGCAATGGCGTGAGGCCGCCGCCTGGCTGGCCGAGCGCACGCAGCCCGGCGACATGCTCATCTTCAACGCCACCTGGGTGCAGATTCCCTTTGACTACTACTTTGACCGCTACAGTCAGGATGTCATCAAGCACGGCGCGCCGGTTGACCTTTTCGATGCAGGGGTTCTCGAGCCAAAGATGACCAGCGCCGACGCCCCGCGCCTGCAGGAACTGGTCGCGCAAGCCGATTGCGTCTGGCTCATCTACAGCCACGATTGGTACACAGACCCGGACAAGATCGTGCCGTCCACGCTGCGCCACGCCATGCTGTCAAAGAAGGGGCAGAAATTCGAGGGGCTGGAAATCCAACTCTATGAACGCCGCGACGGCCCCACATGTGGCGCGGACGGTTAGAAATTAGTAGTCCGCAATAAGTGACAAAACATAGGTATTGTGATAATGATTGGGAATGAG
>CAYRVP010000228.1:0-4931 GCA_964427845.1 uncultured Caldilineaceae bacterium
CGGACTTCTTCAGGAAGTCCCGACGAGATACAGAATTACTAGCCATTTCACTCCTCCTTAATGAGTGGAAACGTAGAGCCTACCCGGCGCTGCATCCAGGGCCATCCCTCCAGCCGTCAGGCCGGCGCCACGGGAGTGGCCATGCACAGGTCTACCGGGTCGAGCTCTCGAATCGCCGCCGGCATTGGCGGCGCATACCCGCAGAGACCACAGCGCCTCTGCTTTTCCTACGACAGCAGGCCTCCATGGCGCAGGATGTCTGCTAATGCTGCTGCTTCCGCAGCCGTACAGGGTCGCAGCGGCGCGGCCGGCGGCCCGGCTTCGACCCCCAGCACATTCAGCGCCCCTTTCAACCCTGCGATGAACGCATCCATCGGGCCGTCGCCGGAGACGACGCGATAGATGGCCTTGAGAGCGCTCGCCTGAGCCTGCACCGCCACGCTGCGCTGCCAGTCTCCAGCCACGGCCGCCTCGTAAGCAGCCACGATGTAGGGCGCGGCCACGTTGCCTAGCGACGGCACCAGGCCCTGCGCGCCCAGCAGCACCGCCACATTGCCCAGCACATCGGTGCCCAGGAACAGGCGAAAATCCTGGCCGCCTTCTCTCAGCGTCAGAATCATGTGATGGAACTCGGTGACGTCGGCCTGCGAGTCCTTCACGCCAACAACGCCCGGTATTTTCGCCAGCTCAACATACGTGGCCAGTGAGATGGACGTCTTGACGATGCCGGGGTACTGATAGACCAGGATCGGCAGCGCCGTCGCCTTGGCCAGCGCCTGGAAGTGACGCACGATGTCCGCCTGGCCCGGCGGGATGTAATAGGGCGCCAGCGACACGATGATGTCGGCGCCCAGTTTCTCGGCCAGGCGCGCCCGCGCCACTGCCCCCGCCGTCGAGTGATGGCTCACACCAACGTAGAGCGGAACACGCCCACGCAGCGCCTCTTTGGAAAAACGAACCAGGCGCGACCACTGCTGGTCATCTAGCGCCCACACCTCGCCCGTGGTGCCGGCGACGAAGACGCCATGGACTCCCTGCGTAATCAGGCGCTCCACAAGCTGGTGCACGCCGGTTTCGTGAACCGTTACGCCATCAGCGCGCAGTGGCGTCACCATCGGCACCACAACACCTTTGATTCTGGATCGGTCTAGCACCTAACCTCCTCCCCAACTGGAGCAGCCGCCTGTCCGTCCGTTTGTTCTCATAGTTGCCCTATGCCTGCGCGCCAGCGCCAGTCGCCCGGCCTCGGCTGGGCACATCTATCAGGCAGACTCCCGCACAACGAGATGCGTCTGATAGGTGCGCTGCACCGGCTCGGCCAACTCACCGATAAGGATGCGTACGAGCGTCGCCGCTGCCTCTTGCGCCATCTCTGCCAGCGGAATATGGACAGTCGTTAGCGGTGAATCAACGTAGCTCGCCATGTCCAGATCGTCATGGCCGACAACTGCCACATCGTCAGGGATCCGTCGCCCGTTGCGACGTAGCGCGTGCATTGCGCCGAATGCCATATAGTCAAAGATGGCAAAAAGACCGTCGCATGGCTGACCAGTGGCCAGGAAGGCAGACATTGCCTCGTAGCCCCCGCGCTCGGTGAACGCCCCACTCACAATGTTCATAGGAGACGGCAGGCCCGCCTGCATCACCGTTTGCGCAAAACTCTGCACGCGATCCGCGCGCGCCTGGGTTTTGACGGCGCAGGAGAGAACACACAGGTGACGGCAGCCACGCCGAAGAAGCTGTTCAGCGGCATAGCGGCCGGAAGCATCGTTGGTAGCATTGATGTAGTTGCAGCCGTCAAGGTGGCGATTGAAGAGCACAACGGGCAGGGGCAGGTTTCGCCCAAGCAGATAGGTATCGTCTTCGGGGCCGGTGTTGGCGATGATTGCGCCGTGAAAGCGCAAGCCATCGTCCAGGCCGCGCCAGTTGCCCAGTCGTCCCATGGCGAACGACTCGACGGTAATCTGAATCGGCGCAGGGCTGATATCGGCATAGGCGTGCGCGCCGATGTTGACAGAGTTGAGAATTGCCAAGGGGTCTTCGCGAGCAGTCACAAGAGCGATGGTCAGAACTGGGGGCGAGGATGAGCGCAGGCGACGAGCGCTCAGGTTGGGCCGGTAGCCCACGCGTTGCGCGGCCGCCCACACCTGCGCCTGCACCGCGCTGGAGATGCGCAGCGCCGCGGCTTTATTGTTGAGAACCAGGGAGACAGTGGCAGGCGACACACCCACTTCTCTGGCGATGTCCTGCATCCGCGCCATGCGGTGCTGCATGGTCTGCATCCTTGCCTGACCATCCAAAAGGAGGGGTCACGTTTGCTAAAACCTATTAGCAAAGGCATTATAGCATACCTGTCAAGAGGGGAGCGAGTCGGCGCTCTGGCTGGTGGAGAATGCAGTAGTAGGATCAAGCTGCTGCCCCGTACCGTTGCAGTACCTTGTACATCGTCTGCGCGCCGAACTTGATGGCCTCTACCGGCACATGTTCATCAGCAGCATGAGCAAGGCGAGCGATGGGGAACCCTGGCGGCAGCTTGAGCGGCGTGAAGCCATACGTCTGTATGCCCAGGCGTGAGAAGAAGCGCCCGTCTGTGACTCCCGTCAGCATGTAGGGCAGCGGGATGCCGGCGGGGTCTGCCTCGCGCATGACGCTGGCCAACACGTCGAACAGCCCCATGTCTGCTTCTGCCGGCCCCTCGTCGTAGCGGATCACTTCAAGTTGCAGATCGCGGCCGAGCGGCGCGTGCAACTCACGTATCAGGTCAGCCGGCTTATAGCCGGGGAGGAGCCGCCCGTCAAGCTCGATCACGATCTCGCTGAGAATGACATTGATCTTCTCGCCTCCGCGCACAATGGTGGCGTTGACGGTATTGTGCAGCATGGGGGCGAACAGGCTGCCCCGCTCGCCGAGCAGGATGTAGGCGATGCACTCCGCCTCGTTGCCTGGTGGGTTGGTGGTGTCGTATTTGAGATTCCTCGTTTGCAAACAACGCTCGCTCAGGATGACAGCCGGTTCAAGTACGGTCGTAGTACTGGCCGCGGATTCCGGCGCAGCCATGCCGCCGCCGGCAGCGGCTCGTACATACCTTAGCGCGCCAGCACGTACGTCATGCTCGCCACCTGGCGCACCATGCCCTTCAGCTCCATCATGGCCAGGGCGGCGCTGACCTCGGACGTCGGCAGGTTGGCAGCGCGCACGATCTCGTCCATGTGGCGCGGCTCGGTGGATAGCTGCTGCAGGATGGCTTCCTCAGTAGGATTGTCGGGGATGATGCTGCGTACGTCCATTTGCTGCGCGGCCTGCGTCAGGTTGAGTTCTTCGAGAATGTCCGCGACGCTGGTGACCATTTTCGCCCCTTGCTGGATCAGCTTGTTGGCGCCGCTGCTGCGGGGGGCAAAGATGCTGCCCGGCACGGCGAAGACATCGCGCCCTTGCTCCAGGGCAAAGTCGGCGGTGATCATCGAGCCGCTGTCCTCCGCGCCCTCGACGACGAGGACGCCCAGCGATAGTCCGCTGATGATGCGGTTGCGCGGGGGGAAGTTGCGTGCTTCGGGCTGTGTGCCCAGCGCATAGTCGGAGACAAGCGCGCCTTGCGCCGTAATGTCGTGCGCCAGGCGGGCATGCTCGGGCGGGTAGATGACATCGAGCCCGCAGCCAAGAACGGCGATGGTGCGCCCGCCGGCATCGAGCGCGGCGCGGTGGGCTGTGCCGTCTACTCCGCGCGCCATGCCGCTGACAACGGTGATGCGATTGCGCGCCAGGGCGGCGGCCAGCTCCGATGCTGCCTGGCGGCCATAGGCCGACAGGTGGCGTGTGCCGACAACCGCAACCGCCCACTCGTCTTCGGGCTTGAGGCTGCCCAGGACGTAGAGCACCGGCGGCGCGCCGGGAATGGGGCGCAAGAGCTTGGGATAGCTGTCGTCCTCCCAGGTGAGGACCTGCACGCCGCATTTTTCGAGCCTGGCCATCTCAGCATCGAGATCAAGCCGGGCGCGTGCTTGCAGCGTGTTCTCTATCGCCCGCCGGTCGAGCCGGGCCGCGGCAAGCTCGAGCGGCGTGGCGCGCCATGCCTTCTCCAGGTCGCCGAAGTGGCTGAGGAGATGGCGAACGCGTGTCGGGCCGATGCCCTGAACGATGTTGAAGCCAACCCAATACTTGAGCCTGGCTGCGTCCACAGCATACCTCTACAGGCGGTGCACGAGATCGGAAAGCGGGCGGCGCGGGCGCGGCGGCGGATTGACGGTGGGGTGGCCGATCGGCAGCATGGCCACGGGGTGGTGCTGGGGCGGGGCATTGATGGCCGCCCGCACCATTTCATCGTCGAAGGCGCCGACCCAGACCGTGCCGAGCCCCAGGTCGGCTGCGGCAAGCATGGCGAAGGTGGTGGCGATGGTCGCGTCCTGTACCGAGTAGAGGCGCACGCCGCGCTCGCCATAGCGCGCTGCCGAGCGCTCGCCGTTGGCGCAGAAAACGAGCACAACGGGCGCCTGGGCCACAAAAGCCTGCCCGCGCGCCGCATGCACCAACTGCTCGCGCGTCTCCTGATCAGTCACGAGGTAGATCTCATACCCCTGCAAGTTGCCGGCCGATGGGGCGATATTGGCCGCTTCGAGGATGCGCTGCACAGCCGCATCGTCCACCGGCGCATTGCTGAAGGCGCGGATAGAGCGGCGCGCTTCGATGAGTTGCCAGAAGTTCACGATGATTCTCCCTCTTTGTGGTCTACAAGTGTCATGCGCACGAGCGCAACGCGCAGCCCGTCGAGCGCCTCGACGGAGAGGCGGGCGCCTTCGACCTCCACTTCGTCGCCCTGGCGCGGTCGCCGGCCGATTGTGCTGAAGACCAGCCCGCCCAGGGTGATGTAGTGCTGGTCTTCCAGGTTGAGATCGAAACGGTGGTTGATGGTGCTGAGCGAGACGTTGCCGTTGACA
>CAYRVP010000229.1:0-4882 GCA_964427845.1 uncultured Caldilineaceae bacterium
GGTGTGTTGAAACGTACGCTGAGACAAACGCTTCTTCTGTGGGTCAGCCTGCTGCTATTGGGTGGGCTGGCCCTTTTGCTTGTGCAGTTTGCGCCCATGCGCGCTTTTATGTGGCGGCAAACGGGCGAAGAGGTGCTCCTGGCACAGGTCAAGGGCATGAGCGATCGCGCAGGCGACCTGCTGCGCCCGCGTCTACAACTTGATGCGGGCGCGACCATCGCGCACGTTGACGTCAGCCCATTCGGCGTGAACACCTTCCTCGAGCAGGAGGCGGAGCCCGTCAAGGTGGATCGCGCGCTGGAGATGGCCGCCGCCGCCGGCTACCACTGGATTCGCCAGGAGTTCGTGTGGGAAGACATCGAGATTCACGGCAAAGGCGACTTTGAGGATCGCCGCCATGAACCCTATCGCTCGGCGTGGGCGAAGTATGACCGCATTGTGGACGAGGCGGAGGCGCGCGGCCTCGAGCTGATCGTGCGCATCAGCAACCCACCCGAGTGGACGCGCGCCGCGCGCGACGGGCCGGGCACCTTTGCGCCCCCCGATGATGCACAGGATTTTGCCGACTTTGTGGGCGCGGTGGTGGGCCGCTACATGGGGCGCATCCGCTACTATCAGCTCTGGAACGAGCCGAATATTTACCCCGAATGGGGCAGCTATCCCATCAACCCCGAGGCGTATACGGCGCTGCTGCGTGCGGGAGCGACAGCGGCGCGCGCCGCTGACCCCAACGTGGTCATCATTGCAGGGGCGCTGGCGGCCACAATCAATCTTCAGCCTGCTGCCGACGCGCCCGCCAACAGCCTCAGTGACCTCATTTTCCTCCAGCGCATGTACGACGCCGGGGCCGCGCCCTGGTTCGACATTGTGGCCGTGCAGGGCTACGGCCTCTGGAGCGGCCCCACCGACCGGCGTATGCAGCCGCGCGTGCTCAACATCAGCCATCACCTCTTTGTGCGCGACTTGATGGTAGCCAATGGCGACGCCGCCAAGCCGATCTGGCTGGCGGAGATGAACTGGAACGTCGCGCCGGAGGATGTGCCCGCGCCCTACGGCCGCGTCACGCTTGAGCAACAGGCGCGCTACCTGCCTATTGCCTACGATCGCGTGCGCACGGCGTGGCCCTGGGTGGGCGTCGCGAATACGTGGCACCTCAAGCGCGCCACCGACGAGTGGGAGCAGGCGCGCAAGCCCGAGGCCTACTTCCGCCTGCTGCTGCCCGACTTCACGCCGCTGCCCGTCTACGAGAGCATGAAGGCCTACACCGCATCCCTGGAGGCAACCGGTGAGTGAGGCTCGCGCGGATGTGGGGCCGCATGCCGTAGACGAGGGTGTGAAGACGACGCCCGACACCCGACACCCGACGCCCCATTCCCACTTCTGGCTGCTGCCCCTGCTTGTACTGGCAGCAGCGCTGCGCTTCTACGCCATTGGCCGCTCCAGTTTCTGGAGCGACGAAGGCAACACGTGGGCCCTCATCCAGCGCAGCTTTGGACACATCGCGCGCGACGCCGCAGCGGACATCCATCCGCCCGGCTACTACTGGCTGCTCAAGCTGTGGGCGAGCGTGTGGGGGTTGTCGCCCGCGGCGCTGCGCAGTTTCTCAGCGCTCTGCGGTGTGCTGCTGGTGGCGCTGATCTTTGTGCTGGCGCAGCGTCTGGCTCGGCCCGAGGCGCGCTTGCGCCTGCCGCTGCTGGCTGGACTGATGGCCGCCCTGAATCCCTTCCAGATCTACTACAGCCAGGAAGCACGCATGTACATGCTCCTGGCGCTGGAGAGCGCGGCGCTCTTCTGGCTGCTGCTGGCGCTGCAGGATGCGCAGCGGGCGGGCGCGCCGCCACGCCGCCTCAACGGGCTTGCGGCCGGCTATGCGCTGGTGGCCGCCGCCGGTTTGTGGACCCACTACAGCTTTCCCATTGTGCTGGCCGCGGCAGGGCTGGCATGGCTGACTGATTGGCTGTTGCGTGCACGCTTCGACTTCAACGGAACGCGTCACTTTGTGCGCTTTGCGCTCGCCAATGGGGCGGTGCTGCTCCTCTTTGCACCGTGGCTGCCCACCGCCTGGCGACAGGTGACGCAGTGGCCGCAAGGGGGCGAGGCGATTGGCGCGCTTGACGGGCTGGCGCTCACGCTGCGCACATTGCTCTTTGGCCCCATGCGCACGCTGCCAGAACCGCTGTGGCCCTGGCTGGCGGCGGCGGGCGTGCTGCCGCTGCTGGGTATTGCGGGGCTGCGCACCGCGCGCGGCGTCGCGCCTGTCACGCTCTGGTTGGGCGCGCCGGTGCTGTTGATGTTTGCGCTGGGGCTCTTCAGTGACGCATTCCTCAAGTTCCTGCTCGTTGCGTCGCCGGCCTGGTGCCTGCTGGTAGCGGGCGCGGCAGAGATAGCCCCTGCACGCACGCAACGCATACGCGGTGGGCCGGCGTTGCTGATTGCGCTGGGTGCGGCTGCGGCGGCGCTTGCGGTGCTCCCCGGCTACTACAGAAGCCCCACGGCGCGCGACAACTACAAGGGCATTGCCGCCTGGCTGGCTGCGGCGGCAGATCCGGCGACCGATCTCGTGATTCTCGACGCGCCCGGCCAGGCCGATGTCTGGGCCGTGTACGATCCCGGCCTGCCCGTGCTCTCACTGCCCGCGACGCGCCCAGCGGATACGGGCGCAACCGAGGCTGCGCTGACCGCAGTGGTGGCCGGCAAGGAAAAGGTCTACGCGCTCTTCTGGGCCACCGACGAGGCCGACCCCGATGGGGTTGTGGAAGGTTGGCTCGACGCAAACCTCTATCCCGGTGCACAGAGTTGGCAGGGCAATGTGCGGCTTGCGCAATACGTGCAGCCGCCTCCTCTTGCGTGTAGTGACGCGAGTGGTGATTTGGGCGCTGTGGCCCTGACACGCGTGTGTACACCGGAGAGAGCGGCCACGGCCGGTGCGCCTTATGTGGTGGGCCTCGAATGGCTGGCCGGTGCGCCCATCACGCAGACGCTTAACGCAAGCGTGCAGTTGCTGGATGTGCGCGACCAGGTGATTGCCCAGCAGGATGGCCCGGCAGGCGGCGCGCGCCCTAGCACAGCCTGGTTGCCTGGCGAGGCAGTGGCCGACAAACACGCGCTGCTGATTCCCGACGGTACGCCACCCGGCGCCTATCGCCTCGTGGTGGCGCTCTACGATGCGGCGACGGGCGCACGCCTGGCCGGCGCGCACGGTGATGCGCTGGCGCTCGGTGATGTGGAGATAAGGCGCGCCGCATCCCCACTTGATGCTGCACTCATCCCCATGCAGCAGCGCGTGGCGCGCAGCCTGGGCCCCGTAGCGCTGCTTGGCTACGACCAGTACGCAAAGGGCTTTGCCTATGCACCGCTAACGCCACTCAAAGCCGGCGACCTGCTGCATGTCACGCTCTACTGGCAGGCACCCGACCCGATGCCCGCCGACTGGCCTGCCGATGCCACCTTCACGCTGCGCCTGGGCGGGCAGGAGGTCAGCGCGCCCCTGGCTGGCGGCAATTACCCGACTGCAGCGTGGTTAGCCGGCGAGGTCGTGCGCGCCGACTTCGACGTTCCCTTTGATCGTACGGGGCGGCGTGCCACGCTTGAGTTAGGTGGAGAGAGCGTGCGGTTGAAGGCGGTGGGGGGAATTGGTGAAGGACTTGGCTTGTGGACTGGTGGACTGGTGGACTAGTGGACTGAGAATTGATGAATGATGATGAAGGCCTCTACGGTCAACCAGAGAGGCCCTCTTAATGTGTCAACCCATCTTCAATTGTCGGGATGACGCATGCTCTTCGCACACCCGCGCCATGCCCTACGCGGCCATGCGCCTGGCCAGGTTGCCCCACTCCTCAAGCGAGAGCGTTTCGGCGCGGCGCGCTGGATCGATCTCGACCTCGCGCAGCAGATCTGCAACCTCGACTTTGGGCAGCGCCAGCCCGGCGCTGAGACTGTTGGCAAGCTGCTTGCGCTTCTGCCCGAAGCCCGCGCGCACCACCTTGAAGAAGTGGCTTGGCGTCACATCGGGCACCGAGGGCGACGGAAGCACGTCCAGGCGCATGACGGCGCTCTGCACGGTGGGACGTGGGTGGAACGCTTCGGCAGGGACTGTGAAGAGTATCTGCGGGCGTGCGTAAAACTGCACGCTGACGGCAAGGATGGACATGTCGCCCGGCCGCGCGCAAATGCGCTCGGCAACTTCGCGTTGCACCATGAGCACCGCCAGCGTGGGTGCCATTTCCGCCTCGAGCAGGTGGCGCAGGACGGGGCTTGTAATGTAGTAAGGGAGGTTGGCGACCACCTTGTAGGGCCCGCCGCCCGCCAATGCGCCGGGGTCACTCTCGAGGATGTCGGCGCGTACGATAGTCAGATTGGCGAGCGTGCCCAGTTCGGCGTGAAGCAGCGCCACCATCGCGCGGTCAATTTCCGCCGCCACCACATGTCGTGCAAGGGCGGCCAGCCGCTCGGTGAGCATGCCGGGGCCGGGGCCAATCTCGAGCACCGTGTCGGCGGACGTGAGGTCGGCCGCGGTCACTATGCGGTCCGCGATAGCAGGCTCGACCAGGAAATTCTGCCCAAGCGACTTGCGCGGGCTCAGCCCGTGGCGACGCAGCCGCTCGAGCACCGAAGGGCCGTAGGCCCCCACCGCCGCAGCGGCCGCATCTGAAGCATCCAGCCTAGTCATCGTCATCCAGCCGCAGGACGGACATGAAGGCCTCCTGCGGAATCTCGACCGCACCAACCATCTTCATGCGCTTCTTGCCCGCCTTCTGCTTCTCCAGCAGCTTGCGCTTGCGCGAAATGTCGCCGCCGTAGCACTTCGCGATGACGTTCTTCCGCATGGCCTTCACCGTCCCGCGGGCCCCGATCCGGCCGCCGATTACCGCCTGGAGCGGCC
>CAYRVP010000230.1:0-4811 GCA_964427845.1 uncultured Caldilineaceae bacterium
TGGACTGGTGGACTGGTGGACTGGTCTCGACGGACGCGTTCCCAATCAACCAGTCCACCAGTCCACCAGTTCACTCTACTTACGGCTTAATCGTCACGGCGGCGGTCATGTTCCAGCGCAGGCGCGGGTCGCTCGTGTCCAGGCGAATGGTGGCCTTGTAGGTGATGTCACCCTGCACGTTGACGCCAAAAGGCTTGATGTTGGTGACGGTGCCGTCAAACGAAACACCGGGCAGCGCGTCAATCTCCACCATTGCGGCGTCACCCACCTGTACATTCACAATGCTGATTTCGGTGAGGTCGGTCGTTTCGACGATCCAGGAGGAGAAGTCGGCGATCTGGGCGAGGGGTGCACTGGGCGTGATCGCCTGCCCCAGACGCAGGTCGAGGGATGCAACTTCGCCGTCGAAAGGAGCAATGAGCGTGCGCTTGCTGAGCGCGAGCTGCGCCTGCATGAGTTCGGTTTCGACACGGTTCAGTTCGGCCCGGGCCGAGGCGATATCCTCGGCGCGGCTGCCTGCGGCGATGAGGTCATACTCAGCCTGGGCGCGACGCACTTCGGCGGCGGCGGCGGCGATCTCGGCCTCGGTGGCGCCGCTCTGCACACGCGCCAGCGCAGCGGATGCCTGGAGCACTTCTGCGGATGCCTGGGCGAGCGCGCCCGGCTCAGCGCCCGCCAGGAGGTCGTTATAGCGCGCCTGGGCGGCGGCAAAGTTGTTCGAGGCCTGTTCAAGCAGCGCCGCCTCGGGCAGCGAGCCCACGTCGTTGCGCGAGGAAACCTTGTCATAGGCACGCTGCGCCTGCGTCAGTGCGGCCTGCGCATTGGCCATTTCGGCCTGGGCAGCAATCAACTCCTGGTCATCGGGGCCGGCGGCCACCAGCGCATAGGCGCCCTGTGCGGCGGCGACGGCGGCCTGCGCCGCCGCCACATCGTCCGGGTGGGCGCCCTGATTGAGGATGGCCAGGTTCGCGGCGGCGGCGTCAATGCCGGCCTGGGCGGCGGCCAGTTCTTCAACGCTCGCCCCGTTGATAAGGCGCTCGAGCATGGCGCGCGCTTGGTCGACGGCTGCCTGCGCCTGCGCCACATAAATCACTTGCGCGTCGCTCTCCAGGCGTGCAATCACCTCGCCATTGGCCACCTGCTGCCCTTCCACAACCGGCATATCGACCACCTTTCCCGTGGCGTCCATGCTCAGCGCGGCGAAACGTGCGGGCAGCAACGTGCCTTCGGCCACAATCACCGAGGGCGCGACCACGGGCCGTGCGCTGGATGGTTCTATCTCGCCCACGGGGGTGGTGGGGCGCATCAGAAATTCAGGCAGTTGCCCCTGTTGCGCCAGCCAGTAGACGCCGAAACCGGCCCCCACAAGCACCAGCAACACCACGGCTATGACCAAAGGTCGCTTCATGCCTGCACTCCTTCAAGCGGTGCGGTGACCGCGCCGTACATGTTACTCATACGCCAGCACTTCGCGCACTGTGAGGCTGGCGGCCTGGCGCGCAGGTACGAAGCTGGATAGCGCCGCTACGCCCGCCATCACCAGCAGCCAGAAAGCCGCGCCCCCCAACGAGTAGCGCCACGTGAGCGTGGAGTTGATAAAGCCGGCGCCCACGGCATCGCTGAGCACGCGGCTGATGGGCACGGCCAGCAGCGCGCCCAGCGTCCAGCCGATGGCGCCAATCAGCACGCCCTCAAAGATGACGATGCGCATTATCGCGGCCGTCGAAGCGCCAATCGAGCGCATGATGCCGATCTCGCGCCTGCGTTCCAGCACGTTGATGCTCATTGTGCCACTGAGCCCCAGCCCGCCCACAATGGCCAGCATCAGCGCCATGAGCGCGAGGAAGGATATCAGAATACGAAACGAATCGGCCACCTGGGATTGCTGCGAAACCGTTGTCTCGGTCGAGATGACGCGCATGCCCTGATCCTCAAAGACGCGCTCAAGCGCCTCGGCCATTGCCTTCTGGTTGGCGGCCGAGCGGTCGTCAAGCGCAACATTGAGGATATCGGCCTGTCCCACCTGGCGCACCATGTGCGCGAAATAGGGGTAGTTCGTATAGGCAAATGGGCCTGCCATGACGCTGCGCACCAGCCCAACAATTGTCCACGTGCGTTCGCGGCCGTCGATGCTGAGCACCATCGTATCACCAACGCGCAGATCGGGCTCATCACTGAGGAGGTCGGTATTGATGACGACGGCGTTTTCGTCGTCGGGGAGGAGCCAGCGGCCCTCGAGCAGCGTCGGGTTGAGCAACTCCGTATCGGGCTGCGGCGCAATCAGGCGGATGTTGTCGCTCTCGCTTGCGTCGGGGCGAATGCGGTGGACGGCGCGCATGCCCCAGGCTTCGGCGGCGCGCACGCCGGGCGCCTCGCGCGCAACCGCAGCGAGGTGATCGGCACGGTAGGGGCGGGCAAAGTTGAGGCGCACCTCGTAGTTCCAGTAGGCGAAGGCGTCATCCATGGTGCGGAAGAGTGAGGCGCGCACGCTGAAGACGCTGATGAAGATGGCGCTTGCCAGAATCAGCGTGGTGAGGGTGAGGATGAGCCGCCCCTTGCGCCGGAAGGTGTTGCGCAGCGAGATGAGCTGCGGCCGCGAAAGGAAGCGGATACGTTCAAGCGCACGATCAATGCGGCTGCGGCCAAAGACGCCACTGCCTGCGCCGAAGTCGGTTATCGCCTCGCGCACGGTGATGCGTGTGCCGCGCAGCACGGGCACCAGCGCAGCCAGCAGCGGCACGGCCATGGCCACAATCACCAGCACGATTACCACCAACAGCGGTAACGTGGTGGTGACAATGTCGAAATTCATCATGTGAGCAACGTAGTGCGTGAGCGCGTTGGTGAGGAGCGTGCCCAACGGCAATGCCAGCGCCAGCGCCAGCGCGCCAAAGATGGCCACCGAGGCGAGGTACATGCGCGTGAGTTGCCCCGCGCTCGCACCCACCGTCTTCATGACACCGATCTGGCGCGTTTGCTGGTTGAGCAAGGCCGTGATGATGTTGACGAGCAAGAAGCTGCTCAACAGGAGCGAGAGAACACCCAGCGCGCCCAGAATCACCAGCATGGGCGTGAGGAATTGCTCGAGGAAATGCTCGCCTGGCCGGGGCACAACCGTGCGATAGACGGTGTAGCCCCCTTTCTCCACCTTGTCGGCAACGGCGTTGGCCACCTCTTCGATATGAGCGCGATCTTCGGTGTTCTCCGCCACGCGCACCAGCAGCTCATTGTAGTCGCGCGCAAAGCCCAGTTTCTCGAGGGTGTCGGTGTTGATATAGCCACTGGCCAGTCCGGTAAAGGTAACCGAAACCTCATTCATGTCATGCGCCTGGCCCACCACGGTGAGCGTGCGCTCGTCGTCGTTGGCCAGCTTGATGGTGAGCGGCTCCCCCTCAACCGCGCCCAGAACTTGCGTTGAGGCGCGCTCGACGAGCATCTCGCCTTTGCCCGGCGGCCATGCGCCGCTTTCGGGGCGCACGATGTTGATGCGCTGATCGTCGAAGTCGTCGATCACCAGCAGTTGCAGCGCCTGCCACTTGGTTGCGCCTGCTGCGTCTGCGGGATCGGGCACGAGCACCTGAGCCGAGACGACGCGCCGCCCGCCGGCGTCGGCCACGCCAGGTATGCGACGCACCACATCCACAAGATCCGTGCCGAAGGGCTGCGTGTAGAGGCGTGCGTGCGCTGGGTTGATGGCGTCGAAGGCGCCGGGGAGATCCGACGCAATGATCGCGTAGCCGCCCATGACGACAGAGACGGCAATCACGCCCACGGCAATCGATAGCACGACGAGCAGGGTGCGCGTGGGGTTGCGCAGCAGGTCGCGCAGCACCTTGCGCCAGCGGGGGGCGGGGATCATGCCAGTTTCAGCTCCTCATCGCCCAGCAGCACGGCATCCTCGATGTCGTCATCCACCACGGCGTGGGGTGCAAAGTTGGGATGATCGCTGATGATTTCGCCATCGGCAATGGTAATTGTGCGCGTGGCACGGCGCGCCAGGTCGTCGTCGTGGGTGACCATGAGGATGGTCTTGCCTTTGGAGACAAGTTGCTCAAAGAGGTGGAAGACCGCGTCGGCGGTGTGTGAATCCAGATTGCCGGTTGGCTCGTCGGCTATCACCACGGGGGGGTCGTTGGCCAGGGCGCGGGCAATGGCAATGCGCTGCTGCTGCCCACCCGAGAGCGCCGTGGGCAACTTGTCGGCGTGCATGGCCATGTCCACCTGGCCCAACAGGAAGAGGGCGCGCTCCTTGCGCTCGTTGCGATACGCATTGAAGGTGTTGCAGAAGTCCATGGGCAGCATGATGTTTTCGACTACGGTGAGGGTGGGGAGCAACTGGAAGAACTGGAAGACAACGCCCACAGTGCGGCCGCGCCAGACGGCAATTTGGCCCTCACTAAGTTTGTGCACTGCCACGCCGCCCACAAGCACCTCGCCCGAGGTGGGGCGGTCGATGCCGGTGATCATGTTGCTAAGTGTAGACTTGCCACTGCCCGACTTTCCCACCACCGCCACGAACTCGCCTGCGTCCACACCCAGGTTGATGTCGCGCAGGGCGGTGTATGCGCCCGCTGCGGTGGCATATTGCTTGACCACCTGTCGCAGCTCAATCAGGCGCGGCGGGTAGTGTGCGGCGGGTGCGGCGCCGTTTGGGGGTGGCGGGGCCGCGGCCCCATTCGTGCGTTGCCAGAACATGGCTGCAGTGTACCACCGCGCAGGCCGCGCACGCAGAAGCGAGGCTTCCGAAGTTGATGGCTTAGTGCTGCATCCTGCAAGTGAGACGGTCTTTCGTAGCGGCTGCTTTAGCTGCC
>CAYRVP010000231.1:0-4659 GCA_964427845.1 uncultured Caldilineaceae bacterium
CTCCCCACTCCCCACTCCCCACTCCCCACTCCCCACTGCCCACTCCCCACTGCCCACTCCCCACTGCCCAATCCCTACTCCCCGCTAATCTGCTGCATTCGTCTGTCAAAATAGCCCTGGTTGGGCAGGAGGCCGCGCGCCTGCTCCACTATGCGCCCCTTGGCGTCGATGAAGAAGGTGGCCGGAATGCCCTGCACGCCATAGGCAGCCTCCCACTGGCCGCTGGCGTCGAAGGCATTAGGATAATTCAGGCCGTGCTCGGCCATAAAGGCCTGCGCCTTGGCAGGGTCATCGGAATTGACGACGATGCCCAGGAAGGTGACGTTCTGCCCTTGCGCATCGCGCCAGCCCTGCGCCAGGATGGGCGCCTCGACAATGCAGGGACCGCACCAACTGGCCCAGAAGTTGAGCACAACGCCTTGCCCGCGCAGGTCGCTCAGGCGCACGGTTTCACCGTCAAAGGTGGTGATCTCCAGGTTGGGGGCCATGCTGTCGTCGCTGGGGGGCGCAATGATGCGCACAATACGCATCGCACCCAGCCCCACAATCAGTAGCGCAATCGCAATCAGCAGGAAGCGGCCGATGCCCATGCCGCGCTTGCCCTCGGCGGTAGCGTAGGCGGCGTCGGCAGCCAGCGCGGAGTCGAGCGCACGCGCCGCGGCGGCCTCATCTGGGCCAGGCTCTGCAGGGCGTTCCTCGGCAGGCAGTACAAGCAACGAGTCGGAATCCATTGTCAGTCCAGCGAACATAGCGGGCGAGGCGAGCCACAGCGGCCCGCCTCGCTATTCTCCCAAATGTGTGCTGCGCTGTCCATTCCCGCACGCGCTGGGCTGTATTGCACGCGCGGCGACGCAGGTCACGCACACATTACTCGTGGACGATGACGAGCGCGCCCTCATCCTTGGCCACATGCTGCCAAATGGTCGTGCCGTCCCATGCGGGGCTGAGGAAGTTCCAGAGCCAGTAGGCGTCGGCATTGGTCATGTTGATGCAGCCGTGGCTGCGCGGTGTGCCGAAGGCGTAATGCCAGTAGGTGCCGTGGAAGCCGTAGTCCTTGTAGAAATATTGCACCCACTGCACATTGGGCAAGTAGTAGTCGTTGCCCTCGGCGGCGCTGCCGCCCTCCATGAGTTGCGTGCGCACCTTGGCGCGAATGTGGAACGTGCCGGTGACAGTGGGCGTCGCGGGCAGCCCTGAGGCAATAATGAAGCCGCGCACCGGCGTTGGGCCCGCATAGGCCACCGCAGTCTGCTCGCTCAGGTCCACACGTATCCAATGCGCCGTCGTGTCGGGCATCTCGATGGGGCTGAGCCCGTCCAGCATCTCGGGGCTGAGCGCAGGGATGAAGGCCGTGGTGCGGCGGTCGATGTTGTCGAGATAGCTGCGCTTGATCAAGGGACCGACCGTGGGCGCCAGCGCCGGCAAGGCGGGCAGCGTGCGCTCGATCTCTTCCGGGTGTGAAGACTCTAGTGTCGTGGCGCCCGTGACGAGGAGGGGATTGATGATCGGCACAATCGCGTCGGTTTGGGCCAGGGCGGGCCGTGCCGCGGGCAGCAGCAACGCCACGCCGATGACGATTGCGGCCAGCGCGCGCCGCGCCCATGTGAAGAAGGAACAGACGTGGAACGAAAAGAACATGAAGCAGACTCCCTGGGCCGGAGCAATTCTCCGGTTATGTGTTTGCGCGCCAAATGACGCCGGCGCTAGACAGGAATTTCGTTACGCACGCATCTTGACGCCAGGGCACAAGGTCGCCGGGGCATGGTCTTGCGCCTGTGCGTCAAGTCTATCTGCGTAACGCTACTCAATAATGAACGTAGACCTCGGTGCCAATTGGCGCCCAGTTGTAGAGCATCTCCGATTCACCCACACGAACGTTGACGCAACCGTGACTCATGGGCGTGCCGAAGTTGTTATGCCAGTATGCGCCGTGCAGCGCATAGCTGCCGTAGAAATACATGACCCAGGGCACGCCGGGCAGGTCGTATCCGGGTCCCGTCATGCGCTGCGATTGATACTTGACGCCAATCTGGAAGCGGCCGGTGACGGTGGGTGTGCCCGGCAGCCCAGAACTGATGCTCGTGTACAAGATGGCGACATCACCTTGCCACGCGGTCAGCGTCTGGTTGGTGAGGTCCACCTCAATCCAGCGGCGGCCGTCGGCAGGGGCCACCTGGTAGGCCGTGGCGGCGGAACCACCTCCCTTGATACGCAAGCGCTGCCCCACCCAGACAAAGTTGGCATTGGGCAAGCCGTTGGCCGCGAGCAGCTCCTGTGTGGAGAGACCGAAACGCTGTGCAATCTGCGAGAGCGTATCGCCTGGCATGACGATGTAGATTTCGCCGGCGAGGTCGCTTGTCTCGGTCTCGTCGGTGGCAATCGCGGTCGGTTCCACACGTGCGCTCAGCCGCAACTGCTGCCCCACCCAGACAAAGTTGGCGTTGGTGAGGCCATTGAGACGCAGCAGGTCGCCCGTGGAAATGCCGTTGCGTTTGGCAATCTCCGAGAGGGTGTCGCCGCGGCGCACGGTGTAGTAGCCGTTGCCGGCGGGCAGTGCATCGGCCACGGCAGGCGTGCCGTACTGCGACAGCGCACCGCTTTCCTGGCCCGGAATCAGCAACCGTTGCCCACTGAAAATGAAGTTGGGGTCGGTGATGTCGTTGTAGCTGATCAGTTCATTAAGCGAAATGTCGTAGTTGCGCGCAATGACGGCCAGCTTTTCACCGCGCGCCACCACGTGGACGGCATCCTGCGCATAGACGCGCGCTGCGCCAAGAGCAACCACCAGTGCGACGACAAGAATCGCCATGCGCAGCGCAAGCCGGGCAAGGCGATGGCGTAATGACACTACAGAGGATGGCGCGAGGCCGGGGCGCAGAGCGAGAGGCAGCGATGAGGGCGGCAATGTGGTCTCCATGGGTGTCCCTTGATGACGGCGATGTAGGCGGCGATGCAGGCGACAGTGTGAAACCAGGTGACGCGCGCAAGGCGCGCGGCCTGAACGATGGATTCTCGGCTCCCACTCCCGAAGTGTGACGGTGCGATGAGATGTGCAGTTGATTGTCGATAACCGGTGTGGCCGTGCGCATACGCTGCAAGGCGAGCGCGTATGACAGGCAGGTCAGGCGGGACTCGTGTCTATATGGGTTGACCCGGAGGATTCCTGGTCCGCTGCGTCTGCCGTTCCGCCACCGACGAAATTCTTTCGACTACGTATGTAGTATAGCCGCGCCGTTCGTGACACAAAAACGCCGAATCCGCTGGGTTGTAGCAGGAATCAGCGGAAAGAACCCGTTCAGTGATGCGGGGTGCGGTTATCCGCGTGGTGACTGCCGTTAGCCCCGCCCGCTACTTGATCTGGAGCCGAAAGCTCGCCACATCGTCGCTCGAAGTGGAGATTAGCGTGATGAAGGGGCCGGACGCGTCGGCTTCCAGTTCGCCTCCCGTCAAGGCACCAGTGTTCACCGAAAGCTTTTTTCCGTTAGCATCGTAGAGTGTTACGGTGATTCTGGGATAGCTATCTTCACTGCCCGTGTTGCGAAGCTCGCCGATCATGGAGAAGTCTCCAAATACATCGGTGCTTGTCTGCAGGTCGACTAGCGCGAAGTGGCCACAAGTGTGTCGAGCACAAACTCTTGGAGCTCTGCGCGCAGACCGCTGCATGCAGGCTGGTCCTACAGATTGTTCAGCTCCTCTGGATCAGCTTCAAGATCGTAGAGTTCGCCCGTCCGCTGCCACGTCATCCAGGAGCGGCCGAAAAAGGCGATGCCGCAGAAGAGCACCATGTAGACAAACAGGTAGGTCTGAACCCAGGTGCAGGTCGTTGTGTGCAGCGCCGGATGTCTGGTGGTAGTAAGCCGGTTCAGCACACGCGCGGCAGAGAGTTGCGCCGTCTCTCATAACTTGCCGTTGGTTGAGAATCTCCTCGCCACACAGATCACACGTCGTCCGCATGCCAGCCCGACTGATCAGTTGCGCGACCGGCGCCACCAACTCGACCTCGCTCCAGGTGAAAAGTTGCTCGGCCGGCATACTCTGATAACCGTGTAGCATGGCCTCCCACTTGTTGCGCGCTTCGCCGGCATAGGCATGGGCTGCCGACCGTGCCTGGGGATGGGGGCCGAGGCGGATCGCCCATTCTGAACAGGTGTCCACGACTGTCGCCGCAACCTTACCGTAGTCCTCGACACGCATGGTGCGCCGCCCCACCCAGCAGTTGAGCGCCACGGCAATGCCGTCGCTGAAACAACCGTCGGTCTCAACGATGGCCAGGAGTCGCTTGTCAATCTGCGGCGCGGAAACGCCCAGCAGCTCTGCGGCGAAGAGCCCCATGCGCACGCCCAGCACCTGGCGCGGGCAGAGATGGCTGTGCAGGGCGGCCGATTGGGCAAGAAGTTCTTCAAGCAGGGGTGTGGTCATCATGGGTCGGTTCATCAGAGGCAAAGGCAGTATTGGAGAAGAGCCGCTCGCGACGGAGGAGGTCTGCAACCAGACCAGCGCCATCGTGAAGAGGGCGGACTATGCCAGCTCCCTGTCGGCAGGCGTGGCAGAACGGTATTGCATCCCGCGATCTCTGTGCAGTGGGCGCTCCACATCCCTCGCAGGCGACCAGCGGTCCGGCCACGAGCAGCACCGGCTCACCAAAGACCACTGCCCGCC
>CAYRVP010000232.1:0-4654 GCA_964427845.1 uncultured Caldilineaceae bacterium
GATCCGAATTACGCCTTCGCCGCTTGACTTTCAACACAATATCTTTGCGTCAAGGCTCTTGTGAATGTCCGCCGCTGCTCGTCATGATCTCGCTCACCAGGAAGATTGGGTCGGCAAGCATGGGCAGGTTTTTGAGCATGTCGGCCTGCATCCCGGGCTCGTAGAAAGCGGCGCGAAAGCTCTCCATGTCGGGCCAGTCGGCAATCGTCATGAAGCGATAGGGCATGGGCGCGCCGTCCGGCCACGCACCCTGCACCAGCGCGAAATCGGTGTAGAGCACGCCCGGTTGCGACGCGTTTTCCTGCTGATGCTCGCCCAGCCGCCACTTGAGAAAGGATTCTTCATCCTGATCGGCGGCGAGGTTATAGAGCACGGTCAAGCGCACCATGGTTGGTCTCCTGCCATTTGCATGCGAAGAAAAGGGGCGTCCGGCGGACACCCCATGAATCCATACTTCTGCGTTGCTACGCCCTAACGTGATACCGGGGTGAACCCCGCAGACAAACACATCTCAACGCAAAGCCGCAAAGAAACGCAAAGAAACGCTAAGAACAGCAACAAGGCCGCTCGGTCTGAGCCGATTTCCTTACTTTGCGTCTCTTTGCGCTCTTTGCGGCTTTGCGTTGAGATGTTGTTTTCATGCTGGTATCAATTCAGGCCGTCACCGGCGCGGGCGCGGCGTCGGCGCCGTCGGGCACAACGCCTGCCATGAGCAGCCCAAGATTCTCAAGCGTCGCCTCGGCGTGGGGCACGACAGCCATAATGCGCCCCTCGTACATCACCGCAATGCGGTCGGCCATCTGCATGATTTCGTCCAGGTCCTCGGAAACGAGCAGGATGGCAGTGCCCGCGGCGCGCTGCTCCATAAGGCGGTCGTGGATGTATTCGCTTGCGCCGACATCCACACCGCGCGTGGGCTGCGCCGCCACCAGCATGCGCGGGCGCAGCGACAATTCGCGCGCCAGCACCACTTTCTGAATGTTGCCCCCCGAGAGATTCTTGATTGGTGTATCAAGCGAGGGAGTCTTCACCTGGAAGTCGCTGACCAGCTTGCGCGAGCGCTCGGCCACAGTCTTGAAGCGCAGAAAGCCGTTGCGCGCCACCGTGGGTGACGGCAAATCGCGCAGGATCAGGTTGTCCGACACCGAAAAATCCTTAACGACGCCGTCGTGCATGCGCTCCTCGGGGATGTAGGCGACGCCCATGCCGATGCGGTCGGCAGCCGAGGCGCGCGTAATGTCCCGATCGTCAAGTACAATCGCGCCCCGACGCAGGGGCAGCAGCCCGGCAATGGCCTCGGCCAGCGGGCGCTGCCCATTGCCGGAAACACCCGCCACGCCCACAATCTCGCCTGCGTGCACCTCGAGCGATACATCGTCGAGCAGCCGGTGGCCGCGTTCATCGGCGGCGCTGACGCCCGCCACGCGCAGCCGCACGCGCCCGCGCGTCTCCGGGCGATCGGGGCGCGCAAAGGTCACGGGGCGGCCTACCATCAACTGCGCCAGTTCGCGCCGGCTGCTCTCCCTGGTGGCTACGTTGCCCACCACGCGGCCGTTGCGCAGAACGGTGACGCGGTCGGTGACATCGAGCACTTCGTGCAGCTTGTGTGAAATGAAGACGAGCGCGTGCCCCTCGCACGCCATCTGCCGCATGATGGCGAAGAGTTCGGCTACCTCCTGCGGGGTGAGCACGGCAGTAGGCTCGTCAAGCACGAGCAGCGCGCCACCACGGTAGAGTGCCTTGATGATCTCCACGCGCTGCTGCTGCCCAACCGCCAGCCGCCCCACAATCGCGCGCGGGTCCACCTGCAGTTGGTAGCGCTCGGTAAGCGTGCGGATGCGCGCCTCGACCGTCGCCAAATCCAGCATGGGGGCGCGGCGAGATTTCAGCCCCAACGCCACGTTCTCGGTGACTGTGAGATTGTCCACCAGCATGAAGTGCTGATGGATCATGCCGATGCCATAGCGCATGGAATCGCCCGGCGAGCGAATCTCAATCGGTGACCCGTTGAGCAGTATCTCGCCGGCGTCGGGCTGGTAGAAGCCGTAGAGAATCTTCATGAGGGTGGATTTGCCCGCGCCGTTTTCGCCCAGGAGCGCATGAATTTCGCCCGACTTGACGTCGAAATCCACGCGGTCATTGGCCATCACGCCAGGGAAACGCTTGACAATGCCACGCACCGCCAGCGAATCTATGCGCTTCTGCCCCGAAGGCAGCAACCCCTCATCACTCATGAATCACTCCGAACAGACCATTGACGCAAAGACGCAAAGACGCAGAGGAAACGCAAAGAAGAGCCAAGGCAAGTTGTTTCTACATGAATTATCGTAGTTTTTCTGCTTTGGTTGTTCTTTGCGCTCCTTTGCGCCTCTGCGTCTTTGCGTAGCCGTTATGCTTTAGCGGGGCTCGGGCGTAATCGTAATCGAGCCGTCGATGATGCCCTGCACAGCGGCGTCGGCTGCGGCCTTTGCCTCAGCAGACAGGCTATCGGCATAGCGCATGCTCTGCGCACCATTCTCCAGCGTCAACTGCAGCACCTGGCCGCCGTTGGTGCCTTCGCTGCGCAACTGCATGATGTTCTTGATGATGTCCTTCCAATCGTAGACATCACTTGCCAGCACGGTATCGGGAGCCAGCGGGCTCTGATCGCCCTGGATGCCCAGCCACGGCACGGCCTTCTCGCTGGCTACGCTGACCGCACCCGAAACCTGCTGCGCCGAACCGGTAAGCACGTCGGCGCCGGCATTGATGAGCGTGTTGGCAGCCTCGGCGGCCAGCGCGGTGTCGCCAAAGGCGCCCGTGAAGGTGACATTGACCTTGATGTCGGGGTCAACCGCGTGCACGCCGGCCACGAAGCCGTCGACATGCAGTTTGGCGTCGCCTGCATCCACCGGGCCCACGACGCCGACATTGCGCGCCTCGCTCACGGTCGCGGCGATGACGCCCAGCACATAGCCGCCCTGGTCGGCGCGCGGCTCAAAAGCAAAGACGTTGGTCAGCCCTTGGTCGGCGCCGAAGTTGGTGGCGGTGCCCCAGGCAAAGGAGGTGTCGGGATAGTCGCCGGCCAGTTCGAAGAGGGTGGTGCCGTACTGGGCGCCGTGGGCAATCACCAGGTCATAGCCGGCTTCGGCATAGTCGCGGATGGCCGGGGCGGCGTCGGGCACGTTCCACATGTTCTCGCTGTAGGCAATCTCGAAATTGGCTTCGCCCATCTCGGCCTGAAGTTCCTTGAGGCTGTCGATAATCGACTGGCTCCAGGAGAGGTCATTGATGGTGCTGGGCAGCACGACGGCGACGCGGAAGGGCGCGGCTGCGGCATCGGCGGGAGCCGCTTCCTCAGCGGGCGCGGCAGTTGCTTCGGCCGGGGCCTCTGCGGCGGGGGCCGCCGGTTCGGCGGGCGCGGCGGGCGCCGCTACGGGCGCGGCGCACGCCGCCAGCATGCCAATCACAAGTACACCAATCAACAGACTCCATATTGTCTTGCGCATACGTCCTCCTGATGGGTTGGTAGGTAAAACGTTTGGCTGCGAATGATCCACAATCCACTGTTCAATTACCAGATGAGTTCAATGCAGAACCTGCAGGAAACGCCGGGGATTCAACTTGACACCCGGCCTGGCTGCCTTGGCCTGTCCAGTTTTGCGCTGAAGTCGCACCTGCTACGTTTCGCTGCGCGTAAAGGGCTTGGCAAGCGCTGCCGGCTGTTGCGCGCGCCGGAAGGGAATCGCCAGCGCGAAGATTGTCAGCAGATAGGGCAGCATCACAGCCAGGTTGGAGGCGATGTTGAAGCCCAGCACCTGCACCCATAGCTGCAGCGCGTTCACCGAACTGAAGAGCAGCGCCCCCGCCATCACGCCCACGGGTGACCAGCCGCCGAAGTAGACCAGGGCCACAGCAATAAAGCCCATGCCGTTGGTCATCCCCTCTTGAAAAATGCCCAGCAGGGCTATAGAGAGCGATGCACCGGCGATGCCCGCCAGCACGCCGCCCAGCATCACATTCTCATAACGCACGCGGTTCACGCTCACGCTCAACGAGTCGGCGGCAGCGGGGTTCTGGCCCACGGCGCGTACGTTGAGTCCCCACGTCGTCTTGTTGAGCACAAACCAGAGGATGGGCACCAGCGCAAACGCGCCGTAAACCAGCACGCTGTGGTCAAAGAAGATCGGGCCGATCACCGGTATGTCCCTCATGCAGAAGGAGGAACTGCTCTGCAGCAGCGGCACATTGGCCACGCAGAACTGCATCTCACGGAAGCCGTTGACCCCCTCCACAGTGCCCAGCATCGTCTTGAAGAGCAAGCTCGACGCGCCCAGGCCAAAGAGGTAGAGGCCGATGCCGCTGATGCCCTGCTCGGCCTTGAGCGAAACGCTTACGACGGCCATGATCAGCCCCATGAGCAGCCCGGCCACTGCCGCAGCCAGCACCCCAAGCCAGGGGTTGCCCGTTTGGAAGGTGACGTAGAAGCCCCAGTAGGCGCCCATCAGCATCATGCCCTCGACGCCCAGGTTGAGCACGCCCGAACGCTGCGCCATCATCTCGCCCAGCGCCGCATACAAATAGGGCGTCGCCAGCCGGATGCCGGAATGTGCAATGCCAGTGATAATTGCCAGGACGGTGAGTTCTTGAGTCACGGTGGGCGAGGTCTGCTGGT
>CAYRVP010000233.1:0-4602 GCA_964427845.1 uncultured Caldilineaceae bacterium
ATTTTCTGCTTTGACGGATTGCGCGAAAGCACGGTCACATCGTGGCCGTCGGCGATGAGCGACCGCGTGAGTGCCTGACCGATAAGACCCGTGCCGCCTGTGATGATGATGCGCAAGAAACGACTCCTTTGTTTTGAACCTGCGTGAAATGTGTTGGCGCGACGAAACCGTCGCGTGCGCGATTGCGGGCGCTAAAGTTCCGGGTGGCTGTGCAGCACGCTGCTGCGGTGGACAATGCGCCCCGGTGGGCCGAGTGAGTGGCTCTCGCTTGTGAGCGCAGAGAGCCACCTTGTCAGCGGCGCAGCATCTTCATGCGTCACGGTGCGCATCGCCTGCAAGTAAGTCATGAGGTAGAGATCGACGCGCTCGGGCGGCATGCCCACGTGGTTCACGAGCAGGCCGTTGAGCCATTCGAGGTCGGCGCTGACGTACTCCAAGTCGCCAAGCGCCAGCGCCGCTTCGATGTTGCGCCCAAAGTGGAGATTGGCGGCGGCCAACATGCGCAGCGGCATCACGTCCGTGGGCATGAGACGCCACACCTCGGCCTCGACTGCGGCGTGGCGCGCCCTGTATTCGCGCAGCGCCGCGCTGTAAGCGTAGGAGGGGATGCGCTGGGCTGCCTGCAAGCGCGGCGCAGCCATCAGCGCTTCGATGGTGGCGGCAGCGGCTTCAATTTGTGCGCCGAGAAAGTGGCCGGGAATCGCCTTTTGCAGGTCGGGCAGGCGGTTGAAGATGAGGCCGCCATAGGCGAGCGGAATCCGCCCGCGCAGGAGCACGTTGGCCATTTCCAGCAGCCCGAGTGTGGTTGACAACTGCTGGGCGGTGAGCACGACCAGCAGCGGGCGTGTGGCCGCAATGGTGGCCTCGAGGCTGCCGACAGGCACATTTGCGCCCAGGTAGACCGTATCCCAGCCACGCCGCCGCAAGAGCAGGGAGAGCAGCAGCGGAACGAACGTGTGCTCCTCTTCGGGAGCGCAACCAATCAGGATGCGGCCGTTGCGCGTGGGGGGCGGCGTGGCAACTAGCATGGCTTCCAGCCGGCGCAGAGCCAGCGCAGAGGCAAAGTGCTCCTGTTGCACCGTGACGCGCGCCGTGTACCAGCCTTCACCGAGTGTCGCGATCCCTTTCTGAATTACCCCGAGAAAAACGATCTCGGGAGTGAAGAGCGCGAAGGACTCTGAGAGAGTCTGTTCGGCCGCCTGCTCATCAAAGCGTAGGCAGGCATCAATCCATTGCGTGCGCTTCTCGCGTAAAATGCTGTCATGCGTTGCCGCCACATTTTGCTGATCAACTGCCGTGCTGGGTTGTAGAACCAATGGCGCAACGGACGGAGCGCTCGCTTGCTTGTCAAGGCGCAGCCACATTTCGACGGCGCGGCTAATGGCCAGCCCCTCGCTTTGGCGGGCTATGAGCCAGTGCAGCAGGTCGATGTCACGCTGCGAATAGAGGCGATGGCCGCTGGGCGTTCGCACGGGCGCAGGGATGCCGTAGCGTCGCTCCCACGCGCGCAATGTATCGGGCTTGAGGCCGGTTGCCGTAACAACCGCTTTCAGGTTAAACAGGTGTGTGTCGCGTTGACTAGCCATCAAGATTCCAATTGGGAGGCGGCCCAACAGTGCGGCTCCGCGTAGCTATTGTATGCTCGGCAGGCGACGGGATATACTCCACGTCCGCTGTTACCGTCCAAAACCTGAACAGACTATAGCACGTCGCTCGCTGTTTGTAAAGTGTTTGCACATACATTTGCAGTGTGACATTGTTCATGGGATGGACAAAGTTGCTAATTAGTGCTTGACAACATTCCGTTGTTGTGCTATGTTTGTCGCATTATTGAGCAGGCTACGAAACTGGACTCAAGCAGGCCGTCGGCGCAGACTGCCGCCATATGAAAGTGGGAGCAACGGTCATGCACGCTGAAATTCACCCCTGGGAGACCATGTTACTCTCGCTGGCGCACGAAGCGCATCAGTCGCGTGCGATAGGGGACGAGATCAGGGTCGATGAAGCATTGCGCGCCAAATCCTATGCCTGGTGCGACGCGCTGACCGCTGTCAAGAGTCGCTCTTTCTACATGGCGTCGCGGCTGCTGCCCGCCGAGAAGCGCAGGGCGGTGCGCGCCCTCTATGCGTTTTGCCGCATAACGGATGACATTGTGGATCACGCCGCGAGTGAAGATGAGGGAATCGCTGCGCTGGAGACGTGGCGCGCACGTACGCAAGTGCCAAGCCCTCCGACCGACGACCTCGTGGCTGTGGCCTGGGCCGACGCGCGCCGGCGTCATCATGTGCCGTGGCGGTACGCCGAGCAACTGCTTGACGGCGTGGCGCGCGACACGGTGCAGAAGCGCTACCGCACATTCGACGACCTGGCCGCGTACAGCTATGGGGTTGCATCCACCGTGGGGCTGATGAGCATGCACATCATTGGTTTCCAGGGGGCGGAGGCGATTCCCTACGCGATCAAGTTGGGTGTTGCCCTGCAGGTGACCAACATCTTGCGCGACGTGGCCGAGGATTGGCAGCGTGGGCGGGTCTACCTGCCTCAGGATGAGCTGGCGGCCTTTGGCATTCACGAGGAGGAGATTGGCGAGGGCAAGGTGAGTGTGCGCTGGCGCGACTTTATGCGCTTTCAGATTGCGCGCAACCGCCGCCTGTATGACGAGGCGCACGCGGGCATTGTGCTGCTTAACCCCGAGGGACGCTTTGCGATTGGGGCGGCAGCGGGCTTCTACAGGGGCATTCTTGCCGACATTGAGCGCCACCACTACGACAACCTGAAGCGCCGCGCATGCGTCTCAACCGCGCGCAAGGTGGGTATGTTGCCTCGCATTTGGCTGGGCACGCGCACTGTCCGGCCCTTGAGCGACCATTAACCGGCTCGGTCGGGTATACATGCCCGCGAGAGAAGGGGCCGCACCGCACATTCATTGCGGTGCGGCCTCTTTGTTTGGTTGCTGCGTGCAGACGTACTTGTTTAACCCTACTCGAACGCGGCAATGCCTGTGAGATCGCGACCAATAATCAACTTCTGAATCTGGCTGGTGCCTTCGTAGAGGCTGGCCACGCGCATGTCGCGCCAGAGGCGTTCGGGCACGAACTCGTCGGAGAAGCCGTAGCCGCCGTGGATCTGGATGGCGGCGTCGGCGGCGCGCTTGCCTGCCTCGGCGGCAAAGTATTTGGCAATAGAGACAGGGATGGTGCTCACCTGCCCCTGGTTCTTCGTCCAGCCGGCCTGATAGACGAGCAGGCGCGCCGCCTCCACGTCCACTTTCATTTGCGCCAGCATGTCCTGAATCATCTGGAAGCCGGCAATCGGCTTGCCAAAGGCTATGCGTTCGCGAGCGTACTTGACGCTGGCGTCGAGCGCATGTTGCGCCGCGCCGACGCAGCCGCTGGCCACGCCGTAGCGACCGTTATCGAGCGCGCTCATGGCAATCTTGAAGCCCTCGCCTACCTTGCCCAGGCGCGCACTGTCGGGTACGCGCACGTTTTCCATGAAGATTTCGCCTGTGTCGCTGGCGCGCAGGCCAAGTTTGCCGGTCATCTTGCGCGTGCTGTAGCCGGGCGTCTTCGTCTCGAGGACAAAGGCCACCATGCCCTTGCTTTTGGATCCCGATTCGGTTTGCGCGAAAATGATGGCCATATCGGCCAGGTTGGCGTTGCTGATCCAGACCTTCTGCCCGTTCAGGAGCCAGTCATCACCATCGCGCTTGGCAGTTGTCTGCACATTGGCGGCGTCGGAGCCGGCGTTGGGCTCGGTGAGGCCAAAGCTGCCAATCCACTCGCCACTGCACAGGCGCGGCAGGAAATGCTGCTTCTGCGCCTCTGTGCCCCATTTCAGCAGGGTAAGCTCGACGAGCGACATCTGTACAGAGAGGGTTGTGCGCACGCTCGAGTCGGCGTAACCGATCTCCTCGAAGACGATGGCCTCGGCAATATAGTCCAGCCCGGCGCCGCCGTACTCCTCAGGGATGGGGACGCCAAGGTAGCCGAGGCGGCCCATTTCGCCGAGCAGGGCGCGCGGAAACTCCTGCGCAAGGTCCCACTCGCGTGCATTGGGCAGAATGCGCTCGCGGGCAAACTTGCGCACGGATTCCTGGATCATGCGCTGTTCGGGTGAGAGTCCAAAGTCCATCGCAGAACTCCTTTGTTCTTGGTGGCGGGCCAGCAGGCAAGGACAAGATCAACCGGGCAAACGCTACCCGAATGAATCCGTCCAATTGTCGCACGTCGGCTGACGCCGGAGGGAACAGCATGACGCAAATCACCGTCCAGTGTGTGAGCGTCTATGCAAAATCATACCACAGCCCCACGGCAACTTCTGTGTCGAACAAGCGCGTGCCCCGGCGTGAGGCGGCGGCGCACCGGAAGGGATTCCCCATGAACACGTGGATAGCTTCGTCGCTTCGCCTGGGTTTGTTTGCACTTGTGGCGGCGCTGGTTGTTGGATGCACACCAAGTGAGCGCGAGCAACAACTGCAGGCAACCGTCGATGCACTGGCCGCACAGAACGCAACGCTGGCGTCGGCGCAGACTCCGGCTGCGCAGACGACAACTGCGCAGCCGGGCGTAGCGACGGCAGCCACCGCTGCGGAGGCGCAGG
>CAYRVP010000234.1:0-4567 GCA_964427845.1 uncultured Caldilineaceae bacterium
GACGTGTGGACTGGTAGCCGGGTTGACGGAACTCGTCGCCTAGGATCGTGGTTGACTGGTTGACTGGTCAACCAGTCAACCAGTCAACCAGTCAACCAATCAACGATTACGCACACACCACCGACATTCCGCGACATTTGTCCCTTGCATTGCGGCGCGCACGGACGCATACTGTAGGACACGCTTGGCGTTTGGCCCGATATGCGAAGCTGATTCGGAACCTGGAGATTGCACCATGATTATCTACATGCACCGCGGTATGTGTGACGCGACCCTGCCCTTCTGCGCACGCTGCTCTGCGGCCTTTTTCCGCAAGCCACTTGGCACCGACCGCCCCTGCGTCACCCGCATCGTCGATGACGGGCGCGAGGACGTTCTCCATTTTGTGGTGAACACTGACAGCCGCACCATGGAGTTTGACCTGACCAAAGACCTGCAAGAGGGGCTGTCACTGGAAGGCTGGGAGTTCCTGGCAGACTTTGACCCGGCGCTCTTCCGCCGCGGCGCCGCCGAACGCTGGCGTCGCCTGGCCGACCTGCCCGCCGATCACGAGACTGCCTGAGCCGGCGATTGCCAGGCTCGACCACACGACTGTACACCGTCCCTGCGGACGGTGCGCACCTGTGTGCCATGAACCGGTCGCGGCGCATGCACGCGGCCGGTTTTGTTTGTGCAAACGCAGCAGGCATTGCCCCATGAACAGTGATGACCAGCCCGCAGCCACATATCACGGATTCGCGGAGCGTGGCCTGGCAGGCTTCGTCGCCTTCATCGAGCAGACAGCGGCCGAGGTTGCGCCCGCGCGCGCAGGGACGCGCGACTTTGTGCGCCGCATGGGCGAAGCATGCGCCTGCATTCGCTTCGAGGATCTAACGCACCCCCTGCGCTTCCTGCGGCAAATGGCAGGCCAGCCGCCCCTGCGCTTTGGCACCGGCGGCTTTGACCCCACGATGGTGGATGACCAGAACCCCGCACGCCACTACACGGCTTTTGTTGTGGTGGGCTACTGGCTGCCCATGGTGGCAGCCTTGCTGGTGCTCTACGCCTGGGAAGTGGCGGGGTTTGTGCGCTACAAGGGCCGCTGGAGCCCGAACGATGTGCGCAGTGGCATGGCCGGCCTGCGCCACGGTCGCGCCGTGCGGCGCGAGGGGCCGGGCGTGCTCGCCTCGCTCGTCCGCCGCGACCTGGGTACAGGTTGAAGCGGACATAAATGAGGACAGACAAAGGAACAGATAACATCGAGTGAAAGCACGTTGTTATCTGTTCCTTTCTTTCATGAAGTGACCGCAGTGCCTGGTAGCGGAAGGCCTCCCGGCCCTCATTTCGTGCGAACCCCAATGAAGGCCGGAGGCCTTCCGCTACAAACCACGAGTCCCGACTTCAATCCTCAAGTTGGCTGGCGTCGTAGCCGCCCCACTTGCTTGTGAAGGTGGTGCTGAAGATCTCGGCAGCGGTGCGTTCCGCCTTGCGCAATGCGTCGTCGGACGCGGCGCGCTTGCGCTCGGCTGCTGCCATGTCGGGGGCGACTGTCGACGGCGTCACCGCAAGCAGCCGCACCTTGCAGATATCGCCCTGGCGGTACTCCATGCTGCTGCCCGCCACGCGGCCGACCAGCGCACGCGCCAGCGGCGTGCTGATGCTCACCTGGCCCGCGTCGATGTCGGCGGCGGCGTCGGCCACCAGCTCCAATGCCAGCGCCTCAATGCTCCCGTCTTCACTTATCAGTTCGATGTCAACATGCGTGCCCAATCCGGCGCGCAAGGCTGTTTTCTCTGTCATTGGGCGCCACTACTTCATGAATAGGAAGCTCTCGGCAATGGTTGTGTAGAGAAGCTCCACAACGCTGTAGCCAATCATCTCCAGGTCGGCCGGAAGAAAGATGAATTTCAGCAGTCTATCACCGTTGGCCACGAAGACCACGCGGCTGAACTCCTGCCCGGACGCCATGCCCACCTGCGCGGCCTGCGTGGCGCCCAGAGGCACATGTGCATGAGCCAACGTCGGCCTATGAGTCGGCACGCGCCCGGACAGCCACATCCTGCGCGAAGAGTTCCATGGCCTGCTGCACCTCGGTCGTCGCCTCGGCCTGACCGCTGCCAAAGAAAGTGACGGTGGTCGTCATCACATCGGCCGTGCCGTCGACGCGCTGGGTCTCGAAGGGCGCGATGCTGTCGCTCCAGGCGTAGAGTTGCGCGAGTTGATCGCTATCGAGCAGCACCACCGGCAGTGATTGCGCGGGTTGCGCGGCGCAATCGGCCACATTGGCGAAGCCACCCAGGTAGATGCTTACGTTCTGACAGAGCGCGGCGATGCCCCCCTCCTGATAGAGTTGCAGCGCCAGGCCGTGGCCAACGGCGCTCACACCCCCCTGTGCTTCCTGGACGGCAGCGCGGGCGCGTTCGGCAATCATGCGCTGCTCGGCTTCGGTGGCAATTGTGCTTCCATCACCGGTAAAGACGATATCACCTGCAGGCGTGGATGCGGAGAAGGGTGCGTAGGTGCTGCGCAGCATGTCGAGGTCCTCGGGGCGGCCGCTGAAGACAAGGGGTACGCGCACAAGTTCGGCGTCGCTGCAGCCGCCGTGGGCGATGCCGTCCAGACCAATCTCAGCGGCGGCACACGGCTCCACATCGGCCGCACTCATCCAGCGAATGACAGGACCACTCGTTTGCGGCGCGAGGGCGTCGACCACGCGGAAGTCACTGCCGTCGGCGTTGGTGTGCAGCACGTACTGCTTGCCGCCAACGTCCATGATGATCTTGAAGCCGGGGGTAATCACGGCGGCGCACATCTCGCCTGCATCGGACGCGCCCAGACAACTGTCGGGCCAATCCACAGCCTCTGCGCTGAGCACGCCTACATCCTGCGGGTCGACCTCAAGCCTGCGCGCCAACTGCTGCTGCGCCTCGAGCGCGGCAGGGGGCAGCACGCTTGCGTCCACGGCAGCCTCGGGTGTGGGGACAACGGGCTCGGGTGTGCGCACGTCCGCAGGCGGCGCGCTCTCCTGCGGGGCCGCGATGGGTGCTTCGGTGGCGGGCTGCGTTGCGGGCGGCCGGGCGGCGGATGGTTGGGCGGGCGGCAAGGGCGCGCCGCAGGCCGCGAGCGCCAACGCGCCGATCAACAGCGCCGCGCCCATCCAGATTCTTGGTTGACTCATCAATTCCCTCCTGAGTGTGGTTTCTTGCGCGTGCGGGGTGCAATCGAAGTGACGTATGCTGCCCGGCCATTGTTCCCGCGGCAGGGGCGGCCGTAGTTGCCGCAGCGGCTGCGCAACGCCTTGCGGTTGCCGGAGACTTCCGTTGCCTTCGCTTTTCTCTTTACTACGTCGACGTTGCCGCCCGCTCCAGCGCGCGGCCCAGGCGGCGCACACCCTCTTCCAGTTCGGCCTCGGCGTAGTAGGCGAAGCAGAGGCGCAGCCAGTCGCGCAGCCCGCCGCAACTGGAGAAGCGCGGCCCGGCGCGAAAGTCCACCTGCTCGGCAGCCGCGGCCGCGGCCAGGCGCTCACCATCAACCGGCTGTGTGTGCTCTGCCCAGAGGAAGTAACCGCCGTCGGGCACAGCAAAGCGCAGCCGCCCGCTCAGGTGCGCGCCCAACGCAGCCACCAGCGCGTCGCGTCGCGCCGTGTAGATGTGGCGCAGGAAGTCGACGTGCGCGCTCAGCAGGTCAAGCTCAAGCACGCTCTGGACAATCGAGGCCGAGAAAGGGCTGAGGCCGCCACCGCTGGCAGTAACCCCCCAGGCCGTGAGCGCGGCCATGCGTTCGGGTGCGGCGTGCAGCCAGCCCAGCCGCAGCCCCGGCCCCAGAATCTTGGAGAAGGAGCCGAGCGACAGCACGGCCGGATCCTCAGGGTAGGCGGCAAAGGGCGGCGGCGGGCAGCCCGCATAGGTGAGGAGGTGATAAACCTCATCGGCCACAAGCAATGCGTTGTGGCTGCGGCAAAGCGCAAGCACCGCCATGCGCCGCGCGGCTGACATGCTGATGCCTGAAGGGTTCTGGTGGGTGGGGATTGTGTAGAGCAGGCGAGGGCGGTGCGCAGCCAGCAGCGCCTCCAGCGCATCAGGGATGAGGCCGTCACCATCCATTGGCGCGCTGATGACGCGCAAGCCGTGGTCGGTGAAGATGCGCAGCGCCAGGAAGTAGGTGGGCTCCTCCACGAGCACCACATCGCCCGGCTGCGTGAAAACAGTACAGATCATGTCCAGTGCCTGCGAGACGCCGTTGGTGATCATCAACCCATCTGCGGCGACCGGCGTGGCATATTCGGCCGCCAGAAAGGCGGCGAGCGCGCGGCGCATCCCTGGCCCGCCCTGTTCGGGGCCATACTGGAGCGCGTCGCGGTCGTCCAGCGCAAAGCGATGCTGGGCGGACCGCGCGAGCAGGTCCTGGGGCAGGAGGCTGAGGCTGGGGTGGCCGAGGCCCAGATCAATCACACCGAGTGGCACCCAGTACTGGGTTGTGGACATGGCCAAGGGCTTTCGGGGGTCGGGTGTCGAGTGTCGAGTGTCGGGTGTCGGGCGTCGGGCGGCGGGCGGCGGGCGGCGGGCGTCGGGCGTCGGGCGTCGGGCGT
>CAYRVP010000235.1:0-4535 GCA_964427845.1 uncultured Caldilineaceae bacterium
CAACTTGTGGGTAAAGTATAGCTCCGCATGGAGAGGGGCCGGGGGTGAGGTGCAGGTTTGCGGTGCGATGACTTTTGAGAGACCCTGTCTCACAACAGTTTCATCATCCCGTTTGCGGACATCGCATGTAGACTGTTGGCAGCATCCAGCGCGCCTCGTTTGTCCAAGGAGTGGCAGTGAGCGATCCCGAGCAGCCCGTTCAGCCAGAAGAGACCCCCTCAACCGCGCCCACGCCGCCCAGCCCACTCTGGCGCTGGGTCACCGTGGGCATACTGCTGATCGGGCTTGTGCTGACTGTGCTCTTCGCCATGCGCGCAACACGCTCCTTCCGCACCTTTCACAATGAGCGGGGTCGCCCACCACGTGAGGCCACCGGTAACATTGCGCCATGGATGACCGTTCCCTACATCGCGCATGCCTATGGCGTACCCGAGCCCTTTCTGTATGCGCAATTGGGCATCGACGCCGAGGGCAACGAGCGCAAAACGCTCATGCAAATTGAGCGCAGCCATTTCAATGGCGAGCGCGGGCTGCTGCGCGACCGCATTTTGGCCGCGCTGGAACTCTACTACACGGGTTCAACTGTTCCCACGCCGATTGTGCCGGAGCCCGGGGATGTGCCTATACCCGAGGCGTTGCCGCCCAACGCGGCGGGCGAACAAGGTCCGCCGCGTGGCCCGGATGGCCCGCCGGATGCGCCGACGCCAGAAGCGCCTCCCGACGCGGGGGGTGTTCCGTGAGCGACGCCACCTCCATCAGCGATTTTGCACTGGCTGCGCTGATTACCTATGGCCCTCTTGCGCTTGCGCTGACGCTGCTGCTGGGCGCGGCGGGCTTGCCCCTACCCGGCAGCATTGTGCTGCTGGCGGCTGGCGCCTTCGCCCGCCAGGGCTTTATTGACTGGCGCTACGCATGGATTGCCGCCGTGCTTGGCGTTGTGGCGGGCGACTCAATCGCTTATGCCTTTGGGCGCGTGGGCGGCGTGTGGGCCGAGGACCGCCTGGCGCGCATGAGCGCCTGGCAGAAGGCTACCGACGAGTTTGCGCACAGGGGCGGCTGGGCCATCTTCCTGACGCGCTTCCTAATTACGCCGCTGGGTGTGGCGGTGAGTCTCATCGCCGGGATCAGCGCGTATGGCTGGCAGCGCTTTGTGCTGGTAGACCTGAGCGGCGAGTTCCTGTGGGTGACGATCTACGGCGGCATCGGCTTTGCCCTGGGCAGCCAGTGGCAGGTGGCCAGCCAATTTATCAGCGATTTCAGCGGGCTGATTCTGGGTGTTGCCCTGCTGATTACTGGCATCATACTCGGTGTGCGCTTTGTGTGGCGGCGCGGCGCCGCGCCTGCCGGCGCACAACGCGCGCCGGCGTCCCAGCCGGGCGATTGACCCTGCCTTCCGCCCCCCCACACTGCCATAACTTTTGCTTATCGCTGCAATAACGTGTTGGGCAGAGCACGCGCGCGCCGCATGGCGCGACAATGAACATGCAGGCAACGAACCCACTCTGCGGCTGCACCTGGCGCCGCATGTTCACGACAGGAGAGACTCATGGAAAAAACGACGCCTACGCTGGGTATGCGCGTTCATCTGGACATGGATTACAGCGACGCACGCGCACGCGTGACGACCGCCCTCAAGGACGAAGGCTTCGGTGTTCTTACCGAGATCGACGTGCAGGCCACACTCAAGGAAAAGATCGGCGCATCGTTCCGCCGCTACGCGATTGTGGGCGCGTGCAACCCGCCGCTGGCGCACCGCGCCCTCTCCACCGACCTCGAAGTTGGCCTGCTGCTGCCCTGCAATGTCCTCGTCTATGAGGATGAAGACGGCAAGGGCGCGACCGTCTCGATTATTGACCCGCTGGTGATGTTTGACATGGGGATGAACCCCGCGCTGCAACCGGTGGCGGACGAGGCGGGCGCGCGTCTGCGGCGCGTGGTGGATGCCCTGCAGGGGTTGGCATAAGACAGTCGTCAGGCAACGCAACGCACACGAAAGGGCTAACGCCATGGATGCATCGGTCGTATGGACCTCGGGTATGAGTTTTACAGGCAGCGCCGACAGCGGCTTCGCCGTGGCGTTGGGCACGGACCCGTCCGTGGGGGGTGCGAATGACGGCTTCCGCCCCATGGAGTTGATTCTCACAGGGCTGGCAGGCTGCACTGCCATGGACGTTGTCTCCATTCTTGCCAAGAAACGCCAGAAATTGACGGGCTTTACGGTGCAGGCGCACGCCACGCGCGCCGATGAGCACCCCAAGGTCTTCACCTCGATTCATCTGCACTATGTGGTGCGTGGCGAGGGGATTGACGCCGCCGCAGTTCAGCGTGCCATGGATCTTTCGGCCACCAGGTATTGTCCCGCCCAGGCCATGCTGGCCCAGGTGGCGCCCCTCAGCATGGACTTTGAAGTGATCGAAGAACCGGCCGCGTCCTAATCACACCCGCCCCACCCCAGTACGCGGAGAAACACGGATTCACGCAGATGAAGGCATGCCTTCATCTGCGTGAATCCGTGTTCATCCGCGTACCGGGGCTTTGCTAGCGGGCGGCCATGAGCAGGGTCAAGCGCGCCTGGAGGACGGGAATCGCGTCAGCCGGGTCATCTACTGTGGCGGCGGCCTGTTCGAATGGGCAGAGGCCGTCGTGCGTACGGTTGAGGATTTGCGCCACGCGCATATTCCACTGCGTGAGGATTGCACCCTCGGCCAGCGCCGCCGCGCCGCCCTCGCTCAGCAGTTGCGCATAGACGGCCGTGACGCCCAGCCTGCGGTAGACAAGCGCCGCCGCACGCCCCACGACGCGGTCAGCCACGGCCGCACCCGCCGCGCTGGGGCCCAACGTCTCGGCCATCCCCAGCAAATCAATGACGCCGCGCCGGTCGCCCACGCCAAGTACAAGCCCGTCGCGCACAAAGACGATGGCGTGACTTTCGCTGTCGAGCAGCGCGCGCGCCTGCGCCAGATCAGCCTGGGTGCTCATGCATTCGGACTCTCGTCAGGCAGCACGCGTGTCAGCCAGCCGTGACGGTCTTCGAGTTCACCCTCCACAATGCCGAAGAACTGCTGCTGAATCGCAGCGGTAACCGGGCCGCGCGTGCCGTTGCCCACGGGCAGCCTGTCGACCGAACGAATGGGGATGATTTCTGCCGCCGTGCCGGTGAAGAAAAGTTCGTCGGCCATGTAGAGCATTTCGCGCGGGATGGTTTGTTCCTTGACGGTGTAGCCCAACTCTTTTGCCAGCGTGAGCGCACTGGCGCGCGTAATCCCGCCCAGCACGCTGGAGCCGAGCGGCGGCGTGTAAATTTCGCCGTGGTGGACGAGGAAGATGTTCTCGCCACTGCCTTCGCTGACATAGCCGTAGATGTCCAGCGCGATGCCTTCGCTGAAACCGTTGTCTTTGGCCTCCATGACGATGTTCTGGCTGTTGACATACTGGCCGCCAATCTTGGCGAGAGCGTTGGTGGTGCTGGGGGCCATGCGCCGCCAACTGCTCACCTGGACGTCGACGCCATCCACCAGCGCTTGTTTGCCCATCATCGAATCCCACGGCACGCTGCCGATGATGGCTTCAACGGGGCAGGCGCGGCCATCCACGCCCAGGGCGTTGTAGCCGCGGAAGACGAGCGGGCGGATGTAGGCGCTGCGCTGGCCGTTGGCGCGCACCACATCGATTGTGGCCTGCATGTACTCCTCCACCGTATAGGGGGAGGGGATATGCGCAACCTTGAGAGAAAAGAGGAAGCGTTCATAGTGCTCGGGCCCGCGGAAAATGGCCGGGCCGGTGGGCAATTCGTACGCGCGGATGCCCTCGAATACGCTTGATCCATAGTGGAGCGCGTGCGTGAAGACATGCACGGTGGCCTGGTCCCAGGGGATAATTTTGCCGTTCATCCAAATGAAATCGGCGCGCATGGTCATGATCCGAACTCCTTGCTCTGTGAGAGAATCAATTGTGGAAATGGCTGCAATGCGTTGGGTGGGGTGTGCTGCGCCAGACGCCTGACCGCGTTGGCAGCAGGGGATGGAGCAATTCTCCTGCCATTATACTAGGCGAAGCGGCCGGACGCGAAGTGCGCGTCCGCGGCGCTGCCCTTGCGCAGCGCAACTTTGGCCATCGGCCTCTGCGGGCATATACTCTTAAGGGCAGCGCGTCAAGCGAGCGCGTGCGCACAGAATGGGGAATCTGCCATGAGCAAACTGAGTGCCGCCGTGTGGGGTAGTGTGATCGGCGCGCTGGGCGCAGCGGCCGTGAGCTATCTGCTGGGGCCGGCGCGCGATACGGTCTATGATGAGCGCTACCAGTCGCGGCTGGACTATGCCCTCGCCGAAGGTGAGCGTGCGGGCGCGGTGCGCGAGCAGGAGTTGCTGAGCGACTTCCATACGCGCAAACTGGCTCTGGCCACCAAGGCCGCCAGCCCCGAGAAGAAGAGCAAAAAGTAGCAAAGGCGAAACAGCAGAACCCCGACGCAAAGGCGCGAAGACGCAAAGGTATGGGGTTACCTGAGTTTAGTGGACAGTCGGTTAAGCAAAGGTGGC
>CAYRVP010000236.1:0-4520 GCA_964427845.1 uncultured Caldilineaceae bacterium
GGCCTTGGGTGCGCGTTGCACACGCCGCTCCAGATTGGTGAAGGTGCCGTCCTCTTCCGCCCAACTGACGGCGGGGAGCACCACGTCGGCCCGCTGCGCCGTCTCGGTAAGGAATAAATCCTGGACCACGAGGAAATCGAGCGCATCGAGTTTTTCGGCCCAGGCCGGGTGCTCGGAGGCTGGGTTCGCGCCCATGATATAGAGCGCCTTGATGCTCTCGCCCGCGCCGTCGAGCATCTGCGCATAGCTCTTGCCGGGCTTGGTGGCCAGCGGCCCGCCCCACACTTTTTCGAGCGATTTGCGCAGCTTCTCATCGGACAGCGGTGCATGGCCGGGCAGCGCGTTGGGCAGCAAGCCCATATCGCGACAGCCCTGGCTGTTAGCCTCGAGCCCCACATAGGCCAGGCGGCTGCTGTGTCCGGTAATCAGCGCGAGGTTGGTGAGTGCATTGCGCACCTGCTTGCCCGCCTCGCCCTGCGCCACCATGGGTCCGTAGATGATGACGGCGTTCTTCGCCTTGGCCAGCAGTTCGGCGGCGCGCCTGGCCTCGTCCACATCCACACCGCAGACGGTGCGCAGCGCTTCCTTTGTCGCGTCGCCCACATAGGCTGCCGCATCAGCGGGCGCGCTCGTCACATGCTTGAGCGCCAGTTTGGCAATGCCGTTGACGAGCAGCGCCTCGGAACCGGGGCGGCAGCCCAGGTAGGGGCCGTTGTAGCGCGTGAGTTCCACCTTGCGCGGGTGCACGATGATCAGTTGCGTCTGGCCCTTGCGCACGGCGCGTTTGAGATGGACGTCGAGGATGGGCAGCTCTTCGCTGGGGTCAATGCCCACGAGCATGACGACATCTGCCCTGGGGTCGGGGCCATACTGCGGCTTCATGAGGTCGACAAGCGCGGGCAGTCCCGTGGGCAATGCCGCGACATCACCGCCGGCGCGGTGATCAATGTTGTTGGAGCCTATCGCCGTGCGGAAGAGACGCTGGAGCAGGTAGTTGCTCTCGTTGCCCAGCTTGGCGCTGCCGATCGCACCGATGCTCTCTGCGCCGTTCGCCGCCTTGATGGCCTTGAGCTTGCTTGCGACCAGTTCCAACGCTTCGCTCCACGATGCGGTGACCAACTCGCCATCCTTGCGCACGAGCGGCGCCGTAAGCCGCTGCCCGGCGTTGATCCACGCGTGGGCAAAGCGCCCCTTGTCGCAGAGCCACTGGTCGTTGACGGCCATGTTCTCACGCCCCACAATGCGGCGCACGCTGTGCGTGCGGCTGTCCATGCGCAGGTTGCAGCCAATCGAGCAGTGGGTGCAAATGCTGGGCGTGCGGTCAATCTCCCACGGGCGATAGGCAAAGCGCGCCACGCGGTTGGTCAGCGCGCCCACAGGGCAGATGTCGATAATGTTGCCGCTGGTCCTGGCGTCCACCGGCTTGCCATCCTGTATGTCGATAATGGTCGCGCCGCCGCGCTCAAAGAGCCCCAGTTGCGGCTTGTCTTCCCACTCTTCCAAATAGCGAATGCAGCGCCAGCAGACAACGCAGCGCTCCTGATCGAGCACAATCGTGTCGCTAATTAAATAGCTCTTGTTCTTGTGGCGCTTGGCATCCACCAACTGGCTGATACCGGGGCCATAGCGCATCGTCTGGTCCTGCAGTGGGCACTCGCCGCCCTTGTCGCAAATGGGGCAGTCGAGCGGGTGGTTGAGCAGGAAAAAGGCGAGGTTCGCCTCCTGCGTGGCTTTCACCTGTTCGGTCTCGGTATTCACCACCATATCCTGCGCTACGGGCACGGAGCAGGCGGTCTGGAGCTGGGGACCGCGGGGGCCACTGATCTCCACCAAACACATGCGGCAGCAGGCCACGGGGTCCAGCTTGGGGTGGCTGCAGAAGACGGGAATCTCGATGCCGAGCTTCTGCGCGGCGTCCACAACGAGCGTGCCCTTGGGCACGGTGACCGAGCGGCCGTCAATCGTCAGCGTGATCTCGTCCGGATTAGCGGACGCGGCGGGCTTGGCAGGGACAGCGCCGCCGCCCGTGCCCGGCGCGCTGGCGCCGCCCGGCTTGACCTCCACAGGGGTCTTGGGCTTGGGGTCAGGCTGGTCCGGGGAGTGCTTCAGTTCGGGCGCCTTGGCGTTCGCTTTATCGCTCATGATCAGATGAATCCATCAGTTCGTAGCGGCGGCTTCAGCCGCCGTCGTCAAGGACGCGTCGTGTTGTCGGGTACGGCGGCTGAAGCCGCCGCTATGCGTGGCCATTCGTGGGCGCGTCAGCGGCCGTCTCAATCACATGGTCGCGCAGCAGCGGCGAATCGCCCTCCGGCACGAGCGTGCTGTCGCGCAACGTGCTCGGCTGCCCCGTGTCGGGCCGGTAGATGGGGCGAATCGGCACGAGCGGCCCCATATCTTCCGGGTTGGTCAATTCGATGTGGGTCACGAATTCGTTGCGGAATTTGGCCAGATTGCTTTGCAGACCCCACACCGCGGCCTCGCCAAAGGGACAGAAGGATTTGCCGGCGATGAAGGTCGTAATGTGGGCCATGAGGTCGACATCAGAGATAAGCCCTTCGCCCGCCTCCACACGATTGAGAATGCTCTCGAGCCAGCCGGTGCCCTCGCGGCAGGGCGTGCACTTGCCGCAGGACTCTTCGCGGTAGAAGGCCATGGTGCGGCGCGCCACCGCAATCATGGAGGCGCGCTCGTCAAAGACAATCACACCCGCCGAGCCGAGTGACGAGCCGGCCGCAGCCACTGCCTCGTAATCCATGGGCGTGTCCAACTGGTCGGCCGTCATCAGCTTCATGGAAAGGCCGCCCGGCACCACCGCCTTGACGGACGCGTCATCCACTTCGGGGCCGCCGCCATATACGTCGATGAGGTCGCGCAGCGGCACGGCGTGGGGCAGCTCGTAGAGCCCCGGTCGCTTGACGTTGCCGCTGAGGCAGAAGATGCGCATCCCCGGCGATTTTTCGGTGCCGAAGCTGCGGTACCACTCGACGCCGTGGCGCATCACGTGCGGCACATTACAGATCGACTCGACGTTGTTAACAATCGTCGGCTTGGAGTAGACACCTTCGATGGCGGGGAAGGGGGGCTTCATGCGCGGATGGCCGCGGTAGCCCTCAAGGCTGCTGAGCAGCGCTGTCTCTTCACCGCACTCATAGGCACCCGCGCCGCGGTGCACCACAATGTCCAGTTTCTTGTCCGTGCCAAAGATGCCCTGGCCCAAGTAGCCCTTCGCCCTGGCTTCGGCAATGGCCTCGTTCAGCCGCGTGGCGGCAAAGTAGTACTCGCCGCGAATGTAGATGAAGGCCAGTTCGGCCTGAATCGCAAAGCTGCTGAGGATGATCCCCTCGATCAATTGGTGGGGGTCATACTCCATGATGATACGGTCCTTGAAGGTGCCCGGCTCGGACTCGTCCGCATTCACCACCAGATAGCGCGGGAAGGCAGGCGCGAGGAAGCCCCATTTCGTGCCCGTGGGGAAGCCTGCACCGCCGCGCCCGCGAATGCCGCTGGCCTTGACCTGGTCAATGACCTCCTGCGGCTGCAGGGTGGTGAGGACGCGCCGTGCCGTCTCGTAGCCGCCGTCGGCTTCGTAGCCCTCAATCTTGTGGCTGTCGGACTTGCCCACGCGCGCCGTCAGGAAGCGCTCCTCCATGCCGCCCACCGTGTAGGGGCCGGCGGCCTTGCCCTCGAGTGCCGGGTCGCCGGCCGCTGTCCAGCGTTCCAGGTCTTCGAAGCCCTTGCCGCTCTTGATGAGCGCAAGCATGGCGTCCACATTCTCGGCGCTGGTCAGTTCTTCAAAGTAGCGAATACGGCCGGTCGCGCGCTCGGTGACCATGGTCATCGGGGCGGTGCCACATGCGCCGAGGCACTCCATGTGGTCAAGCGTGAACCGGCCGTCGGGCGTGGTCTCGCCCAGGCCGACGCCAAGCTTTTCTTCAAGGTGGTGCTCGCACTGCTTCGAGCCGCGCAACATGCAGGGCACGTTGGTGCAGACCTCAACGTGGTATTCACCCTTGGGTTCGGTATTGAACATGTGGTAGAAATCCACCACCGCACCTACCTCGGCCGGCTCCAGGCCAAGCATCGTCGCCAGTTCATTCTGCGCGTCGACGCGGCAATAGCCGAATTCGCGCTGGATGACGTAGAGCGCGGGCAGAATTGCCGAGCGCTGGCGCCCTGCGGGGTAGAGATCCATCCACGTTTTAATTTCGGCGCGTATTGCTTCTGATAGGACCATGGGATATCCGTGATTTCCTGAACGTCACTCGTAGTGTGTCCACATTCGAATGACCTTCACGACCTGCTCGTCATTGTCAATGTGGTAGACCAGCCGATGTTGCCGGTTTATGCGGCGTGAGTAGGCGCCAACAAGATCACCAACGAGCTTCTCATAGGGCGGTGGCGTACGATATGGATCCTCGCCGAGAAGCGCAAGCAGCACCTCAGCCTTGCCGCGCAGCCCTGCCTGTTGCAGGTTGCGGGCGTCTTTCTGCGCCTGTTTGGTAAAGACCACGCCCCACCCT
>CAYRVP010000237.1:0-4494 GCA_964427845.1 uncultured Caldilineaceae bacterium
TGGCTGGAGGCCGCCTCTTCCGCACCGCATTGGCGGTCGGCGACGGTGCCGTGCAGGGGATAATGCCCACCTTCAAGCAGATGCCGGCATGGGTTGCCGAAGAGCCTGCACCCGGTGTCCTGGCGCAGGCCTTGCCCCAGGCGGTCGACTCCCTCGCTGCGCTTGAAGCGATGGCCTTCACCATGCCGATTGCAGGCGCGTCCCTGCCCGAGCGTATGTCGCTCTATCCCGGCGCAAGGCGCGCATACCGCTACGGCGTCCACCACGGCATTGACTTCTTCCCTGTGGACAGCAAGGCCGCCATCGAGATCGGCACGCCGGTGCGCGCCGTGCAAGATGGAACTGTCGTGCGCGCCGACTCCGACTACACTGAGATGAGCATTGCCGAGGTGGACGCGCTGCTCGAGAAGGCCACGCGGCAGCACGGTTTGTCCAATGCTGATCTGGACAAGTTGGGCGGGCGGCAGGTGCGCATCAACCACGGCGACGGCATATGGACGATATACAGCCATCTGGATTCGGTGGCTGAGGGCATTGAAGTTGGCACGCAAGTCAAGGCCGAACAGGTCATCGGCACGGTGGGCTTGTCGGGAACGCCGGATGGAGTGCGCGGCGCGAGCGATGGCGCACATTTGCACTTTGAAGTGTGGCTGGGCAGTTGGCCGCGCTACTATCTGGGCCAGTGGCTCACGCTCGAAGCCACGCAGCGCGTCTACCAGCAGCTCTTTTCAGCCGAGGAGGTAGTTGACCTGGGTGCAGAAGGCGCAGACCTGGAAGTGACTGCCCCAGGCCATACGCTGCAGCCAGGGCGCGCCGGCGAGGGCGCACGGCCGTCGGACCACTATTGGCTCGGCAGCCCCTTTGCGCCGACCGACTACCAAACGCCCAGCGATTACTATCTCTTTGGCGACACGGCGGACGGCGCCTTGCGTCCCCACCGCGGCGTCGATACCCAACAGCCCGTCGGTGTGCCGCTGCTGGCCGTGGCCGACGGTACGGTGCTGTTTGCGGGCGCCGATGACCCGGAGCTGCTCGCACCCTTCCCCAACTACTATGGACGCGCAGTAGTCATCCAGTTGGACAGGCAGGTCATGGCAGCAACAGGACCGCAGAAGGTCTTCGTCCTCTATGGGCACATGGATCGCGTCGACGTGACGCGCGGACAGCGCGTTGTGCATGGTCAACAGGTCGGCGCCGTAGGTGAAACCGGCATCGCCATGGGGCCGCATCTGCATTTGGAGGTGCGCGTAGGCGAGAATCGTTATGATGATGCCGTGAACCCGCTGCTCTGGATGCGGCCCGACCCCGGCTCCGGCAACCTTGCGCTGCGCATTGTCACAGCGGATGGCAGAGCATGGGATGCGGCGGTCGTGCGCGTGCACCCTGTGTCGGGGAGCGCGGCCTTGCCCGCCGCGCAATTCAAGACCTACCGCACGGCGGATGGGATTGGCAGCGACCCGGTCTGGGGTGAAAACCTCGTCATTCCTTTTCTGCGGGCGGGTACGTACACAGTGTCCATCGAGGTAGGTGACGCGCGTATTGAGCGCCTCGTCACCGTGCAGGCGGCGCGCACAACATTTCTTGAGTTGCAGGTGAGCGAGTAGAGAAGGATCAGGGTCGGGCAAGGGCGGCATCGACAAGGTGTCTTTGTCGCCGCGCTTTCAGCCTGGGCAACCGCCGGGCAGCGATTCGTCTGTCGCGACGATGCGCGTTGACTGCTCAATCAGCAGCGCCAGTGCTTCAGCCACAATGGTGCGCTTTTCGGCGGAGAGGCCGTTGACGAGCGCACGCAGCCCCATGCGGCGCGCAACCATCGCTTCCTGTACAAGTGTGCGCCCCGCGTCGGTAAGGTGGACCTCGCGCACGCGCCTGTCCGAAGTGGACGGCTGCCGCTCCACGACGCCTTCCTGCACAAGGCGCTCCACCATCTGGCTGGCGCCCGCTGCCGACACCTGCATGATCTCGGCGAAGGCAGTCACCTCTCGCGGTCCGCACCAGTAGAGATGCGTAAGCACCATCAGTTGCAGCATCGAAATGCCGCGCGCGCGCGCAAAGCGGTTCAAGTCCTGCGTAGCGGTACGCAGCGATTCGGCGGACCACTCGACCAGCAAGTGCGTGAGTTCGTGTTCGTCCACGTCTACGCCTCGATTCCTGCCACCGCCAACTTGCCGCGGGCGGATAGGGTAATTATACTTCACACGCGTTAAATATCGCCCGTTCTGAGGGACGCGTCCTCGCGCCACAAGCCATCGGTGAACCTAAAGCCATCCAGCCAGGGCCGCAGTCTGGCAATCCTCTCGACAACGCTCGTCATTGTCATGCTGGGCTTCGGCATTGCCATCCCGCTGACCCCCTTCTACGTCACCCACTTCAACGCTTCGGGCACGGCGCTGGGGCTGATGATGGCGCTATACTCGCTCATGCAGTTCATCTTTGCACCCGTGTGGGGCCGCCTGTCGGACCGCATAGGGCGCAAACCGGTGCTGCTCTTTGGCATTGCCGGCTTCGCACTCTCCTTTCTGCTGCAGGGGCTGGCGCAGAACCTCATCCAGTTCATGGTCTTGCGCACGTTGGCGGGCATCCTCTCATCAGCCACGCTGCCCACCGCCATGGCCTATGTGGCCGATACGACCACGCCCGCGGAGCGCTCCAAGGGTATGGGCATGCTGGGCGCGTCCATGGGCGTGGGCATGATCTTTGGTCCCATGCTCGGTGGCTTCCTCACGCATCTGAACCCTGTCCTGCCGGCCGGCATCGCCGCGCTGCTGCAGGTGACGACCGATCCATCCACCGGCGCCACCATCAACCTGTCAATCCCCTTCTTCGGCAGCGCGTTGCTGGCAATGCTGGCGCTGCCCTTCGTCATCTTCATGCTGCCCGAGCCGCTCGAGCCCAGCCGGCGTGTGGTGCACGCACCATCGGGCCAATCGCGCATGGGCGGGTTGGTGCAGGCGCTGCGCGGCCCCATGGGCTTCCTCTTCACGCTCGCGTTCCTGCTGGCCTTTGCGCTGGCCATGATGGAAAGCGTGCTTGCGCTCTACGGCACGGCGCGCTTCGTTATGGGGCCGGCGCAAATTGGGCTGCTCATGGGTGCACTGGGGATCGTCTCGGTGATCCAGCAAGGCGTGCTGATTGGCCCCCTGACGCGGCGCTTTGGTGAGGAGCGCATCATTCGCTGGGCGCTGTTGATTGGCGTGCTGGGCTTTGCCGCAATGGCGCTCGCGCCCACACGCGCGCTCTTCATTGCTGCTACACTCTTCTTCAACGCGGGCAACATGCTGCTCCAGCCCAGCGTGACCTCGCTCATATCAAGGCGCGCCAGTGACGGCCAGGGCGCCGTGATGGGTGTCAACCAGTCTTTCCAGTCGCTCGGGCGCGGCGTTGGGCCACTGTGGGCGGGTGTGGCCTTTGATATCCACGCCACGCTCGCCTTCTGGACAGGTGCGCTGGTCCAGGCCATCGCGCTCTACTATGCCCTGCGCTTGCTTGCGCCGGACGCATCGGACACGGTTACGTCTGAGGCCGTTGCGCCGCAGGAGGTAGCTACGCGGGCGTGAGACGTAGGGAGTGGAGAGTGGGCAGTGGGCGGCAGGCAGTGGGCAGTCGGCATTGCGGAGCGCCCTTTGGCGCCAGTCCCCACTCCCTACTGCCCACGCCCTACTGCCCACGCCCTACTGCCCGCTGCCAGTCATTTTCACCATGCTGCGCAGGAGAATTTGACGGCCGCGCACCCCTCTGGTAGACTGCCCAACGCGGCGGAGAGCTTTTGAAATTGCACGCCTCTGCGCCCCCATCGTCTAGAGGACCAGGACACGGCCCTTTCAAGGCCGCGACAGGGGTTCGAATCCCCTTGGGGGTACACGGTCCTCAAAGAAGCCTCCATCGGCATGATGGGGGCTTCTTTGTGCCCACTCCTAAAAGGTGCATCCGGCAAGTGAGACGATCTTTCGTAGCGGCTGCTTTAGCTGCCGTACTGACCAATCGCACTGTGACAAAGACGAACGGCAGCTGAAGCCGCCGCTACGAATCCGCGACGTACTTGCAGGATGCACCACTAAGCAACACTCTGGCCGTGCCGAGCCACGGCCATCCGCGATCGTCATACGCGTTATCGCTTATGTCAAGTCGGGGACGTCGCACGCTCGAGTAGAGACGCCACCCGTGGTATAATATAGAGCCCCCTGCCGCGTTTGCCCGCTGCACTCTTCTCACCCAGGATAGCTGGTTCTATGACCGATCGATCACGCGTCTACCGCACTCATGCGCTCGTGCTGCGCCGCCGTGACCAGGGTGACGCCGATCGCATTCTCACGCTTTTCACGCCCGACAAGGGACGTATCGAGGTCATTGCCAAGGGTGTGCGCAAGACGAGCAGCCGCAAGGCGGGCCACCTCGAGCCCTTTACCCATGTCAACCTGCTGCTCGCGCAGGCGCGCACGTGGGACATTATCACCGAGGCGGTTTCGGTGGAATCCTACCGCCACCTACGCGAGA
>CAYRVP010000238.1:0-4479 GCA_964427845.1 uncultured Caldilineaceae bacterium
GTGGGGAGTGGGGAGTAGGGAGTAGGGAGTGGGGAGTGGGGAGTAGGGAGTGGGGAGTGGGGAGTGGGGATTAGAGGGGGAGACGGGGTGGACAACCGCGAAATCGTGGCGCTGCGCATGCGCAGCCAGCAACTGATTGGACAGACGGCGCGCACGCCTGCAGAGGTTGTGGCGCGGCTGGGGGCGATGCAGGCGCAGGACTATGCGGGCGCGCTTTGGTCGGTGGCGGTGCGCATGGCCGAGGGCAGCGCCGACGCCACCGAGTCGGGGGTGGAGCGCGCACTGGCGGACGGCCACATCGTGCGTTCATGGCCCATGCGCCGCACGCTGCACTTGGTGGCGGCGGCGGACCTGCGCTGGATGCTGGCGTTGCTGGCGCCACGCGCACTGGCTGCGGCGGCGCGCAATCGCGCGCTGCTGGGCGTCACCGACGCGGATGTGGCGCGCAGCCGCGAGCTCTTCACGCGCGCGCTGGAAGGGGGCCGGCGGCTGGCGCGTGAGGATATGCTTGCTACTTTGGACGCAGGCGGGGTCACCACAGCAGGGCAGCGCGGGTATCACATTCTCGTGAACCTGGCGATGGCGGGGCTCCTCTGCCTCGGGCCACGCGCGGGCAAGCAGCAGACTTATGTTCTGCTGGACGAGTGGGTTGCGCCGCAGCCGCTACTCGAACGCGAGGAGGCGCTGGGCAAGCTTGCGACGCGTTACTTTACTGGCCACGGCCCGGCGACGGTGCAGGACCTTGTGCGCTGGGCCGGCATGACGACGGGCGATGCGCGCACTGGCGTGGCCGTGGCGGGCGCGGCGCTGGTGGAAGTCAAGGCGGGCAAGTCGGCTTACCTGATGAGCGCCGAGGCTGCGGACGGCGGCCCGCCCGCGCCGCCGCGCGCCCTGCTGCTGCCGGGCTTTGACGAGTACCTGCTTGGCTTTGCCGACCGCAGCGCGGCCATTGATGCGGCGCACGAGGCGCTCTGGTGCCCGGGCGGCAACGGCGTTTTCAAGCCGTTTGTGGTGGCGGATGGGCGTGCGGCGGGGCTGTGGTCGCGCACGCTTACGAAGAAACGCGTGGCGGTGACGCTGGAGCCATTCGCACCGCTGGATGCTGATGTGCTGAAGGAAGTTGAGGCGCAGGCGGAGAATTATGGGCGGTTTCTGGGGGTGGAGGCCGTGATAGTCTGAACAGCAAACATCGACACAGAGGCCACAGAGCAAACCTCGACACAGAGGCCACAGAGGGAACAGAGAAACACAGAGAACGGCAACAACAGGCAGAAAAACAGTCACGCGCTGGAAGCGACTTCCAGCGCGTGACTGTTTCTCTACCAGTTGTTGCTGTTCTCTGTGTTTCTCTGTTCCCTCTGTGGCCTCTGTGTCGAGGTTTGCTTTGGCTGTTAGCTGCAGTAGTCGTTGTTGATGTAGGTGCGCAGGCCGTGCTTGGCCCACTCGCTGCAGTAGGTGGCCTTGGCGTCGCTGCTCCAGTTGCTGTGCTTGTCCAGAATCTCCATGACGCGATTGGCCATTTCGTAGCGATCCTTGTAGGTGGAGGAAGCCACGAGGTCGGCGGCCCAGTAGGTGAGAATCAGGAAGTCGGTATCGGTGTTCGTGCGCCACATGCTGCTCTGGGTGCTGCCGTCCACCTTTACACCGTGGAGGATCTTCCAAAGCATTTGCGCGGGAACGCGGCCGGCGTTGTAGGGCCCCTTGTTGCCGGAGGTGACGGTGGTGTTGTTGGTGCAGAGCCAACTGCCAACGGTCATGAGTGTGCCGTTGCTGCTGTGGACGCGCCCACGCGGCTCGTCGGCGGTGAAGAGGCGGTTCGTGTCGCTGGGATTGTAGCCCACGCCGTAGTAGTGATGCCAGAAGGCGGCGGGAATCACCGAGCCCATTGTGCCCTCGTGCAGGAAACGCAACTGGTCGCCGGTGCTGCAGTCAAGGCTTGAGCCAACGCCGAAGAATTGCGCCAGAACGTAGTGGTTGATCTCGTGGTGGATGATGCTGGGCGTGGCCATGCAGCCGGTGCCGTCGCACGAGGAGTAGTGGCCGCCCTTGCCGTCGGCGTAGTCGCTGGCCGCGCAGCCGGCATTGCCCGAGCGGCACATGTCGGCGATGCGCACCTTGCGCGCGTTCTCGCCTTCGTTGTGCTGCACGGTGACGGCGAGGCTGCTGCCGCTGGCGTAGCCGATATCGTCAATACAGGCGTTGGTGACCATGAGCAGTTTGGGGTAGCTGGCGGCGCTGGAAGGGAGCACGCCCAGTTCCTTGAGCGCGGGCTTGAGCCACTGGAAGAAGGCGCGCGACCAGAAGTAGTTGTCCGATTCGGCAAAGGAGCCGCTGGCGTCGCCGGGGCTCCACAGGCTGAAGTTACGGTCGCCGCGGTGCGTGTGGCGAATGTAGGTGCCGCTGCTGAAACTGCCCCAGGCAGCGGATGGCCAGGTGGTCTTGTTGTTCTGATCGCCGCAGGCGACGAGCGTGCCATTGGTGCGCTGGTCGTTGGCGGAGTAGAAGAAATCGTGCGTGAGGGTGTTGTCGTCGCGCACATAGACGTTGCTGGTTGTGACCTGGAAGGGCTGGGTGACGTCGCCATTGGTGTAGGCCCAGCGGCGCACCTTGGCATCGGTGTAGTGGACGGCGTCGGGTGCGGCGTCGGCCGGCTGCGGCCCCTGGATGGGTGCGTCGGGTGCGGCGCCATCCTGCGAAAGCGTGTAGGCCACAAGCTGGGGATCGCCGTTGGCATCGTCGGCGTAGAAGGCTTCCACATTGTCGCCGACGCTGAGCACGAGGCCGGTGCGGGCATCAATCTTGACTGTGACGTCGTACTCGGGCGCGGCCAGGATGACGAGGTTGATGTTGTAGATGAGGTGGCGGCGCAGCGGATCGACGCCCAGCACGAAGCTGACGACCGACCAGTCGCGCTCGGGCTTGCCGCTAAGCTGGGACGCGGCCTTGAGGGCGATGGCAAGCGCGCGCTCTTTGTCGATGAGGACGCTGTCATCAATGGGCAGCTTGGGTGGGTCCATGACCATGCGTGAGAGGCCGACGATGTTCCAGTTGGCATCGAGAAGCACCATCAGGTCGCTGTCGAGAACGGGAAATCTGTCATAGGTCTGACCGAAGCGCGCCAACTGGTAGAAGCGGCCCATCTGGAAGCTCTTGAGCGTGAGCGTGGGCATGGCGGGCAGGAGCAGCCCCGGGGTCAACTCAAAGACGTCGGTGTGCATGGCGAGGAAGGCGGCGAGGACCGGTTCGGCGAGAAGTTCGAAGCGCTTGACGACGCGATCGCTGGGCTGCTTCCAGGAGTCGTCGCGCGGCTCAAGCGGCACGGCGGTGATTTCGCGCAACTCCAGGGGCGGTGTAGAGGGCGTTGGGTCGCTGGAGGCGCTGTCACCGTCTTCGGGGTCAGGCGTCACCGGGGTGGTGTTGAGGGCCTCAAAGCTCCAGGGGAAGCGCAGATTGGGGTTGATGTCGAGATTCTGCTCAAGCTTGGGCGTGGTTGCAGGGTCGGGGAAGAAAGTGGGCAGCACGGCGGTGAGGCTGATGCCGGCGCCGGCGAGGACGCCGACGGCGTAGTCGGGAATGGTGGGCTTGGGGCGGGTGGCGAAGTTGTCGACGTGGCCATTGAAGAAGCTGAAGGAGGCGTCGGGGTCGGCAGCCTTGAACTTCTCGATGGCGTCGGCAAGAGCAGGCGAGGGCGGCGTGGCTGCGAAGCTATCCTGCTCGCGCGTCAACTCCTGGGTCGTGGCCTGGCCGTCGGGGGCGACGACGACGGGGAGATATACGGGGCCTTCCTGCTTGGGGCGCAGAGGCGGCGTGGATGCGGCGGCCGGGAGCGTGAGCAGGAGTGAGGCACAGACGGCCACGCTCAAGCCCTTCCACAAAGTGTCAAACGGACGCTGCTGTGACATCTTCTCCTCCTAAGACTGAACGGATGGGCCACACTGGCCCGCGAGCGGAATGGAAGCTCGGGTTGCGCGGTTCAGGATGGGGGAAAAGGGATATGGTCGCTGTGGCGTGCGGCACAGGCGGCGGGTGGTGCGCGCTGCAGGGCACACCCGCGTCGTAATGGCTGGTTGTTGGAAAGGGTGCAGTTTAGCAGGCATGCGTGAAAATGCAAGTGGCGCGCACTGCACCTCACCCCCGGCCCCTCTCCAATGTTCTGGAGAGGGGCCGGGGTTGAGGTGCAGTTTCGCCGCGCGCCGGCTTTATGCACGGCGCGCGCTGGATGGAATTTGGCGCCTTCGCGTAGTCTGCGTCAAGTGTAAATAAGCGGGAGCGAGGCTTGGATTGTGTGTGGGGTGGGATGTACGGCAGAAACGGGCAAACGTGCGGAATTGGCGCCCTGCGGACGCATCGCTGTCACGTCGACGCGGCGGCGGACGCCGGCTGATTGAACGCTACCTGTCGCAGATGGGGCGGGGCGAGTGGGCCGGCGATAGAAGCAGGAAGAGGAAAAACTGAAAAGCGGGGGGAAAAAAAGCACCG
>CAYRVP010000239.1:0-1799 GCA_964427845.1 uncultured Caldilineaceae bacterium
GTGAGGCCGGGCGTCGGCTATAATGGCGGATTGGAGGTGGCGGCCTGGGTGACGCAGATAAAGCAATAGGGGGAGAACGATTACGCGCGGTACCATACAGAAGGGCAGGAGTCGATTATGAGCGGGTTGATACTTCCGGGTGGCAGGGGCGCAGGCGCGCCGCCGCCGGATGATGCGAGCAGGAAGACGGAGGGCGCTTCGGGGCTTGTGCTGCCCTCGAGCGCAGGACGCAAGAAGGCGCCGGAGCCAGCGACCGCCGCCGCGGCGCCCATGACTGGGCCGGCGGAAGGTGCGGCAGGTGCACCCCCCGGGCCGCGTGCGGGCCGCCGTGTTTCCGCCGAAGACCTGCTCTTTCCGCCGCAGGGCGCGCAGGTGCAGTGCCCCAAATGCGGCACGCCCTACGTGGTGCCGGTCTTCTCCATTATTGACCTGGGCGCGAATCCAGAGTTGAAGCAGCCGCTGCTGGGCGGACAAATCAACACGGCCGTCTGCACTGCGTGCGGGACGGGCGGGGCAATCAGCGCGCCGCTGATGGTGCACGTGCCCGAGAAGAAGTGGCTGGGCGTGATCATCCCCGCCGAAGCGCGCATCAACGAGGTGCAGCAGCAGAAGGTCATCGGCGAGATGACGCAGGCGCTGATGCGCAAGCTGCCGCAGGAGGACCGCAAGGGGTATCTGCTGCAGCCCAGGCAGTACAGCGACTGGAACCGCTTCAGCGAGCAATTGTGGGAATTTGAGGGCGTGACGGCGGAGATGATCCGCCGCCAGCGCGCCCAGACGGAGCTGATGCAGTCGCTTTTGGCGCTGGCCGATGACCGCAAGGCGCTGGAAATGGCGATTGGGCGCACGGGTGATCTGATCGATCGCCAGTTTTTTGCGCTCTTTGACCGGCTGATGATGATGCTCAACGCGCAGGGGCAGGAGGCTGAAGGCGCGCGCTTTATGACGTTGCGCGAGGCGCTGCTTGAACTGACGCAGGCGGGCAAGGCAGTGGCAGCGCAGCAACAGCGGATTACGGACTTCCTAACGAAAATTGGGCCCAATACCACGCATGCCGAGCTCGTTACGCTGCTGGTTGACCTGTGGCAGGAGCCGGAAGGGCGCGATGTGGGCACTGCGGTGATGATGGGTGTTCCCACGCTCTTCGACTATGAGTTCCTGCTTGAAGTTGCAGCGCGTCTGGAGAAGGAGCCCGCCGAGGACGAGAAGCGGGCGCTGGAGGCGATGCGCGAACTTGCCATGACGGTGCAGCAGAGTATGCAGGAGAGCCGTCAGGAGGGGATGCAGCAGGCGCAGGAGGTGCTGGCGCAGATCCTGCAGGCGCCTGACCTGCATGACGCGCTGCGTGAGAATGCCGATTTCATTGACGAAATGTTCCTTTCGCTGCTGGTGGCCAACATCCAGCAGGCGCAAAAGAACAACAGCAAGGGCGCGGTCCGTCGCCTGCAGGCTGTGTATGATGCGACGATGGAGATGCTGCAGGAGGGCTTGCCGCCCGAGCTGCAGTTGATCAACCGGCTGCTGGGTGTCGCCACCGACAAGGCCGCGCTCAGCGCCATGCTGGACGAGAATCGACCGGCGCTGACGCCCGCCTTTGTTGAGGCGATGCGCGCAATGGAGGCCGAGATGCGCCAGACGGGGCGCAACGAACTGGCAGACCGCGTGAAGCAGGTGCGGGGCCAGGTGGCGCTGAAGATGTAGACTGCGCGCGCAATCACACTGCCACCGTTGTACACGGTGGACGCGGTGGACGCGGTGGACGCGGTGGACGCGGTGGACGCGGTGGACGCGGTGGACGC
>CAYRVP010000239.1:1899-4477 GCA_964427845.1 uncultured Caldilineaceae bacterium
GGGGTTGTCATGTGCATCCTATGTAAGGAAATCAGGACTTGAGGTGGGGGCATGGCGGGTGAGGCGCAGCCGCAGAGCGGCCTGATCGCAGAGATTGTGACGACCGGCACCGAGATTCTGCTGGGCGAGATTGTGGATACGAACGCGGCGTGGATTGCGCAGCAACTGCGCGAGGCGGGCGAGAACATCTACTACAAGACGACGGTGGGCGACAACCTGGCGCGCATCCGGGGCGTCATCGAAGCGGGCCTGCAGCGCAGCGACGTGATCATCGTGACGGGGGGCCTGGGGCCGACGGTGGACGACGTGACGCGCCACGCGATTGCCGAAGCGACAAAGCGACCGCTGCAGATGAATCCGGCAGCGTTGGCGCAGCTTGAAGAGCGCTTCAAGCGCTTTGGCTCAAAGATGACCGACAACAACAAGCAACAGGCGCTCATCCCCGAAGGCGCGACGGTGATTGAGAACCCGGTGGGGACCGCGCCGGGCTTCATCGTGGACACGGGGCGCTGCTCGGTGATTTCGCTGCCGGGCGTGCCGCGCGAGATGAAGCAATTGATGAACGACACGGTGCTGCCCCTGCTGCGCGCACGCGCGGGCGGCGCGATTATCCGGCGGCGCGTGCTGCGCACGATGGGGATTGGCGAGAGCACGATCGACAGCCTTGTGGATGACCTGATGCGCATGAGCAACCCCACAATGGGGCTGGCGGCGCACATGGGGCAGGCGGACATTCGTATTGCGGCGCGCGCAGAGAGCGCGCCGGTGGCCGAGGCAATGCTCGACAAGCTGGAGGCGGATGTGCGCGGGCGGCTGGGGCGCTATATCTACTCCACCATCCCCGAGGAGAGATACGAGACGGTGGTGGCGCAGCGGCTGCTGGCGCACGGCTTCACTGTGGGGCTGCTGGAGACCAACAGCGCCGGGCAAATTGGGCAGCGGTTGGCCAGCGCGCTGGCGGGTTTTGACCCTGTCCACAGGCTGTTGCTCGCGGATGACGCCAACCTGCCTGAGGCGCTGGCCGGGATCCTGCGTCGGCCTGCGCAGCCTGCCGAGGAGATTGTGCGGCAGTCGGCTGATGCGCTGCTGCGGCTGAGTGGCGCCGACATCAACGTGGTGATCCTGGGGACGACAGGCGCTGATGAGGGAATCTACGCGACGAAGGCGGGCGAGACGTGGCTAGCCGAGGCCGACAAGGAGTCGACCCATGCGGCGCGTCTGCCCTACGGCGGCACTGAGGAGTTTACCATCGTGCGGATTGGCAATTATGCGTTGCGCATGATTGACGATGCGATTACGGCGCTGCTGGAAGAGATTGGCGGCACGCAGGCGTAATGTCATGCCAGGGTGGGCAGAACGGCTGCGACGCCCTAAACTAAAATGGCGCATCTCGCAAGTTTGTGGACATCTCGTAGCGGCGGCTTGAGCCGCTGTTCTCATCCGGCGCGGCGGCAATGGTGAGTACGGCGGCTGAAGCCGCCGCCATGAAATGGGCGCGTATTTACGAGACGCACCATTTAGCCGCGCCCGCGCTCGAGGGCGAAGCGGAGGCGTGTCTTGATGTAGAATGGGCGCAGTGGAGACTCTCCACTGCGCTTCGTATTTGCACTGCAGATTTCGGGAAGATTTCCCATGAACAATAGACGAGTGCGACTGCTCACAGCCGCGATGCTACTGCTGATCTTGCTTGTGGCTGCGGCCAGGCCGGTGCTGGTGCGCGCCCAGGACGGGCTGCACTATGCGCGCTATGACGTGGCAATCGATGTCGTGGAGGATGGTTCGTTTACCGTGACGGCAACGCAGACGGTGCGCTTTGACGACGCCTACAGCACGGCGTTTGCGGAGATCCCAACAGAGCGCACAGCGGCGATTCGGGACATTCAGGTGTTCGCGCGCGATGAGGCCAGTGACGCATTGACGCCGCTCCCGTTTACCGTTAGCGAGGGAACGAATGTACAGACGGTTGAATGGGAATATGCCGAAACGCAGGCGGGCGAGGCGCGCACGTTTGTGCTGCAGTACACGGTGGAGGGCGGTCTGTGGGCCTATGCGGATCGCGATTATCTACGCTGGTTTGCCGTCAACGCCGAGCGCAGCGGGCTGCCCGTGGAAGACGCGACGGTGAGTGTGACGCTGCCCGACGCTGCAGCGGGATCGCTCAGCGCCGAGGTGATCTCGGGCAACGGTGTGGGTGCAACGACGGAGAACCGGGCGCGAATCGAGGCGAGCGGGCCTCTGGCTGATGGCGAGCCGCTTGAGATAGAAGTTGGCTTCGCGCACGGCGTGGTGCAGGCCGCGCGCCAGCCGTGGCAGCAGGCCGAAGATGCCGCCAACGTGCGCGTCTCCATTCCGCAGGTGAATGTGGGAATGACCGTGCAGTATGACGGGCGGCTGGATGTGACGGAAGAGACGCGCGTGGCGGTGGAGGCGGGTGTGCTCGAGCATGGCTTCCGTTCGATCCGGCTGCTGTATATGGACGCTATACGCGACATTCGCGTGCTGCAGGACGGCAAGACGCTGGCGTTGGGAGAGGCGGGCTGCAGCGCGTGCTTTGTGGTGCACGAGACGCCGGGCGCTC
>CAYRVP010000240.1:0-4459 GCA_964427845.1 uncultured Caldilineaceae bacterium
TGAGCAGTTCTTGCTGTTCTTTGCGTTTTCTCTGCGTCTTCGCGCCTTTGCGTCGGGGTTATGGCTGTGGCGGGGTTATGGAATCAGTCGCCGCTCAGCGCAAGCACGTCGCTCAGGCGCAGCTCGGCATCTTCACGGAAGCGCGTCACGGAGATGGTGCGGAAGAGATAGACGGCGAGCATCAGCCCCACAATCTCGAGGGAGAAGACCAGCGTGTAGCCGTAGAAGGGCTGCCCGGTGATGGCCAGCGTCACATCGCGCAGCGCGCCGCTGGTAATGCTGCCCAGCGCCTGACCGGCAAAGTTGGCCACGCCCCAGGCGCCAATGTAGAGCCCCGCCGCCTCGGGAATGGTCATGTCGAACATGAAGCTCAGGTTCGAGACGGTCATCAGCCCGCCCCCCAGGCCGAGGATGAGGACGGCAAGCATGAGCAGCGACGGCCCGCCCGCGACACCCGCCAGCACAACCAGCGCAAAGCCCAGCGCCGCCCCAAACGCGCCGATGTTGGCCGTTGGCTTTTTGCCAATGCGCTTGAGCAGCGGCAATCCGCCCACCAGCGTAATCAGCACGCCGACGCCCCAAATGGAGGTGAGCCGCGAGGTTTGCGAGACGCTCATGCCCAGCACCTCGGCCCCATAGGGTTCGAGCAACACGTCCTGCGCATGGATGCTGACGAGCACGAGCAACAGGTAGAGGAAGAAGCGCTTGGCGGACGGGTTGGCCGCCAGCGTGCGCATGGCCAGGACGGGGTTGTCGGCGCTGTTTTGCACGTTGCGCCCAGCCACCGCGCCCGGCTCCAGGTTGGATGCGCCCACGAGCACCATCACCGAAGCAATCAGCCATACGACGCCGAAGGCTGTGTAGAGTGCCTCGGTGCTGAAGTCGCGCAGTGCGATGGAAAGGCCGCTTGCCACGAGGATTGTGGCGACAATCATGGTCGTCCACATTGCACTGACGGCGCGGCTGCGCCACACGGGCGCACCCTCGCTCAATTCGGAGACGAGCGAGAGATAGCTGACCGAGGCAATGTTGACGCCCATGCCCCAAACCGTAAACGCACCCAGACAGGCCAGCAGCCCCAGCGCACCGTTATCGGCCAAAAGGTAGGCGGCGTGGGCGGTCATGTAGCTGCCGAAGGAGGCCATGAGGCCGCCCAGCACAATCCACGGCGAGCGGTGGCGGCCCCAAAGTGGGTGGTGGTCGCTCCATGCGCCCATAAGCACCTGCAGCGGCGAAAGCAGGTAGGGGAGGGCCACCAGGAAGCCAACGAGCAGGGCCGAAAAGCCGAGGTCGGCAATCATCACGCGGTTGAGCGTGCTGGTGACGGGCACCACGGTGATGGAGACACCCACATGCACGAGCGTGAGTTGGACGACGCGCCGCCAGTTCATCATGTGCATTCACCCCACAAGGAAGGCCCCCGCGCTGCGGGGCCATTGATTGCGAAACCTGTGATTTCCATAGATTTCACGCGCTTTGGTGGGGATATTATTGCCGCAGGCGGTTGCGCGCGCAAGTGGCGCAGCGTCCAATCTGGTGGACTGCTGAACGGCCATTGAAGATTGATGATTGATGACTGACCCGAGTCTCCCGAGCGATTCGGACTAGTCATCAATCATCAGTCTTCAATTGTCAGTCCACCAGTCCCTCCCCTCACGGCCGCAGCATCTCCAGCGCGGCATCGTTGGCGAGGTTGACATCCTCAGGCGAGGCAGAAAATTCGGGGCCGCCGTCGAGTGACTCAAGCACCTGCTGCTGCGCAAGGAATTCGCGCATCGCCTTGCGGCCGCCGTCCACAAGCGCGTTGCGCTGGCCGTCGCTCATGTCAAATTGCGTAACGCCGATGCCACGCGCGGGCAGCCGCACCACGTTCTTGGCAAAGACCGTAACCGCCATGTTGTCGTGCGCGCTCATCATGGTGGAGACGAGACCGCTGAGGCGGCGCACCGTGCGCAGTTCGCCCAGGTTGGTGGGCAAACTGATCATTTCGGGCGGAGGCGGCAGGTTGGGCACGGGAAGGCGGTCGTCAATCAAAAAGCCAAGCACATTCTTGGATTGGGGCGGCCCCACAATGTCGCCTACCTCAGGGCGGGTGGAAAGGAAGAGCGCAATCGGGAAGTTGGAGAGCATGCCGCCATCCACCACCACCGTGCCGGCAATCTGCTCACCCTTGTACGTTCCCCACTCCTTCTGCCAGATCACTTCCTGCCAGAGCAGCGGAATGCTCATGGACATGCGCGCCGCCCACACGACCGGGCATTGCGGCGCGGTGGTGTGATTGAGGTAGAGGATGCGCATGGCGGTGGTGTCAGCGGCAACCACGGTCAGTTCGGCGCCCGTGCGCTCGTGCAACTGGGCAAGGGTGAGGTTGCCAAAATCGCGCGGTTTGCCGTTGAAAGTACCCTCGTTGAGTTTGCGCTCCATCCACGCCGTAAAGGCGTCGGCCGAATACCAACCCCCTCGCTCGACAAACGAGAAGAGGTTGCGCGGCCAACCACCCGTAGCCATCTGCGTCGCAATCCAGTCGTCAATGCGCGACTCCACAAAGTCAGGCACGAAGGGCAGGTTCATCTCGTCGAGGAAGCGGCGCACGGCGCTGTCGCGCACCTGGTCGCTGGTGAAGGGGGCGGGCATCCCCATAAAGCTCTCGAAAACGGGGCGCCCTGCGGAATTCTTCTCCACCAGCGCGGCCTGCATCTCGGCCACGGTGTAGCCGGCCGCAAGCAGGACGGCGGTGATGGCGCCCGCCGATGTACCCAGCAGCCGCCCGCTGCTGTGGTTGCCGCCGCGCAGGAGTTCTTCGAGCGCGCCGACAAAGACCATGCCTTTGGCGCCCCCACCTTCAAAGACCATATCGATGACGGACATGTGATAATCCTTTCGGCAAGAATTGGGGCGAGTGGGTGATTGATGATTGATCACTGATGATTGAAGATGGATGATTGGCGATTGGCGGCTCGACTATGGTGACGCCGCCAATCGTCAATCATCAATCATCAGTGATCACGCACCTGTGCACTACACCACGTCAACGTATGCGGCCAACGCCACATCCAGCGCGCCGGCGCGGCGGTTGACGCGCCCTTTGGCCACCTCCACCAGCTCAGCCACGCGCCGCTCGGCGTGTGCGCTCTCCAGCACGTTCCACCACAGGTCGGCCACAATATCGCTCAGGCGGATGTAGGCGGTGTCCAGCCCCGCCTGGCTGGCCATGACCAGCGGCACGGCGCGGTCGCGGAAGTATTCTACGAGCACCTCGTGCAGCCCACGCAGCGCGCGCGCCACGGGCAGGCTCAGCAACACGTGGCTCTGCACCTGGGTGACCACCGCACCGGCGGGCTGGAGTGACGCTGCCATCATGCTGCGCTCGCGCGCGACATCGGCGGGTGGCGCGGCCTGGATTTCTGCCGCCGTCGTATCCACGCCCGCTGTGCCCAGCCTCTCCTCCTCCTGATAGACGGTCACGAAGATGGAAATGGGGCCCGTCCGCTTGGGCGTGAGGTGATAAAGGAAGTCGGGCGAGTCGCGGCCGGGCAAAAGGCGGAAGGTGTCACCCCTGCTGCCGTGGATGGTGCAGTCGGGCGCGCTGATGCGAACGCGCAGGGTGACGAAGGCCGCGCCCTCGGGCCAGAAGACATCGACGCCGCCGGAGCCGGTGACAGGCAGCCCTTCGCGCATGAGCAGCGGCGACGCCGCCTGGCGCACGGCTACGGCTAGCGTAAAAGCCTGGCGAAGATAGACGCGTTCGGGCACGGCCGTATCGAGGCGCAGCGTCTCGAAGTGGTTGCCGGCGGGCGCGGCCTGTGCGTCCCTGTCGTCGCCACGCGTGGCCGCAGGTGGACGAGCAGCCTGCGTCGGCGGCAGCCTGCGCACGGCGTCGGCGCGCGGTCCGTCGGGGCCGGTCACGATTTCGAACTCGACCCGGTCACCCTCGGCCAACGGCTGGAAGCCGGCGCCTTGCACGCTGGACTGGTGCACGAAGAGGTCTGCACCGCCCTCGACGGAAATGTAGCCGAATCCTTCGTGGCCATTGAACCAGCGGACGGCTCCGGTGGCAGGCTGCTGTTGCTGTTGCTGTTGCTGCTGCTGCTGCTGCTGCTGTTGTTGTTGTTGTTGTTGTTGCTGTTGTTGTTGCTGCTGCTGCTGTTGTTGTTGTTGTTGCTGCTGTTGTTGCTGCTGCTGTTGCTGTTGCTGTTGCTGTTGCTGTTGCTGCTGTTGCTGTTGTTGCTGCTGTTGCTGCTGGACGCGCAGGTCCTCGGGGTTTAGCTGGACCGGCTGCGCCAGCACATGGCTGTAACTCCGCACGATGGCGTCGATCGCGGCATCGATGGCCGGAAAACGTGCGCGCAGCGCGCCCAACAGATTGGGCAGCATCCCACGCGCCGCAGCCTTGACGATCAGCAGGCGTTGCAGGCGCAGGCGGTTCAGCGGATCATACCACGTTGCATCGCGCTCATAC
>CAYRVP010000241.1:0-4452 GCA_964427845.1 uncultured Caldilineaceae bacterium
GGGGCGGGGTTGGGCGCCAGGCGATCGGCGAGGGCGGCAAGGCGCGTGCCGGGTGCGTTGATGGCCCATGCGCCTGCGGGCACTGTCATGCGGAAGAGTGCGCGCACCGCGCTCTCAAGAAAGGGCTCAATCTTGCTGTAGACGCCGAAGTAGAGCGAGAGCTTGCTGATTTCGGTGGCGTCGAGGAAGTAGGGGGCGTTGAGCGCCATGACGACGATGCGCTGGTTGGCGCGTGTATCCACCGGCTGACGCAGATAGCGGCGCACCACGCTGCTTTCGGGGTAATTGGCCGACATGTCGAGCATCGCAAAGATCACCCAGTCGGCCTGCGCAAGCTCCTGCGCAATGTCGGCATGCGCATCCGATGCCGCCTCGGGGCTCTCGTTGAGGTCGGCGCTTACGCCGGCGGGGGTGGGGGTGGGCGTAGGCAGCTGCAACGCGGGCGTGGCGGTAGCCAGCGCCGACGGCGTACTGTCCGCCGCCGACTCGGCTGACGGCGGCAGAATCTGGTTCAGGTCGCTGAAGGTAATGCTGGTGAGCTGCTCGGGCGAAATCTGCCCAGTGGCGTCGGGGCCGTAGAGGGCGAGGATGATGCGCGCGAGTGCGTCGGGGTCCACGGCGGCCTCGGCGGTGCAGGTGGAGCACTCACGCTGCAGGCGGCTGTCGGTGACGATGACGATGCGCTCGCCGGCCTGGGGCGCGGGCGGGAGCACGGCCACGGCAGGGTCGGGCGAGAGGATGGTGATGGAGTCGCGCGCCGCCTGGGCGGGTGCAGGGTCCATGTTTGCGTCTGCACGCGGCAACACGGCGAGATCATTCTCCTGCACCAGCACGTTGGAGAGGGGAATCGCGAGCGCACCGGGGGCGGCGTCGGCGCCTGTTTCACCCGCACCGGCAGCGTAGAGGCGCAGCTTGAGGCGCAGAATCCGCCGCACCGATGCATCGACTCGCGCCGCGAAGTCGGCATCGCTGCGATAGCGCTCCTGGAAGAAGGCAATGGTGGCGCGGATGTTGTTTAGCTGGCCCTCCCAGCTTTCGTCAAGCGCAAAGCGGGAGAGGAAGAGCAGGTCATGGCCAGCGGTGAATGCGTCCAACGCGACGCGGCGCGCTGGGAAATCCTGCAGAGCGGGGTCGTAATAGCGGCGAATGGCGGGCACACCCAGTGGGCCGGTCATCAGAATCCCGCCGCGCGTGCGCCAGTCGCCCAGCGTGTTGTCGACAAACTGGGCAAGTTCCGGGTCCAGGCTCATGGGCACGTTGCGCCCGGCCGACGCCTGCAGCGCATTGAAGCGCATGTGGCTCGTCATGAGGATGTCGCTCAAAGCTGTGTCGGTGATTGATCCCTGCGGCAGCGTTACGGAGACGAAGGGAGGCACGGCCACGCGCATGACATCCTCGCGGTTGCGCTGGATGGTGGCCACTTCTTCCTCGGGCAGGCGGTCAAGGTCACCCTGGCCTGGGAAGTGGCCTGCGGCCGTGGCGACGGCGCCGCCGCTGCCGGCATGCACGCCGTTGATGTAGGCGCGCCCCATGCGCCCCACCCATGAGGCGCTGCCTCCAAAGCTGAAGACGCTCAGGCTGCCCACAGCGTCGGCGCGTGGTTGCTCCACCACATCGAGATTGGGGCCAAGCAGCAGGTTGAAGCCCACGGCGCTCAACTCGCGCCCAACAATTGCGCCCACATTCTGGGCTGTGTCCAGGCTCCACGAGGAGCCGATGGCCAACTGGCTGGGCAGCGGTGTAAAGCCGCGCCGCAGCGACGTGCCCGGCAGCGCGTTGCCCATTTGGTAGGCGCCAATCAGCAGCGGCAAATCGGGCGGGGTTACGCCCAGTTCGCGCTCCAGCGAAACGAAGTTGCTGGGCGGCCACGGTTGCAGCGGCACAGGCTGCAGCGCGACGTCGGTGGGCAACAGAATGCCGTAGGCAATTGCCTGCAGGCGGTTGGCAAGGATTGCGACCTGGCGCGGGGTGTCGGCGCCCGGCTCGTTGGTGAAGTTGCCGTTCTCGGGTGTGAGCACCACTCCGCCTACTCGGTAGGCGTAAATCAGCTCGGCGATGGCGCTCTCGAAGCTCGTGTCGTTGCCCGCGAAGGTAACAACAAAGAGCTGCCCCACCCTGTCGGACACGGACATGCGCGCAAGCAGCGCCTCTACATCTTGATCAAGCGCATAAGCGGCACGCTCGTCGGCGGTGGCGGTGATGGCCAGGCCGGCCGCAAGCGAAGGGGGCAATGTCGCCGTGGGCATGAGCGTGGGCGTGACCAGCGGGGTGATGGTGGGCGTAATCCCCTCGTTGCCCGGCGACAGATCGGGCGTGGCCGTCAGTGGCGCCGCAGTGGTGATCGCGGCCGTGGCTGTCACGGCCTGCGTGATAGTGAGAGCCAGCGTGGGCGTGGGCGCTGCCGAGTTCGTAGCCTCGGTGCTCGCGCTGACAGGCGGGCTATTGGTGAAGGTGGAAGTCAGCGTGACCCCGGGAGCTTGCGCAGGGGGCGCGGGCACAGGTGTCGCGGGCTGCGCCTGCGCCGGCATGGGCGCAAGCGTGAGGCACGTCAGCAGGAAGACAAGTGTGATGCGGAGGCAGCGGGATGTCATTGAGGTTCCAAACGGTGCGTGGCCTCCAGTATAGCCCCGGGCAAGGTGCGCGTCAAACCGTGGCGGCGGGGCGGTCTCTGTCACCTGCAGTGATACCGGAATGAAGCCCGCTGCCTGCATTACGCCAGCAACCACACAGGGTCTCTCAAGAGTTATCTCGCCGCAATACTGCACCTCACCCGCGGCCCCTCTCCAGTCTGGCTATGCTTTACCCACAAGTCTCAGTGTCTCGAGGTAAGCGTGTTGCCGGGGCCGCCGGGGGTTTCAACCCTCGGCGGCCCCGGCAGCGCGCTCACCTCGAGACGCCGCGACTTGTGGGTAAAGTATAGCCAGTCTGCAGAGGGGCCGTGAGTGAGGTGCAGTCCGCGCCCGCGCGTGCCGCTTTCCTGACTTTTGAGAAGCCCTGGCAACCACAAACTTCCGCTCGACTTGATAGCACATCTGTGCTAATTTGGAGGGCACCCATGGCCTCCGCAAGATCACGCGGGCCCTCTCATGGGGATTGCCAAAGGAGGCGGCAATGCAGTATGCCTGGGATTGCAGGGACGATGAACCCATTTTGTGGTGGGACTGTTTCCTCTACTACTGTGCGCTGGGGCCGCGCCGATCGGTGGCGAAGGCGCGCGAAACGGTCATTGCCCAGCAGGCGCTTGAACAGGAGGCGCACTCGATCATCGCCGGGGGGGAGAGCCTCCCCACGGATCCACCGGGCACGCTTTCACTGTGGCAGCGTAACGCACGCCGCTATACCTGGCAGGCACGCGCCCGTGGCTGGGACGCATGGCTTGCACAGCGCGCCCGCACGCCGGCAGAGCTCACACTGCTTCTCGAGCAGCGGCGCAACGCGCTCATCGTGCGCCAGATGCTCAGCCGCGCCCTGCGCATCTTCGACGTCGCCGACCTGGATGCGCTCGACATACAACAAGCGCGCAAGCTCCTGCCCATGGCGCAAGGCATCATGCGCAGCGCGCTCCAGGCGCAGCGCGACCTCCTCCGCCTGGAGCGGCAGTACGGCGCGCTTGCGCCTACGCTGCCCAGCGAAGCAGCCGGCGCCGGCAACACGCAAGAAGGCTGGCAGTCAGCCATGCTGGCAACCGTGCGCCAGGTCGAGCGTCTGATGGCGGCGGGGCGGCTGCCTGCGGGCAAGGCGGGCGAACCGACCGCATCCGCGCAAATCGCTGCGCTGGATGCTGTGGCGGCGCAGGCGCTGTCCGGGGGCGCAACTCCGATCCAACCGGCGTCCCCGGAAACCACCGAGCATCAACTGCTCGTGGTGACCGGCAAGGACCGCCGTCTGGAGATGGACGTAGCCATGGTGCGCGCCGCGGCACGCGACACCGGGTTACGCTACGAGCATATTGCCGGAGCCACACGTGCTGACCTTGAGACGCACTTGCGGCGTGCACGTAGCCTGGGTCGACCCATCACCTGGGTCCACCTTGCGTGCCACGCCAGCCACGAGGGCGTGCTCTTTGCCGACGGCCTGGGCGACGGCGCCTGGCTCAGCAGCGTACTCATGGGCGTGGAGGTGCTGCTGATTGCAGGCTGCAATGGCGACCGCATTGGCGATTGGCTGGCGGTTGTGCCCCATGTGGTAACGCTCTCGGATACGATCTCGCACGATGATGCAGCAACGTTGACGCGCCACTTCTGGGAGCAACTGGCGCGCGGCAACCCGCCCACGGCCGCCCTCGCACTGGCGATGGATCGCTGCCCGCAGGTGTTGTGGGAGTCGGTGGTTGCGCATTGGTGAACGGCGGGCAGTGGGGAGTGGGGAGTAGGGAGTAGGGAGTGAAAAAAACGCCTACTCCCTACTCCCCACTCCCTACTCCCCACTCCCTACTCCCCATTCCCTACTTCA
>CAYRVP010000242.1:0-4422 GCA_964427845.1 uncultured Caldilineaceae bacterium
TAAGGGTGGGCGCGTAGACGGCTCGGTTCGGTTCGGGGAGGATCCTGGGTGAGGCTCCGGGATCATGTAAGGTGGGGTGTTGTGCATGCGCTTGCTCGTTGCGTTCATTCTAGCACAACGACAGTCACCCTCGGTCGCTGTCAGCCGCCCTCGACGGGCAGGCTGGACGCATCGAAGGCGTAGGGCAGAAGCGCCGCCACGCTGGTGGTGTGGTAGCAGCCCTCGGCATCGCTGATGTAGACGGCCATGTGCGGGCCAAGTTCAGCCATCACCTGGCGACAGATTCCGCAGGGCGCGCCGCCGTCGCGCGTGGCCACGGCAATCGCCACGTAGTCATCGGGGCATGTACGTTTGCCCTGCGCGATGGCCGCCGTCAGTGCCACGCGCTCAGCGCAGGTCGTGGCCGGGTAGGCGGCATTTTCCACGTTGCAGCCATAGACTACGGTGCCGTCCGCCGTGAGTAGCGCCGCGCCCACGTTGTAGTGGCTGTAGGGCGCATACGCATTCGTGCGCGCCGCCAGCGCATGGGCCACAAGCTCTTCCGGTGAGACGATGGGCATGGGAAGGGGTCCTTCGTTTGGGGTGACTGGTTGACTGGCGGACTGGTGGACTGGTAATTGATGATTGAAGGTTGATGACTAACGGCGCCGCCATGTAATTATCAGTCATCAATCATCAATTACAAGTCAACCAGTCGTCGTATTGTGCGCGGGCTTGTTTGCTGCCGGACTCTCGCTGCGCGTGCCGGCGGCCTTGGTGGCGCCGCGCTCGTCCTCGTGCGGCGGATCGGGCTGGGCCACCGGCTCGACGCGTATCTGTTCAATACGCCGTCCCTCCACCATGATCACGGTGAAGCGCCAGCCTGAGTGCACAACCGATTCGCCCGCCTCGGGCACGTGGCCCAAGAGACCCAGCACCAGCCCGCCCACAGTATCGGCGTCTTCGTCTTCAATTTCGATGTCGAGTAGTTTGGCAACCGAGTAAAGGTCCAGCCTTGCGCTGAGCAGGAAGCTGTCCTCGCCCACACGCTGCACCAGGATCTCCGCCACGGCGTCGTATTCGTCCTGAATCTCGCCCACGATCTCCTCGAGGATATCCTCGATGGTCACCAGCCCCGCGGTGCCGCCGTACTCATCCACCACAATCGCAATGTGCACGCGGTGCTTGCGCATCTCGGCCAGCAGATTCTTCACATTTTTGGTCAGCGGCACAAAGTAGGCCGGCCGCAGAAGCGTACGAATCGGCATGTCGGTGCTTCCCTGCTGGAAGCAGCGCAGCATATCCTTGGCATAGAGCACACCGACAATCTGATCCACATAATCGTTATAGACGGGCACGCGGCTGTGGCCCGCACCGATGATCACGTCCAGCGCCTCGGCAAAGGAGATGTCGGCTTCAATCGAGACCATGTCGATGCGGGGCACCATCACCTCGCGCGCCACGGTGTCGTCCATCTCGAGGATGGAGGTAATCATCTCCTTCTCGCTCTCCTCAATCTCAGAATCATCGCCGTCATTGGGCATAATCAGGCGCATGCCGTCGCTGGAGAGCACAATCGCATCTTCGTCATCATCATGGATGCCGCGCAGCGTGACAGGTGCGAGCAGCGCCGCCACCGGCGTGAGCAGCCACAGCGCCACGCGCATGTAGCCCGCCACCGCCATAACGGCCTGTGCAGGATTGTTGTGCACCCACATGCGCCCCAGCAGATGCGAGAGTGCGAGCAGAACCCAGACGATTGCCGCGCCGAGCAGGAACCAATACCATGCCGGCACAGGTGTAATCAGGTTGGCCAGCGCAACACCCGCGCCAAGCAGCGCCGCCACGCGCAACAGGATCGAGGTCGTCGTCAAGCGGTGGCGCTGCTCGATGAGATGATTGACCATGCGCGCTTGATGGCTGCCCTTGACGTACTTGCGCGTCTCGTAGCGGTTGATGGTGGCGAGCGCGGCGTCAGCCGTGGTGGTAGCGAAATAGATAAGCCATGCCACGCCAAGCAGCAGGATGGCGGGCAGCGAAACAATCACAGCGTCTCCTTGTGTGCGGCAGTTTGCGCCGCAGATGAATCATGTTCGTCGGTCTGCGCGCGCGGCGCAGGGGCTCTGGCAGGCACGCCATAGACGAGGCCACCGGCAGGCACATCATGGGTGACGACCGAACCCGCCCCCGTACGCGCGCCGTCGCCCAGTATTACCGGTGCAATCAGCAGCGAATCGCTGCCGATGAAGACATCGCGCCCCACTTCTGTCTTGTGTTTGCGCACACCGTCGTAGTTGCAGGTAATTGTGCCTGCGCCAATGTTCACATTCTCCCCAATCTGCGCATTGCCGATATAGGAGAAGTGCCCCATCTTGGTGCCCGGCGCTAGATAGCTGTCCTTGACCTCGCCAAAGTTCCCCATGTGTACGCCGGCGCCCAAATGCGCGCCGCTGCGCAAGTGGCCAAAGGGGCCAACATTGGCGCCGTCCTCCATGCGCGCCTTCTCCACAACCGACATGGTAATGCGGCAGCCGTCGCCAATCGTGCTGTCGACCACCACGCTGTGCGGCCCGACCAGTGCGTTGCGGCCGATGGTCGTCGCCCCCTGCAACAGCGTGCCGGGCAGGATGACGCTCTCTGCGCCAATCGTCACGGTATCATCAATGTATGTGGTTGCCGGATCCGCGATGGTGACCCCGGCGAGCATGTGGCGCTCGGCAATGCGGCGGCGCAGTGTCGCCTCGGCCTGGGCGAGGTGGACGCGCGTGTTAATGCCGTCTACCTCGGCCGCCGGCGCTGCCACGGTGAGCACGCGCCGCCGCTGCGCCACAGCCATGGCCACCAAATCGGTGATGTAATACTCCCCCTTGGGGCTCACCTTCACATGGGGCAGGTTCTCCCAGAGCCACGCAGCATCATAGCAGTAGATGCCGGGGTTCAGCTCGCGGATGAGCCGCTGTTCAACAGAGCAGTCCACCTCTTCAACGATGGCGGCAATCTCTCCGTTCGCGCTGCGCACAATGCGGCCAAAACCCTGCGGGTCATCCCGCGTGATGGTGAGCATGGCAAAGGCCAGCGCCGCGTCGGCACGTGCAGCCGCAAAGGCATCCACCAACGCGCGCAGCGTCTCGGTGCGCAGGAGGGGCATGTCGCCGTAGGTGACGAGCACCGTGTCAGCAGGTACAGCCTCGTCCAGCACAAGCGGTGCTGCCTGCTGGAGGGCGTGGGCGGTGCCCAGCAGCTCCTCCTGCACGGCATACCGGCAGCCGTCGCCCAACGTAGCCATCACCTGCTCGCGCCCATAGCCGACGACGACGACGGGCGCCGCGGCGCTCACGCCCTGGACGGCGCGCAGGCACCAACTGATCATGGGCCGCCCCGCCACTGGGTGGAGCACCTTGGGCAGTTCCGACTTCATGCGCGTGCCAAAGCCGGCAGCCAGCAGGACAGGGACGACCTTCACAAATGCCTCAATTCTGCAGGGGATGACATCTCACCTGAAAGACGATGCAAAAAGCCAGGCGCGCCTGAAAACACAAGCAAGCCTGGCCGGATGGAGCCGCTATGGGTAAAACGACCACTATGGATACGCAGCGACGGTCTGCGCGGCGCAGTATCTTTCTTGCCAAAGAAGCGCTCAGCGCGACCGCGCGCCAAACGCTTGGGCAAAGCAGACGGTGGGTTATCTGGCTCCATCGTGTCTATCAATCCACTCACAACCGTGCGGGAAGATCCCGTGGAGATGAGTTTACCATGCAAGGGGCAGGGGCTGCAATGCGTAGGGGCTGCGAAGCGATCTATTGGCGGGTGGTGTTTGGGCTTTGTCAGGCGGTTTTGGAGGAGAAAAAACGGCAATAAAAAACAGAGAGACGAACAGGAAGGTTGTAGTTGGCGGTGGCCTACTCTTGCGTGGGTAAGACCCAGACTACCATGGGCGCTGGTGGGCTTAACTGCCGGGTTCGGGATGGGACCGGGTGTACCCCCACCGCTCTTACCACCAACAACAGTTCCTGTTGTCTCTCTGCTTTTCACTTGTGTAAGGTGCGGACTGCCAGGCAATGCTTGCGGTTACGCAAGCCGAGTGGCTGACCCACTAAAAACTGCGTAGGAGAAATAGAAGTAATCTTGATGTTCTTGTTTCAGGAGGCGGTGAGTATGACTCACAGCGCCAACAATGATTCTCGAGTGTTTTAAGCCCTCGTGCATTAGTACGGCTTAGCTAAAGGCCTCTCAGCCTGTACACTTGCCGCCTATCAAGCAGGTGGTCTTCCTGCGCACTTACCAGGTTAACCCTGTGAGGGAACTTATCTTGGAGCTGGCTTCCCACTTAGATGCTTTCAGCGGTTATCCATTCCGGACTTAGCTACCCAGCCATGCGCTTGGCAGCACAACTGGCACACCAGAGATCCGTCCACCCCGGTCCTCTCGTACTAGGGGCAGCTC
>CAYRVP010000243.1:0-4282 GCA_964427845.1 uncultured Caldilineaceae bacterium
CGTACGACCACGTAGCCGTCGAGACGCAAGCCGGCAAGCAGGCAGGTGGTGGTGATGGTATCGCCGAGAGATGTGCAGTCGTTGCGCGTCTCCATGCTTGAGAAGGTGAAAGATAGGCCGCCGTCGGGGGGGAATTCAAAGAAGGTGCGCGTGTCGCGCTCCGGCAAATCCTGTGCCTGCGCAATGGGCGCAAATACGGCGGATATCAAGAAGAGTGCGAGCGTGAGCAGTGCAGCGAGGCCGGCTATAGGCAGCCGTGCCGTGGGTCCTGTCGATGTGTAGCGAGCCATACGGTGTGATTCCCTTTCGTGCTGGGCATTGACGAGTTGATGGATGGCGGCACGTGCGCCGGCGCCTGCCTTGCGCAGGCAAACTTCTGCCATGTGCAGAGCCATGCGCCGTTACAGCATGATCCTGCATAATAGCGGCGCGCAGAGCCTATTTTCAGCGGTGCGCACCAGGAATTGTCGCCGTGCGTGGGGCACGATCAGGGAGGGGCGGACTGTTGCTTTACCTGACCGATGGCGGGGGGGGGTAACGACCCCTGCCGTGTTCGGCGTGTGCGCTGCGTGCAGGCAACTACCTGCTTTGTGCAGCGGACGCGCTGGGGGGAACACGACAATCGGGTCGCCTGCTCTCGGCGCGGCATGCAAGGCCACAGGATGGCCTTGCGTGTATTTCCAGCAGAACACGAATTGCCTGTTTGCCTCGCGTCAGGATTGCGTTGGGCGCATTCCCTGTCTCTTGCGCACGACTGCATTGCAGCATGTGCAAGGAGGGGGGGCGGTAATCACAATCCCCTGCGCGAGGGAGGGGGAAGTATAGAAGGCGCACGCGCACTTGTCAAGAAGCGTTTGCGGCCTCGGGGCAGGGCGGCGCCGTGTCTGGCGGGGCGGTGGAAAAGCGAAGCGAGGCTTCCAGATGTGGAAGCCTCGCTTCGTGCTGTTGCTTGGTTGCGCTCATGCGCCCAGCGCGTGCGTCCCTACGCCCGCTGCGCGATCCGCTGCTTCGCGGCTCTGCTGCGCCTGGCGCACAATCTCGCGAACCTGTTCAAGGTGGTCGGCTTCGTGGCGCAGCCCCAGCGCGAAGCGCTGCAGCGCGTTGTACTTGGGCTTGTCCGGGCCAAACTGGAAGAAGACATCCATGTGCGGGTGGTCCGGCCACATGTCCAGGCTGGCCACGCGCATGCGCCGGCTCTCCTGCAGGCGCTGGCGAATTTTATCAATCGTCGTCACGCTCTCCCAGGGAAGTTCGTAGCGCGAGCGACCGTGCACTTCAACGCCGCGCGCCATCTCGGCGGCAATGAAGGCCGCCTCTTCCGCCGAGGCAGTGGTATGCAGGATGACGTGGCCAAGCGTCCAGGCGTCGTTCACCAGGTTTGCGCCCTCGCCGCTGGCATAGGGGTCATTGGCATCGGCGTCCACCGGTTGAAAGACAACGTCGGCGTCGGTGCAGTCGGCCACGAGTGTAAGCAGCGTGTCAACCATCTCGTGGCTATCACTGCGCAGTTCCTCGGGCGTGAGGTTGCTTGTCAATTCGGCAAAGGTCATGCGCCCTTCGCGCACGGCGGCAAAGTCCAGCATGAGGGGTTTCTCTCCTTGTCTTGCTCGCCCGCTCACGGGCAAAGTGATCAATTCGGGCATTCAGAGCCGCACGCAGGCGGCGTTTGTACATTCTCGCACAAGCGGGGCGCAGCGTCTGTAACACGCATCGCACAAGATTGGCCTGCAAATGCGCCCGCTTCGGTAACAGGATGACAGATGGCGCCTTCGAATGCCAGTAACATATGTCGCATGAAAACAGGTCATTTGTCTCGAATTCTGGGCGGATTTTTCGCGATAGCCATCCTTTTGAGCGGCTGCACGGCGCAGGCGCGGTCGCCCGCACTGGCAGCCAATGTGGTGGAGGCGCTGCGCGTGCCGAAAGACGCGGGTTATGCGCGTGCGCTGGCGCCGATACCCTTCTCGTTCCCGCTCGACCACGGCCCCCACCCGGCCTATCGCACCGAGTGGTGGTACTACACGGGCAATTTGCAGAGCGCCGCGGGCGTAGAATTTGGCTTCCAATTCACCATTTTTCGCAGTGCGCTTACTCCCGAAGCCGTTGCGCGCGCCTCGACGCTGGCGAGCAACCAGGTGTACATGGCGCACTTCGCCGTGTCGGATGGCCCGGCGCGCGTCCACTACAGCTTTGAGCGCTTCAGCCGCGGCGCAGCCGGCCTGGCGGGCGCACAGGGCGAGCCCACCTATGGTGTGTGGGTGGAGGATTGGTCGGCGCGCGCCGTTGCGCCGGGCGTTGTGCAGGTTGTGGCCGGCGCACGGCACGCCGATGGCCCCGTGGCGATTGACCTGACGCTGCGCGAGACGCGCCCGCCCATGCTCCAGGGTGAGCAGGGGCTGCACCAGAAGGGGCCCGAGGCGGGCAACGCCTCCTACTACTACAGCCTGCCCGGGCTGGAGACTGCCGGCACAATCTCGACACCCGCCGGTACAGTCGAGGTCACCGGCGTCAGTTGGATGGACCATGAGTATGGCACCAGTGCGCTGGGCGGTGATGCGCTGGGCTGGGATTGGTTCAGCCTGCAGTTGGACAACGGCGCCGCGCTCATGCTCTACAACATTCGCACGCCGCCCGCTGCACCCCGCTTGCCCGTGGCCGCCGCGCTGGCCTGGCCCGACGGCACGCAAATTGCCCTCTCCGCGCAGGAATTCACGATCACGCCCACGCGCACCTGGAGCAGCCCGCGCACCGGCGCGATCTATCCTGTGGCGTGGGAGATTTCTGTACCCGGCCAGGAATTACAGTTGACCGTATCGCCGTTGCTGGACGACCAGGAGATGCAGGTCAGCTTCGTCTACTGGGAGGGGGCTGTGCGCGCCGCGGGGACGATGGCGGGCGAGGCTGTGACGGGCCGCGGCTACGTCGAACTGACCGGCTACGGCCAGGCCGCGGGCGCGTATCAGAGATAGGCGTCTGGTTTTCTGGCGCGCTGCACGGCGCGCTCATGCGCGCGCCGGCGATAACCGCATTGTTCGTCCAGTATGTAGCGTAAGTTGCGGTCCCTGAAAGGAATTGCCAGTGTCTCGAGCGAACAACCTGAACGCGACCGTCAGCACCGAGCGGACATTCCCGGCCAGCCGGTGCAAGGTATTCGCCGCGTTCGAGCATTACGAGTTCAAGCCCGGCGGGAAGTGGGTTTTTGTGATGCACGGCCCGCATGGCGCCACTACCACACTCGGCACTTTTGCCCCCCATTCTGCCGATTGACAAACCACGAAAGCAGTCGCTACAATACCCTCGTTACAAAGTCACATCGTCCAACACAGCAATCCGTCGCCGTTCACCTTGCTGCATGCGCACACGCGCTGCACCTTTTCCAGCCATGAGGCCCACCGCCGGGCCTGCTCGTTCCCCTGCCGTCCCTCCCCTGTCCACCGCACTCCTCAGCCAGCGGAATCGCCCATTCACACGCGCATATTCTGCAGTACGCACTGCCGGCAGAACGCCCCACAAGCGGAACGTTTGTTACGGCTTCCCCGTCCAACCAGTGGTAGAGTATTGATGCCCGGTTTTTCGGCCGTACTCACTGTCCTTTGAAGGAAGAATCACGCCATGTCTGACAAACTGGATCGCTTCACCAAGCGTGCGCGTCGCGTTTTGACGCTGGCCCAGGAAGAAGCGCTGCGCCTCAACCACAACTATATCGGCACCGAGCACCTGCTGCTCGGCCTGGTGCGCGAGGAAAACGGCGTTGCCGTCAAGGTTCTGCGCGAGTTGGGTGTGGAGCCCAGCCAGGTTATCCGCGCCGTCGAGCGCACCGTCGGCCGCGGCGAGCGCCCGCCCTTTGGCAAGCCCACCCTGGCCCCTCGCACCAAGCGGGTGATTGAGTTGGCCGTTGACGAGGCGCGCCTCATGGGCCACCACTATATCGGCACCGAGCACCTGCTGCTCGGGCTTGTGCGCGAGGGCGAAGGCATTGCCGTGAACGTGCTGCGCGGCCTGGGCATCAACCTGGATCGCGTGCGCACCCAAACCGCACGCAACATTCTCCAAACGCAATCACAGGCCAAGGAGAAGCAGAAGAAGGAATCCAAGACGCCTCTCATGGACCAGTTGGGCTATGACCTTACGGCCGCGGCCGAAGAGGACAAACTCGACCCCGTGGTTGGCCGCCAGAGCGAAATTGAGCGGCTGATCCAGATCCTGAGCCGGCGCACCAAGAACAATCCGGCGCTGATCGGCGAGCCGGGCGTCGGCAAGACGGCCATCGTCGAAGGGCTGG
>CAYRVP010000244.1:0-4047 GCA_964427845.1 uncultured Caldilineaceae bacterium
TGAAGTCGGGCACTGGCGCGTCGTCCGTGCGGAAGAGCCGCTGCTCTTTGCAGTAGCGCTCCACCAACTCCACTTCTTCCTCGGTGCGCCCCGTGCCAATCAGGAAGCGCAGCGTCTCGTCATCCACGGGGAAGAAGCCACAGGTCGCGCCATACTCGGGGGCCATGTTGGCAATTGTCGCGCGGTCGGCGAGGCTAAGCTTGCTTACACCGGAACCATAGAACTCGACAAATTTCTCCACAACGCCCTTCTTGCGCAACATCTCGGTGACGACGAGCACAAGGTCGGTCGCAGTGGCGCCTTCGGGCAGCGCGCCGGTGAGCTTGAAACCCACGACCTGCGGCAGCAGGAAGAACATCAGATGGTCAAGCATCACCGACTCGGCCTCGATGCCACCCACGCCCCAGCCCAGCACGCCCAGACCGTTGATCATCGTTGTGTGACTATCCGTGCCCACGAGGGTGTCGGGATAGGCCACAGGGGGCGCGCCGCTGTCGCCATTTGTAGCGGGGCGCAACTGCACAACCTTGGCCAGGTACTCGAGGTTGACCTGGTGGACGATGCCCATGGCGGGCGGCACGACGCGGAAGTTGTCAAACGCGCCCCTCCCCCACTTGAGGAACTCGTAGCGCTCGCGGTTGCGCTCAAACTCGCGTTCGGCGTTGTACCACTGCGCCAACACCGTGCCGAACTGGTCCACCTGCACCGAGTGGTCGATCACCAGATCAACGGGCACCATGGGGTTGACCTTGCGCGGGTCACCGCCCAGGCGCACCATGGCATTGCGCAACGCCGCCAGATCGACCACGCTGGGCACGCCGGTGAAATCCTGCAGAACGACGCGTGCCGGCTTGAAGGGGATCTCGACCTTGCCTGCGCTGTCGGGCCCCCAGTTGGCAATCGTTTCGATCGATTCACGGGTAATCTCGAAGCCATCGGCCTGGCGCAGTGCAGCCTCAAGCAGAATGCGGATCGAGTAGGGAAGGCGGCCGATATTTGCGACACCCGCCTTCTCAAGCGCCGCGAGGCGATAGATTGTGGCCGGCCCGCTGCCGGTCTCAAAGGTATCCTTTGCGCCAAAAAAGTCTTGCACGGCCATGGTTGGTCCTTTCAGTCAAAGCTTCACTCTCCACGGCGTGGAGAATGGGGAGGTGACGGGGGTGGGTGTGCACAAGGTGTTCCGGGTTATCTCTGGGACGCGCCTATGATACCAGCAGGCCGGAGATGTGTCACAAACCGTGACTATTTTCGCTCATTTTGCGTCATGTGTTAGTGAGAGGGTGGCCGCGGACACCGTACGCTTGTAATACGTTGGCCAAAAATGGGTCGGCTTACGTAAGGTGGACCGGCGAGCGGGTGTGTAATGAGGGCGCTGCATGACATAAGAAAACGCGGCGGATGGCTTCATCGCGTTACAGTGGGTTTTATGCTATGCTATGTCGCATGGGGAGGCATCGCCACAGGCAGCGCCGGTGCGACGGTTGCGCGTTGTTCGTTCGCCCGTGATGAGTCGCGCGCTTGCCGATGCCATCTCCGGCCATGGGCCACCGTCAAAAGTGCACCCCGCATCGCAGCCCCGGTTTGAAAGTGCATGCTCGCGTTCTTCTGCGCTCTTTGCCTACTGTTTGCGGCCATTCCCGCTTTCGTCTCGCATGCGCGCTGGTCCGTAAATGCCTCACAGTTTGCTATAAACAAAGCGCAGTGCGAAGGAAAGCAAGCGGCTCAACGATTCACTCCTCAGGAGACTCAATTGCTGGCCCCTGAACCCAGAACGGGAACAGATGCCGAACTCCTCTATAAGCTCCAGCGCGGCGACAACGCTGCCTGGACGCAGGCGACGCGCGACCTGAGTCCACGTCTCTATTCGTATTTACGCAAGAACCTGCCGACCGCCGAAGACACTGAGGACGTGTTGAGCGAAACACTGACTGCTGCCGTGCGCGCCATAGCCAATTTTGATGGTCGCGCGGCACTGTCAACCTACCTCTACGCCATCGCGTACCGCAAGGTGGCGGATTTCTACCGGCGCACCCCCTCAATGGATTCTCTGGATCATGAGGGCTCCACCGTTGTACTGGTCTCCAAGGACCTCGATCTCCAGAATCGAATGCTGTTTGATGAAGCAATGCAAAGCCTTCCGGAAACTTCTCGGCAGGTTTTGATGTTGCGCTACCATGTGGGTTTGGGCGTTGACGAGATTGCGCTTGTCCTCGATCGCACCTACAAGGGAACGGAATCACTCTTGAGTCGAGCTCGTGCGCAGATGCGCGAAGCCATGGAGGGGCAAGCATAATGGCCCTGCGCCCTCCAGACTTTGACGCTCAGAACGAGGGGGAGTTCCAGTCCCTCTTCGATCAGTGGGTCCCGGCAGAGCCAATGCCGGAGGCTGTCATGGCGCGCGTGCTGGATGATGTGACAAGCGAGCTGCAGGCTGTGCGCGCCGCCAGGCAATACACGCTAGTCCCCTCGACCAATGGCGCGGTAGCCGACACGCTGGCGGCGCTGGGCGCGACGCTGAAACCCGCTGCAGGACCTGCGATCGAAGCTGCGCCAGCCCTCGATGCCTCCGGCCGGGGCTTTGGCCAGTGGCTTGGGCGTCTGTTCACCTTCCCGCGCCTGGCCACGGCCGGCGCACTGACCGCCGTGCTTGTGCTGGCGTTGGTGGGCGTGCGCGCGCTCTACTTGGCGCCGGAAACGGCACAGCTGCGCGTGGCCAATGGCAGCGTCACGCTGCTGCGTGCTGCCGGCAACCACTTTGATCTTGTGGACGCAGGCGAGGTCGCCGAAGTGTATGTGGGTGATCGCATCCTCGCGGGTCAGGGCAGCGCCACGCTTGAACTCTTCCCCGATCAACTCGCGGGCCTCAGCCCCGGCAGCGATGTTGAACTTGCTGCACTGACAAATGACAATGGCGCCAGCCATGTTCTGCTCTTTGTGAATCAGGGCCAGACTCTGCAGCAAATCAACACCAGGCTAGGCCCGGAGGACAGCTTCGAGGTCCAGACGGCGGACCTGCTTGCTTCCGTGCACGGCACCAAGTTCTTCGTCGCGGTCTCCGCCAATGGCAAGAGTGTGCTGGCTGTGGTGGAGGGCACCGTGGCCGTGGAGACCAGCGGTGAGAGCCTAAACCTCGATGCGGGCGAGATGGTGAGCGTTGTGGAAGGTGAGCCGCCGGCGGTCAAGCCCTTTGAGGGTGCGCCGGACCTGGGCGCCGGCGTGAACGAATTTGTGCTGCTGGGCGCGGAGCGCGACAAACCGTTGGTCGTCTATGAAGAGCCCGATGTAAACAGCGCGCCGTTGGGTATCGTTGAACTTGGCCGTGTATACACGGTCGTCAGCCAAATGGATGACTGGTACCAGATTTGCTGCGTCAACGCGCAGGTGGGCTGGGTTAAGGGGGTGCTGGGCGAGATTGGGCCGCCTGCAACCGCCGAAGCGCCCGCGTCGAGCAGCAGCAACCCGGGCAGGGGTGGCAGTGCTGCCGCCACCGCAGGCACGTATGCCGAGACAATTTCTGCGCCGGGCGCGCCCGCACTCAATAGTGTGGGCATGGTGCTTTCTCCCACCCTTGTTAATCCGCTCACGCCCGTGGCTGACCCGACGCTTCTTTCAGGCCCGCCACTGGAGACCGGCACCCCGCAGGTGCCCGTCGATGTGATAGGCGATCCAAACGTGGGCGGTGGCACACCAGAGAGAAAGCAGCCTGTATTGGGCAGCCCACCCCTCGATGGCAACACACCTACTGGCACGCCTACGGCGCCTGCTGCGACTCCTGCGCCAACGGCCACGGGCGGCGCTGCGATCGAGCCCACGCCTACAGGTGGCGCCTTAGTCGAGCCCATCGCCACAGACGATGCAATAGACGGTGTTCCGACCGACACGCCGACGCCGACGAACACGCCGACGCCGACGAACACGCCGACGCCGACCGACACGCCGACGCCGACGAACACGGCGACGCCGACGAACACGCCGACGCCGACGAACACGGCGACGCCGACGAACACGGCAACGCCGACGAACACGGCGACGCCGACGAACACGGCA
>CAYRVP010000245.1:0-4012 GCA_964427845.1 uncultured Caldilineaceae bacterium
CCAGTCCACCAGTCCACCAGTCCACCAGTCCACCAGTCCACCAGTCAACCAGTCCGCCAGTCCACCAGTCAACCAGTCCACCAGTCAACCAGTCAAACAGTCCACCAGTCCACCAGTCAACCAGTCACCCAGTCAACCAGTCAACCAGTCCACCAGTCCACCAGTCATCAATCCTCCATCTTCAATCATCAATTATGTCAACTCAGAAAGGAGACCCAATGGACGGAATCTGGAGTACAGCCGTGGCGGGCGCGGCGCTGGGGACACTGGGGCGGGAGCGGCGGAGAGAACTGCTGCGCCGGGCGGCCGAGGGGTTGCTGTCGGAGCTTGAATTCGAGGCGATTGTTTTCCGCGCGGGGCCCAACCGCAACCATTTGCGGATTGCTGCGGCGGAGTTGCCGGGTTTCGCGGCCTCGTTTGTGGGCGTGCCTTTCCTGCGCGACCACGCCGTGGAGAGCCTTGATGCCCGCGCCGGGATTGTGGTGAGCAGCGTGCTCGACGGGCCGGCCATCCGCCAGACAATCCGGCTGACGACGGCGCGGGACATCAAGGCATTTCTCGAGGGGCAGATGGACCGATTCTCGGTCTCCTGGTACTACGAGGCCGTCACCTGCTCGGTGTGCGGGCAGGAGTGGGGGACGTGCAGCCACAGGCCGGGGCGCAGGTATGGCGAGGGCGCAGCGGGCCACGGTGCAGGGCGTAAGCGCTGCGAGTTGCTCTTTTCAGGAGTGGTGGGAAAGGAGGTGTCGGCGGTGAATACGCCGGCCGTGGAGGGGACGGAAGTGGTGGGTGTCGGGTGTGGGGAGTCGGGTGTCGGGTGTCGGGAAGACGCCTTCCGGCAGTCGGCCGTGGACAGTCGGGAACAGGGCAGCTGGATGATGGAACGGGATGCGCAGGCGAATCTTCAGAGAGGAGAGATGGGTATGGAAGCGGACATGGAGCCGGTGGCTGCGGGTGGGGCCGATGGCTGGGAGGCGCTCGTGCGCAGCGAGGCGGTGGAGGGGCTGCTGGCGCGCTCGGGGCTGAGCCAGGGCGGGCGCGAGGCGGTGCGCACAGCGACGGGCGGTGGGCAGGGCGCGGGATTGTCCCAATCGCCCGCACAGGTGCGCAGCCTGATTGCCGCACAGCAGCAGGCGGAATCTGCGCTGGCGGGGGCGGGCGGGGCGCGGCCCGTGGTGCGCGACACCTTCCCGCTGATCACGGGGATGCGCACGGTGGCGGACGAAGTGCAGGGGGCGCTCAACTGGCTGATGGGCGATCTGCGCACGCCGATGCCACCGCCACACATGCGCAACCTGCGCGACCTCTACCTGGCGATTACGGGCGATGTGAACTTCTGGGGCGTCTTCAATCCCGACTACGCGCGGCTGCAATCGGCCAACTCGGGCACGCTCACGGGGATGGCGGTGAATGCGCTCAACAAGGTGGTGATGCTCCACTATGACAACCTGATCACCTACCGCTGGTACGAGCAGATTGTGCATGTACTGCCCCACGACGGCAGCACGCAGCAACTGCAGTTGATCCATATGGACGGCGTGGCGACGCTGCCGAGCGTGGCCGAAGGCGCGGCCTACACCGAGGCGACTACGGGCGACAGCAAGGAGACCGCCACCTTCCAGAAGTATGGTTCGTATGTGGGGATTACGCTGGAGATGATCCGCCGCAGCGAACTGGCGCGCATCCAGGCGATTCCGCGGCTGCTGGTGCAGGCGGCCATCCGCAGACGATCGGCGGCGATCGCGGCCATCTTCACGGGCAACCCCACGATGGCGGATGACAGTACGGCGCTCTTCCACGCAAACCACGGCAATACCGACACGACGGCCTTCAGCAGCGCGGCGTGGGAGGCGGCACGCACGCGCATCTTTGAGCAGGCGGCGCCGGGATCGGGCAAGCCGCTGGCGCTGTGGCCCACCTTCTGCCTCGTGCCGATTGAACTGTACGACGACGCGCTGACGGCCTTTGGCTACGGCAGCGGCGATGTGGGCAAGCCCAACAGCGGCGGCACGGCGCAGGAGCCGAACATCTACGCCATGGCGCGCCCGGGCGACCCGCGGCCGATTCCGGTGGTCGTGCCCGAATGGACCGACGCGACTGACTGGGCCTATATCGTGGACCCGCGCCTGCACGCTGTGCTGGTAATGGCCTATGCCAATGCGCCGGCGGGGGGCGTACATGCGCTGCCGGAGCTCTTCGAGGTGAGGTCGGAGACGGCGGGGCTGCTCTTCAGCCACGACACGCTGCCGGTGAAGGTGCGCGACTGGTGGGCCTACGGTGTGACGACGCACATGGGTGTGGGGCGGAATGTGGTGGCGGGGTAACGACGAGTTCAAGGGTTCAAGAGTTCAAGTGTTCAAGAGTTCAAGGATTGGCCGTTTCGAGTCGAGGGGCAAGCACTGGCAGGATCAGCGGACCCTTGAACTCTTGAACCTTTGAACTCTTGAACTTACAAAAACAGGAGATGGAGATGCTTCCAAACATGATGGCGCTGGCGGGCAAGGGCGTTGGCGCCAACAACAACTATCACAAGTTCAACGCGCTGCAGGGCTTCACGGTGGTAGGGATGACGTTGTGTGCGTTCGCGCTCACGGGATCGCCAACCGGTTTCAACGTGGACCTGAACGATGACGGCGTGGGCGTGATTGCTGCGCTGGCCTCGAACGCTGCCGGTACAGTGGGTGAGTGGAAATCGACCGCCGTGGGTGGCAGCGCCGATGCGGTGACGATTGCACGCGGCAGTGTGGTGAGCGTGGACCTGAATTTCGCCGGCGGCACGTCGCCTACGGCGGAGTACACGCTCATCATCTACTACGTGCCCTCGGCGGATTAGCGCAAGGGGCGCCTACCCAGTCGCGGAAGGCCTCCAGGCCTTCGTTTTGGCCGCGGTGCAACCAGGCGCCTGCAAAACGAAGGCCGGGAGGCCTTCCGCTACGGGAGGGGGTTGCGCGGGTGAAGGCCGGGAGGCCTTCCGCGACTGGGCAGGTTTCCTTTCACGTGTGTCAATAGGGCGGGAGGCTGCAATGGCATACACGCTGACGGAATTGCGGGCGGAGGTGGTGGCGGCGCTGGCGGGCGGCGACGAGACGGCAACGTGGAACAGTGCGCTGGTTGATGCGGCGCTGCGCCGGGCGCTGCAGACGATTGACCAACTGGGGCCAGTCTATGAGGCGACGCACACCGTGACGACGGCGGGCGCAGAGCAGGTAATCGTGGCGCTGCCGGGGCTGCTTGAGGTGACGGGGCTGGCATGGCCGTGGCGCGAGGGCAGCGCATTTGAGGAGAGTGCCGTGCGCTGGCGGACGGCGGGTGAACCGAGCACCGTATGGCTGCGCAGCGGCGTGCCGGCGGTGGGCGATGCGCTGCGTGTCCGCTACCGCAGAGCGCACACGCTCGAGGGACTGGACGGCGCAAGCGCTACCACGCTGCCTGCGGATCTGCGTGCGTCACTGGCGCTGGGGGGCGCGTGCTTTGCGGTTCAGTTGCGGGCGCGCCAGGCGATTGAGAACCCGGCGCTGCCCAGGGATGCGGTGGCATGGCTGCGCGCATGGGCGGAATCGCTGGAGCGCGACTTCATTGCGGAACTCGTGGGCAGGACGCGCAGCCAGAGCGATCCGCTTTGGGAGGGGGTTGGGCTGTGAACGGGCTGACGGCGGGGCTGGCCGCAGCCCAGCAGAGCGTCTCGCCGCGCTATGAACTGGCCGTGCGCGCCGGACCGCGCGCGACGGCGTGGGGCGGCGCAGGCGGAGCATGGCAAGGCGTGGCGGCCTTCCCCAGCGCGCTGGCGGGCTGGCACGCACAGAGCATCGCCACCGATGCGGTGGCGCTGCCCGGCGGCGTGTTGCGCGCATTTCTGTCGTGGAAGCAGGGGGCGCTGGTCTGCCAGTTTGTGGCGAGCGCTGAACTGGCAAACCCGACGGCATGGAGCGGAAACGGCCCCGTGAATGTGGCGAACTTCGGCGCCCCCGCAGGCATCCACGTGTCGCCCCCCGCCCGGGGGGCCGGAAGGGGG
>CAYRVP010000246.1:0-3961 GCA_964427845.1 uncultured Caldilineaceae bacterium
AAATCCACATGGCTCGCATGAAAGTACTCTTGCTGCAGGATGTGCCCGAACTGGGCGAAGCGGGCGAAGTCTATCGCGTGGCGGGCGGCTATGCGCGCAATTTTCTGATGCCGCGCGGTTATGCCACCCTGGCCACAACGGGCGCCATGAAGCAGGCCGATGTGATCAAGCAGGTGGGCATTCGCCGCCGTGCGCAGGAGCGCGCCAACGCCGAAGCACAGGCCGCGATGGTGAAGGGCAAGAGGCTGCTCTTTACGGCCAACGCGGGCGAGAACGAGCGTCTCTATGGCTCCGTCACCACCGCCGACATTGCCGAAAGACTGGCCGCCGAAGTTGGTTTTGAGGTGGATCGCCGCCGCATTCAGCTGGATGCGCCGCTGCGTGACCTGGGCACGTTTGAAATCGAGCTGCGCATGATGCAGGACGTCACGGGCAAGTTCACGGTTGCAGTTGTGCGTGAGGGTGAAGGCTGGAGCCACGCCGACGAGCGCCAGGCCAAGAAGGCCGCGATTGCCATGGCCAAGCAGGCCCAGGCCATGCAGGAGGCCGCCGTGCCCGTCGCAGCCCCCGCGGACAAGGCGGAGGACGCTGGCTAAAGGCACATCGGCGCAGAGCAGCACAACAGCCGAACACAGATAAATGCGGAAAAGGCAGGGAGCACAATGCAATTGCGTTGTTTTCCCTGCCTTTTCCGCATTTATCTGTGTTCGGCTGTTGTGCTGCTCTGCGCCTGCTCAGGGAACAAGCGGCAGGCGCATATCAGCCAGCGTTACAAAACCGCCGTCAGCTGCGCGATAGAGGATGAGGGCGAGGCCGTCGGCGCCGTCGGGCAGAGGTTTGAGCAGCGGCACGCGGTAGGCGTCGTCCAGCGAGGGGCCGGCGGGTGCAAGGCCGGCAAAGCCGTGGAGCGGCGCGGCAGCGTCCACTTGCAGAATGGCGCCGGGTGCACCGACGGGGTCGGCAATGAAGGCGCCGTCGCGGGTGGGCCGCAGGCTAAGCGCGAGGCCGTCGGGCCAGCCGCCGGTCGGCAACTGCCAGTGCAGCCGCACGTCAAGCGCGGGCGGCCCCTTGGTGACGGGTGCGCCGGCAGGTGCGGGCCGCGTTACGTAGGAGAGAAGCACGGGCAGATCGCCTGGCGCATGGGGCAGCAATGAGGGCGCGGTTTGCGCCGCGCCACTGATGCGCGCCCAGTCGCCGCTTTGCGCCTGCACCGTTGCTGCGCCGCCCATTTCGGCGAGCAGGGTGCCGACGGTGGGCCATGTCGCAAGCAGGGGCCGACCGTCGGCCAGCGCGTCCTGCGCCTGGCTGCTGCCGATGACGTCTAGATCGGGGCGCAATCCCCAGATGTGCGCCAAATAGTCGAGCGAAGCGGCGTCGCCCTGCTCGGCGAAGAGGGCGGCATTGGCAGGCAGGTCATCAGCGAGCAGCGTGGCGGCGCGGCCCAGGGCCTCATCGGGGGGGTGGCGGCTGCTGTCGACCTCGGGCCACGAGGCGGCCAAGCGCCACGCCACTGCCACCGCCAGCACGACAAGCAAGGTGGGCTGCACCCAGCGCCGTGAAGCCGCCGCCGGCCACGTGGCAAGACGCAGCGCCACACCCGCCATGCCCAGCAACACAAGCGGGTAGGCGGGCAGAACAACCTGGAACCAGTTGCCGTAGCGATAGGCCCAGGCGAATGTCAGATAGGTGGCCAAAGTGCCATAGAGCAATGCGACGGTGCGACGACGCAAGAAAGCAATCCCGACCAGGCCCGCAAGCAGAAGGGGCGCACTCAACTCGTGCCAGATGATGGCAGGGAATCCATTGCCGAAGAAGCCTCGACCCGCCTCAAAGCCCCAGCCCAGTTCCTCGCGCCCCTGGGCTGTGGAGACGAATGCCCAGAACCACTCTCCGGCCGAGTGCCAATCACCACCGCCCCACCATGCGGGGTGCTGCGCGCCGCGGATGTACACGTACAGGTAAGCGGTCAGCGGCAGGAGCGCGGCGGCCAGCACCGTTGCAATCATGCGACTGCTGCGCAGAATCTGCGGTCGCTGCCAGAGTACAACGGCAACCAGCGGCGGCACGATGAAGGCGACCGTGAGCATGTGGGCGAGTGATAGGCCGCAGAGAAACGCAAGCAGCACAAGCAGCCAGCCGGCGCGGCTGCGCAGCGGGTAGGTCTCCGGCGCAGTCACGTCGGCTTCGGCCCAGAGCAGGTAGACATAGACGATGGCCAGCGTTTGCGCGACGGCGCTCGAATACTGCTCGGTGGTGGTGGCGTAGAACCAGAAGAACCAGGTGACAGCGTAGAAGGCGCTCAGCAGCCAGGCCAGGGGCCAGTTGCCCGCCTGCCCCCACGGGCTTGCGGTTGCATAGCGGCTGCTGGTGAGGAAGCATAGCGTGCGATAGAGCAGCCAGAGGGCAACCAGCGCCCACAGCGTGCTGTAGCTCGCCAGGATGGGAATGGGGTTGGGATGGGCGCGCCCGAGCGCGCTGATCGCGCTGCGCAGGCCATGAAACCAGAGCCAACCGCCCATGGTGTAGAGCGGGTAGCCTGGGGCGTTGCCGGGGCGCGCCTGCACCTGCGCATACTGGTGGGTAATAAGGTCACCACCGGCCAGGTTGCCCCATGAGAGGTAGCGGTCGAGCGTGCCGGCGTAGAGGAGCGCGGCGGCCAGGATGAGCAGAACGCCCGCCCATGTGGCGACAAAACGTGCATGGTGGCGGCGCGCTGCCGCGATGGCAAGTGTGGGGGCTGGTTGAGTCACAATGGAATCAATAACACGGGCGCGGCGGCGTGTCAAAGATGGCGCGCGGCCAGTGGAGCGTCATCGCATCGCAACTTCTTAGTTGAGGCAATGGGCGGTCGCGATCAACGCCAGCGCGGCGCCGAATGACGTTGTGCTGGAGACGCGCAATTGGTTTGCACGCGGGCCGGCGGCTATAATGCGGCGGCTGCAAACAAGAACGCTGCGTCGGAGACGCGCGTGTGGAGCCATCGGCAGATAGTGAGGTGTGGGCATTGAACCGTGATCTGCGCAACAAGCCATTTCTGGAGGAGCCGGCGGGCGCGCCGGGCGTGCGACGGCCGCTGATTGGCGTGCCCACCGGGCGCGAAAAGTCGCAGCGCTTCTTTGGCCTGCCGCTCTACATCATGAACCAGACCTATGTGCGCACGCTCGAGAATCTGGGTGCGCTGCCGGTGCTTATTCCCTTGCAGATGAGCGAGGCGACGCTGCGCGGCACTTTCGAGCGCCTCGACGGCGTGATGCTGCCAGGGGGCGAGGACATCGACCCGAGTCTGTACGGCGAGGAGCGTCACCCACAGCTTGGTTCAACCGACAAGGAGCGCGATCGTACTGAGATGCTGCTGGCGCACTGGGCACTCGAGGCGGGGATGCCAATCCTGGGCGTTTGTCGCGGCGTACAGATGCTCAATGTGGTTTGCGGCGGCACGCTCTATCAGGACCTGACCACGCAGATGCCGACGCTGCACAAGCATGATTATTTCCCGCCCACCTTTGAGCGGTTTCGCATTACGCACCAGGTGGCGATTGAGCCGGACAGCCGCCTGGCGCGCTCGCTTGGACAGGTGCACGAGGTCAACTCAATGCACCATCAGGGCATTCGCTCGCTGGGGGCGGGGCTGCGTGTGGTGGGGATTGCCGAAGACGGACTGGCAGAGGCGCTGGAAATGCCCGAGCTACCCTTCGCCGTGGGTGTGCAGTGGCACCCTGAGGAGTTGGCCAAGACCGACCAACACAGCGCCGGGCTCTTCTTTGACTTTGTGCGCGCTGCATCCGGCGAGTGGCGGGCGGCCGTGCCCGCCGAGTGGCCGGCACTCTTCCACCGCCGCACAGGCGGGCCAGCACTCTCATCCAACGGCAATGGGGTGGAGGCTGTACGCGCGGAAGTGCTGGGGGCGCCGATCGAGCAGCCGTTCGGGGGCGAGAGCAGCGCAGTGCGGGGTAATTGCGCA
>CAYRVP010000247.1:0-3901 GCA_964427845.1 uncultured Caldilineaceae bacterium
CCACCAGTCCACCAGTCCACCAGTCCACCAGTCCACCAGTCCACCAGTCCACCAGCCCTAAAACATGGCCCAATACCGCTCCCACGTCTTTGCGGCAGCGGCGCGGCTGCGCTGCGTGATCGCGGCCTCGTCCATGGTCAGTAGCGTGCGGTTGCGCATCAGCACCTCACCCTGCACAATGGTGCTGTGTACGTGTCCGCCACTCATGCCGAAGAGGATGTGCCAGGGTAGGTTACCCGCATTCATGGGCGTGGTCGGGTGGTAATCGAGCAGGATCAGGTCGGCATAGGCGCCGGGCGCGATGATGCCGACTGGTTTGTCAAAGAAGAGTGAGGCCAGGCGGCGGTTGTTCACCACGGCCATCTGCAGCACCTTGTCGGCGCCCAGGTAGCGCGGGTCGGCGTGGGCATGCTTCTGGAGCAGGTCAGCCACCTTCATCTCCATGAACATGTCGTTGCTGAAGCCGTCGTTGCCCAGGCACACAGCCATCCCCGCACGCAGCATGGGCGTAATCTCGGCTGCGCCCACAGCGTTGTTCATGTTGGAGCGAGGCTGGTGCGACACAAAGGTGCCAGTCTCGCGCAGCAGCGCCGTTTCCCACGCGTCCACATGAATGCAGTGGGCCATGATCGTCTGCGCGCCCGTAACGCCAAAGCGGTGCAGTCGCTCCACCACGCGCATGCCCGACTGACTGAGGCTGTCATACTGGTCGACAGGGTGCTCGGCTACGTGCACGTGGAAGCGGTCGGCTTCGGCGCGGCAGGCCTCGAGAGTCGCGTCGGAGAGGGTGAGGCTGGCGTGCAGCCCAAAGGTGGCTGCCAGGCGCGTGGCCTCGGGTGCGTCGGCGGCGGTGCGCCGCACGCTCTGTATGCGCCGCATGAAGCGCATGTTCTCGCTGATTCCCGCGCGCGCCGCTTCGGGGCCGTCGCGATCAGTGACTTCATAGCAGAGCGCGGCGCGCAGGCCGCTCTGCACCACGGCATCGGCGATCGCGTCGAGGCTGCCGTCAATCGCACGCTGGCTGGCGTGGTGGTCGATCAGCGTCGTCGTGCCGTTGCGAATGGCATCCACGAGACAGACTTCGGCGCTGCTTTGGACGCCCTCCATGTCGAGCGCCTTGTCGAGCCGCCACCAGAGGTTCTGCAGAATCTCGGGGAAGTCTTTGGCAGGCGGGCCGGGGATGTACATGCCCCGTGCGAAGGCGCCGTAGAAGTGCGTGTGGGCACAGATTTGGCCGGGCATGAGCACCATACCGCCGGCGTCCCAAAGCGCCTCGCCGGGGTGGCGCGCGCGCAGTTCGTCGCTGGGCCCGACTTCGCGGATGGTCGCACCGTCGATCAGCACGGCGGCCTCTTCGAGCACGCGCTGCGAGTCGTCAAAGGTGAGCACCGTTGCATTATGGATGAGCATGGCATGGCCCCGGGTTGGTGAGTTTTGAATCAGCGGATGGAGTCCCCATTTTACCTTGGAGTGCGCTGGATTGACCATACCGCGGAAAAGCGCCGTCGCGGAAGCCATGCGCGCCGCAGCAAATGTGCAGGCCGAGGGGAGCGACTGCGCTGCGGATGGTATAATAACGGCCTCAGGGGTGCATATGCGCGCTTTGCGATTCGAAATCTGTCCCGACTGCGGTGTGCGTCTGCCCGCTTCGGAGGGCCCCACGCATCGTTACCTGGGGGCCGGTGCTGCATGCTGGGCACTCTACAGCGCGCTGCAGGGCGGCGGCGAACCCCCGATTGCAGCAGGGCCACTCTCTCCGCTGCTTGTGGATGCCTATGCCGCGCAGCACCACGGCGTGCCGTCGAACCAGGCCACGCAGTCTGTAACAGTGCATCTTCTTGCCCTGTACGCGATTCTGGAGATGGGCGTCGGCGTGGCGGAGGTCATTCAGATACGGACACGACCGCTGCGCGCCGGCGTGAGCGCCAAGCACGCGCGCTTTGCCTGGCTGGAGCCGCCACCCCGCTCGGCGCTTGGCGCGCTGACAGTAGCCGACATCGTACAAGCGCCATCGCCGCAGGCGCGCTACGACGTCACCGCTCTCTATATTCATGCAGTGTGGCGTGCGTGGAAGGCGCGCCATGCGGCGCAGGTTGCGGCCTGGTATGAACAATATGTCGTTCCGGATCGTCTATAGGGCCCACGCATGGCGCCTTTGCCTGTTGAAGGTGCACCAACGAAAGTGAACGTCATGGCAGAATCTCCAATGATGTTGAACGCTGTATTCGATGGCTGGGCAGGGTACAACGCCAGCCTGGTCGGCGCGCTGCGCCAGCGTACACCCATGGAACTGCTTTGGCGGCCCAAGACCGACATGCGCTCGGCGGGCGAGATTGCACGCCACGTGGCACTGGGGCGCATTACCTGGTTTCTACGCATGGACGCGCCGGGCAGCGCAGCAGCGGCCGCGGCCGTGCCCGCCTGGACAACTGACGAGGAAGGCAACCGCCACGCGGACGAGCAAGCGCTCCCCATTACCCAGGATGCCGGCGCGCTCATCGAATGGCTCGATCGATCCTGGCTGATGGTCGACGCCACCCTCTCGGCGTGGACGGCCGACGACCTCGCTATCTCCTATCCCTACCGGTGGAATGGCCAGAACTGGTCCATCCCGCGCCAGTGGACGGTCTTTCGCATCATGGCGCACGACATCCACCACGGTGGCGAAATTTCGCTCATGCTGGGCCAGCAGGGCATTGAGGCATTTGAGCTCAGTGCGCTGGGCGGCCACATTGTCATGCCGCCGCTGGCCACAGACCCCGCACCTGCATAACCGAAGGTCAATCTCCATGGCTGATTTCCACGTACTTGTCAACGGCTGGTTTGCTGGCCAGGAGGGCGCGGGGAGCGGCCAATACCTGCACCACATGCTCGCGACATTGCATCAGGCTGCACCCGGCGTGCGCTGGACGCTGCTGGTTCCGCGCGGCGTGGAGTTGGCAACCTATCCCACATGGCGCGGCGTTGTGACAGCCCCGGTGGCGTCGCCGCCTTTGCCCGGCGCGCTGCCCAAACTTTGGTGGGAGCAGGTCACCATGCCCACGTGGGCGCGCCGTCTGCATGCCGACGTCCTCTGGACTCCCTACTGGGCAGCGCCCTGGTGGCAGCCCATTGCCTCCGTTGTGACCGTCCATGATCTGATTCCGCTCTTGCTGCCCGCCTACCGCGGAGGCGCGTCGCAGCGCGCGTACACAGCGCTGGTGGCGGCGACGGCGCGCCGCGCGGCGCGTGTGATTACGGTGAGTGAGGCAAGCGCGCGCGATGTGGTCGCGCACCTCGGCGTTCCCCGCGCTCGCGTCACGTCTGTGCACCATGGCCCCAACCAACCCGACGAGACGACGCCCACGCCCGCCGCGTGCGCGGCGCTGCGCGCACGCATGGACTTGCCGGCGCGCTACTTTCTCTATTTGGGTGGCTTCGATGCGCGCAAGAATGTGGAGACGCTGTTGCGCGCCTACAAGCGCTATCTCGATCGGGGGGGTGATGCGGCGGTGAAGCTGGTGATTGCAGGCAAACTGCCTGCTACCGACAGCGCGTTTGCGCCGGACCCGCGTCCGCTCGCTTCAACCCTCGGCCTGGGCGACCAGGTGCGTTTCATCGGCTGGGTGGCCGAGGCCGACAAGCCCGCGCTCTATGCGCTGGCCACGGCCTACTTCTTCCCCAGCCTGTACGAGGGCTTTGGCATGACCGTGCTCGAGGCGATGCAGGCCGGCACGCCTGTGGTGACGAGCGCGGTGAGTGGTTGACTGGTTGACTGGGTGACTGGATTACGGGTTGACTGGTGGGCTGGTCGGCATGGGCCAGCCCTCGCGCGACATGCTGGTGCGCAAGGCCGCGCCGCCCGGGGCGGCGGGACGGGTGTTTGGCATCGTCTCGACCGGGTTCAACATCGGCGGCATCT
>CAYRVP010000248.1:0-3868 GCA_964427845.1 uncultured Caldilineaceae bacterium
GCCGGCCCCCGCTGCGCCCGCACCAGCCCCCGCCGAGCCTGCGCCCGCCGCCCCGCCTGCCAACGATCCCTGCGCGGGCATAGGCGGTGACGGCTGTAAATTCAAGCTGCGCTCCGGCCCTGCGTTTGCAGCCAATGGCGAGCTCAAGCTCACGCTCGGCTTCATCCATAGCGGCATTGACGGTGGCCAGCCGCAGGGCAGCTACTTTGTCGTAGTGCTCAAGAACGGCGAGAATCTGGGCATCTCCGACAGCGTGCGCTCGTATGATCCGTCGGTTGAGCAGCGCCAGGGCCCTAATGGCAAATACAATTACGAGTACAAGGTCGGCGTCGACAGGCTGGGCGGCAGCGTCGGCGGCGATTATCAGATTTGGGTGCTGGACGGCAATGGTGAACGCGACAGCCAGACCTTCAGCTTCTCCGTTCCCGATGGCCAGGGCGAGGTGTGGATGGTCTTCGACCAGGCGTAGCACGCCCGCCGCTATCCGACTGTGGAATTGCCTCGCCGAGCGTCGATCGGCGAGGCACTTTTTTTGCTCGCTGGCTACGTAGACGCGCGAAAGTGAATTGAATATCATCAATCTATATTGACAAACATAATTTTATCGCATATGCTGCTCGCCATGACGACGATTGCCAACGAAATCTCCTGTGCGAATAGAACGTGCCAGGCCCCAGCACAAGGGCTGTGTATTGCAGACGACGATGCGCGCGCACTGGCAGCGGCCTTCAAGGCGCTGGGTCACCCTGTGCGCCTGCAGATTGTCGATCTGCTCAGCCGCAGCGAGGGGCAGCTTTGCGTTTGCGACATCGAGGCGTGCTTCTCGCTATCACAGCCCACGATCTCGCATCACCTGCGTGTCCTGCGCGAGGCTGGGCTGGTGGGTGCCGAACAGAGCGGCCTGTGGGCTTTCTACTACGTGCGGCGCGCACGAGTTGCCGCGCTGCGCACGCTGCTTGGTGGCTGGAGCGCCCCCGAAAACCCCTAACCTTTGCGCACACGCGCTCGTTAGTGCTCATTTGTCGGCTTAATATATCGATGAAGTTCAATCTATTTGCAGAAGAGGAGAACATTGTGACAATTGCACGCATTGATCTGGATATGACCAACGAAGCGGGTATTGACAGCGCCAACGCCATCCGCGCCGACGTGCGTGCACACTACGCGGCACGCGTGCGCAGCGGTTCCTCCTGTTGCGGCGACTCGTGCTGCACCGAGGAAAGTGGCGCGGCGCAAGCGTTGTACTCCGCTGAGGAATTGGCACTGGTGCCCGCCGAGAGTGCGACCGTCGCCTATGGCTGCGGCAACCCGGCAGCCATTGCGTCTCTGCAGCCGGCCGAAGATGTGCTGGACCTTGGCTCCGGAGGCGGTATCGATTGCTTCCTTGCCGCAAGACAGGTGGGACCCGTTGGCCATGTCTACGGCGTGGACATGACCGACGAGATGCTTGAGCTGGCGCGGCGCAATGCTGCCCGCCACGGCATGGAAAATGTCGAGTTCCGCAAGGGTTACATTGAGCAAATCCCGTTGGGTGATGAGGCCGTCGATGTCGTCATCTCCAACTGCGTCATCAATCTCTCGCCTGACAAGCCTGCGGCCCTGCGCGAAGCATGGCGTGTGCTCCGGCCCGGTGGGCGCCTTGCCGTATCGGACATTGTGATTGACGGCGACCTGGACGACTTGCCCGTGAGCGAGGCGCAGGTGCGTGCGGCGCTCTCATGGGCGGGTTGCATTGCGGGTGCGTTGACAGTGAACGAGATGGCACGCGCCCTTGCTGAAGCCGGCTTTGTGGATGTGCTGATTGAACCGCAGAGTCGCGCGCTGCCGCAGGGCGGGGTACGCGCAGAATACCTTGTGGACGGCCTATCGGTCGAAGTCGCCGAAAAGCTCGCCGCGCGCTTCACCAATGCCACGATTCAGGCGCGCCGACCGCTCGTGTAGCGTCAAGCCGGCACGAAATCAAAATCTCAACGCAAAGCTGCGAAGCGAGCAAAGAAACGCAAAGCACGGCAACGAGTCGGCTATGTTGCGCAGTTGTTTTCCTTTGCGCTCCTTTGCCTCCTCTCTGCCTTTGCGTTGAGATGTGGTGGTGGATGTGGGCGTCACTCACGGCGTCGTTTGTCTCCGCGCATTTGGCGCCATTGTCACTTGCGCCGCGCGTATTGTACCTGTACAATCTAGCAGTCACTCAGCGCCGAGGGGGCTCGCCTCCACGGCGTTTTGTGTTTCTCTGCTCAAAATTCCGCTTGCCACCTACCGCCCACCTCACGATGAGCCTTGACCTCACCCTCGAGCGCAACAATGGTATTGCGCTCTACCGCCAGATAGCCGACCAGGTGCGCGATCTGATTGCCGAGAGCGCACTGCCACCCGGCGCGCAGTTGCCCACCGTGCGCGCCATGGCGCAGCAACTGGGCGTCACCCGCCTCACCGTGCAGTCGGCCTACGCCGAGCTGCAGAGTGGCGGCTGGATAGAGGCCACTGTCGGTCGGGGCACCTTTGTGAGCGAATCCGCACAGGCCGCGCAGCATCTGCCCGAGCGCGCCGCACCTTTCACTGCTGATGCAGTCATCGACGACATGATTCACATCGGCCATGTGGTGGGCATGCGCTCCATGGCCAACGCCTCGCCCGACCCGCGCCTTGCACCCACCGACGAGTTCTGGGGCGTACTGGCCGACTTGCGCCCGCAGGCGGCATTTCTGACCGAATATGGCGCGATTCAGGGAGATGTGGAGTTGCGCATTGAGCTGACAACGCTTCTGCGCGAGCGGGGCGTGCAGGCAATCCCCGGCGAGATCCTGGTGACCGATGGTGCGACGCAGGCGCTGTCGCTGCTTACGCAAGCGCTCTGTCGCCCGGGAGACGCGGTGTTGGTCGAACAGCCGACCTACCTCTCGTTCCTCAATATCACGCGCACCCAGGGCGTGCAGGCGGTGGGTGTGCCGCTCGACGCCGAAGGGCCCGACCCGGAGGCGCTGGAGCGCTTGATTGTGCAGGTGCGTCCGCGCTTCTTCTATACGATTCCCACTTTTCAGAATCCTACGGGCCGCAATGCCAGCCTCGCGCGGCGACGCACGCTGCTTGAACTGGCGGCACGCTATGGCTTTCTGCTGGTGGAGGACGACATCTACGCGCGCATCAGTTACGACGGTCCGCCGCCGCCCACGCTCAAGTCCATGGATGAGGCCGAGAGCGTGGCCTATGTGAGCAGTTTTTCCAAGACGCTTATGCCGGGGCTGCGCGTGGGCTATGTGGTCGCGCCGCCTGCTCTGCACCGCCGCCTGCTGGATCTGCGCCGCGCCAGCGATCTCTGCGGCCCGCCCCTGCTCCAGCGCGCCGTGGCCGAGTACGTGCGGCGCGACGGGATCAAGCGCTACCTGCGCAGGGTGCTGCCCATCTACCGCGAGCGGCGCGACGCACTCCTCCACGCGCTGGCCGCAACCATGCCGCCCGGCGTCACCTGGTCGCGGCCTGAGGGGGGCTTCTGCTGCTGGCTTTCCATGCCGCCGCACCCTGTTTATGATGATCTTTACGCAGCGGCGCTGCGCCAGGGGTGGGCGTTTGCACCGGGGAGTGTCTTCCAGGCGCCGGGCGGCGCATCTCCCGAGCAGGCCGTGCGCATCTGTTTTGGCCAGCAGGAGCCGGCCGCGATTCGCAACGGCGTCAGCGTGCTGGCACAGCTCATTCGCGCGCGCATGGAAGCGGCTGGCCGCCTCGACACGCGCGTGCCTGACTGGTCGCCCATGGTGTAGCGGTCGGGGGTCGTGAGCCGGCCGGCCACAGCTAGGTGCACGAACCAGAACCCGAAACGCAATGAACCATGCCCGTCAATCCCGTCAACCAGACAAACCATCCAACCTTACAA
>CAYRVP010000249.1:0-3815 GCA_964427845.1 uncultured Caldilineaceae bacterium
GGCCGTAGAGCTGGCGTGAGAGGCCCACCGCGAAGTCGCAGATGTCGATCATCTCCTGCACTTCGCCAATGCCTTCGGCGCGAATCTTGCCCATTTCCAACGCAACCAGTTCGCCCAGCGGTTCGACATAGTCGCGCAGGGCGTTGCCCAAATCACGCACGACCAGGCCGCGGCGCGGGGCTGGCAGCATGCGCCAGGTGAGGTAGGCGGCCTGGGCCCGCTCGACCACGCGATTATAGGTGGCGGGGGTCGCCTGCGTGACCGACGCGATGGGCTCGGCGGTGGTGGGGTTGAAGGAGACAAGTTGATCGCCGGCGGGATCGCTGATCCAGCCGTCAGGGCCGGTGCAGGCGCCGGGGTTTGTATCAGCAATTTGGAGCTTGGCGAGCAGGCTCTTCATTGGGCTGCCCTTTCATGGGTGGGTTAGGAACAATCATCAATCATCAGTCATCGACTATTGATGATTGATGATTGATGACCAAGATGTTTGCGCTCGCGCACCTATTCTTCCTTGGCGCGCTCAACATAGGCGCCGGTGCGCGTGTCGATGCGTAGCAGGTCGTCCTCCTTGACGAAAGCGGGAACATCGATCACCGCGCCGGTCTCCACGGTGACCTTCTTGAGGACGTTGCCGGCGGTGTCGCCGCGCACGGATGCGTCCGCCTGGGTGACGCGCAGCACAACAAAGGTGGGCACCTCCACATCCAGAATCTGCCCGGTTTCGCTTGTAAGGAGCGTGACCTCATCGTTTTCCTTGACATACTGCATGGTGTCGGCAATCGCTTCAACGGGCAGCGCCACCTGGTCGAAGTGCTCGTTGTCCATGAAGTGGAACATGGCGCCGTCGCTGTACAGGTACTGCGCAGTGCGCGACTCGGTGGGAACGATGTCAATTTCCGAGCCGGCGCGCACACGGTCTTCGGTAATCTTGCCGTTCTCGAAGTTCTTGAGCCGCAGGCGCACAAAGGCGCGCCAGTTGCCGGGGCTAATGTGCTCGTACTCCACCACACGGTAGAGGGTGCCGTTGTAGCGGATGAGTTGCCCGCGTCGCAGATCGGATGTTGTGGCCATGCGTGCTTTCCTTTCGCACCGGCTCCATATGTGCCGGCCGTTCGAATTGTGAGTGATGGCGCGCCCAGGGCAGCGCATGCGCGCATGACAAATGCGCGCCGCTTGCGCGCAAGCGCAAGACCTACGCGATTGTACGTATTTGCAGGGTGATGGGCAACTTCAGGCGATGGTGGTCGGCAACAGTTTGCTTTGTGCTATTGCCAAACACGCACCACGGGGATGTAGGAGGAAGCCTTGCCGGGCTCGTTGGCTGCGGAGGCGACAGTCTGTGCGTACCAGACGCGGCCGGGGGCCAGGCCGGTGCGCAGCCAAGCGCCGTTGCTGCACTGGTAGGCAATGGGGGCGGGGTTGGCTGTTGGCTGCGTGGCAACGGGCGGCACGGGCAGGCATTGGACGCCGCCCGGGAGTTCGAGCCGCCAGCCATTGACATACTGGGCAATGCGCGCGCCGTCGACGAGATTGTAGGCGTAATTGACGTCGAGCGTGGGGCAACAGGCGGGGTCTTCACCCGTGTGTGTCGTCATGGCAACGCGTATCTGGCCGTGGGTGATGTCGAGCGCATCGACCTTGACGCGGTCACCCAGTTCAAGCGAGCCGGCGAAGACGGGTGAGCCGCCATCGTTGCGGATGGCGTAGAGATAAATGAACATACGGCCATCACCGGCGTCGGCGACAAGCAGCCCGGCAGCGTCGGCATCGCCGTCCGCGTCGAGGTCGCCGTTTGCGCGCAGGCCGCTTTGGGCCACCAGCACACTTCCGCCCGTACGCTCCACATTGGGTGCGTAGTACTGGCCGTTGACGAGCGTAACCGGCTCACCAATGAGGTCTATCGCAACTGAAAGCGTGGCGATGGCGGTGGGGTCAATTTGGGCTGCATCAGAAGGAGGGGCGGGCGGGACGGCGTCGCGGATGGCGAAGCCGACTGCGCCGGAGAGCGCATCAGCACCACAGACGATGGCGGTGGGTGCGTCGAGATCCTTGGCCTCAAAGCATGGGTCAAAGAGTTGATCATCCACGGTGCAGGCCCAGGCATCGGCACGTGGAACCAGGGCGGAATGCGACGGACAGTGGCCGTCGCGCGTAGCCAAGGTGCGCGCGCCAAAAGTCTGAACGATTGCTGTTCGTTCGGGTGGGTCCAGTGTATCAGCGGAGGCAGTGCTGATGCCGAAGAGCGCAACGATGCGCGGGACGACATTGACGACAAGTGTAACGGCGACGATCGTGCCGATAATCAGCAGGGCCGGTGCAAGGCGACGCTTTGCGCGCCGGGAGTAGGTATGCCTTACCATGTTGGCCTGGTTCTCGGATGACCTGGAAGAAGCGGCGCAAACAAGCAGACTGGGCGGCTCGGAAGCCGCATGCGATGATGTCGGTGGCGATGTGTTGCCGCAAGGCGCCTGCACAGCAGGCCAATCCGAATTTTGGCGCACGCGCACAGCGGGCGCTTGGGCAACAAGTATAGACGCTGTTGCAGCAAATGCAAAGGTCGCTTTGCCGCCGGAGAGTGGGCGAATGCCATGCGAACTCGCAGTTGTCTATCTTTGCGCGGCGGTGCGGACGTGCGTCGGCTATCGCGGGTCTTGCTGTGGAACAGCATCCGTCGCAGGCGCGAAGCGATAGAGGCGCGCCGGGCGATGGCCGGCTGTGGAGTAGTCGCCGCTCTCCTGCAGCCACATGCTATCCATCAGTTTGCGGCGGAAGTTGCGCTTGTCGAGCGAGACACCCAGAATGCGCTCGTGGAGGCGTTGCAGTGTGGAGAGCGTGAAGGTAGCGGGCAGGAGTGCGCGTGAGGTTTCGGGTCGCTCGATGGCTGCGCGTAGCCGGTCGCTCGCCAGGGTGACAATTTGCGCGTGGTCGAACGCGAGTGACGGCAGCGTGTCGATACCCCACCAGCGCGCGTCGACGGCGTCGTCAGCAGCCCGGGGCGGCATCTGCGCCACTTCGTCGGCGCTGGCCAACGCCAGGTGCGCAATGCTGATTGTGCGGCCGCGTGGGTCACGGTCGGGCGTGCCAAAGGCATGCAACTGTTCTACATATTGCGCCGAGAAGCCGGTCTCCTCGCGCAATTCACGGCGCGCGGCGGTGTCGAGCGGCTCATCCATCTCAATGTAGCCGCCAGGCAGCGCCCACTGGTTGGCGAATGGCTCCTTTGCACGCGCAACCAGCAGCAGTTGCAGATCATCAGCCTCAAAGGCAAAGAGCACGATATCCACAGTGACGGCGGGGCGTGGATAGTCGTAGCAGTAGCGGCCCCGGGCGTCCGCGACGGCTGCAGCTTGCGCTCGTGTTGATTTTCTGGGCGTCATGTGAAGCTTCCAGCGTGAGCGGGAGGCGAGACCACGCTGCGGATGTGTGGGAATCGTTCAGTGGCTGCGCACCTTCTATATGTCACTAACGTACCGCCGGTGCGTAAGGTTTCGCTAAAGCAGTGTGAACATGGTAGCGTAATGCCGCGGGCAGCAGGACGGCTGCCCGCAGGAGCGTTGTGTGCGTCGACTTTTGCGCTGGGTGCAGCCGCTGATGATGGTGGCTGCGACGATCTTTATTCTGCTGTTGCTCGCGCGCCAGTGGCCAAGCCTGCGCGCGCACGCGTGGCAATTGCGAGCGGGATGGCTCGCGCTGTCGGCGCTTGCCATGATCGCAAGCTGGGCCGTGGAGATTGCACTGTGGCGGGCCCTTTTGGCTGCGCTGGGGGGGGTGTCCCCCTAACTGCCGGGCGCGCGTCGCTGGCTCAACAGCGCGGG
>CAYRVP010000250.1:0-3660 GCA_964427845.1 uncultured Caldilineaceae bacterium
CGAATGGCGAGGGGCCGGGGGGGAGGTGCTGTTGTGGGGCCCGACGCGACACGGAGTTATTTTGGAGGCCTTCATAACCTGCCGCAACGACTTCATAAGGAGCCACATCATGCGTCCCGTGAGCAAGATTGCACCAGGGTGGTGGGATTTCACCACACTGGACCGAGAGATACTTGACGGCGCCGCGCGCCTGCAGGCCGACGATCTGCTCGGCCTCAGCCGCCCGGGCTTTCAGGTTGTCTTCTATGACACGGTGGAGGATTTCTACCTTGCCGAGGCGCTGGAGTACATCAACGCCTGGCAACAGGCCACGCCCGAGCAGCCCGCGGGCATCTGCGGCCCCGTTGGCCCTACGGAGCATCTGCCGCTGGTGGCGCGCCTCGTCAATGCGCTGGAAATCGACCTCACGCATGCGCACTTCTGGGGCATGGATGAGTGGGTGCTCGACGGCAAGGCCGCGCCGATCGACTTCCCGCTCTCCTTTGCGCGCGCCGATATGGAGCTCTGCTTCAACCGCATTCGCCCGGAGCTGCGCATGCCGCGTGAAAATATCCACTTCCCCAGCGAGGAGCCCAGCGCCTACATTGCCAGTTGGGACCAGGCCCGCTGCGTGGTCATGCAGGGCGGCCAGGGTGAAGTCAAGCACTGGGCCTTCAATGATCCGCCCAAGCGCGCAGGCGAGTGGACAGAGAACCCGCCGCCTTCTGCCTGGTTCCGGGCGTTGACGACGCGCGTGGTGGATCTGCACCCCATGACGCTGATGCAGAATGCGCGCACGTCAGGTGGAGGCGTGGTGCAGAATGTGCCGGATCGGGCCATCAGTGTGGGGGCGATGGAGACATGGCGCGCCGAGAAGGTCTCCATCTGGCACGCGGGGCAGCACGACAACGCCTTTGGCATGCGCCTGACAACGCTTATGATTGGCAAGCAGATCGTGGACACCTCCGTGCCCATGTCGCTGCTGGCCGAGCACCCCAATGTGCAATTCAACTTCCTGCGCAGCGGTATCGGGACGACGGCAGCGGAGATGCACTAACAGCGGGGAGTGGGGAGTAGGCAGTGGGCAGTGGGGATCAGGCAGTGGGATGTCGACTGAGCACCCCCACTGCCCACTCCCCACTGCCCGTTGTTCAAGGAGAAGCCACCATGCCGATGACGGAGTGGGAACGCTACAGCGCCGTGTGCGCAGGGCAACTGCCCGACTGCGTGCCCGTCAGCCCCTTTGTGATGACCTTTGCGGCGCGCTTTGCGGGCGTGACCTATGGGGCATACAGCCGTTACGGCGAGGTGATGGCCGAGGCGCAACTGAAGACGCACGAGCGCTTTGGCTATGATGGCGTCTATGTCGGCTCCGACGCGGTGCGCGAGGCCGAAGCCGTGGGTGCGCCCGTCTATTGGCAAGAAGACGAGGTGCCCGGCTCGCTGAGTGGCGACGTGCTGCTCGTGACCACCGGGGACATCAAAAAGCTGCGCCTGCCCGATCCCCTTGGCCCCAACCGCATGCACGAGCAAATCAAGGCCATGCGTATCATGCAGGATGCGCAGGGCGCTGATGGCCTCGTCTGGGCGTGGGTCGAGGCCCCCTTCCAGGAGTCGTCGATGCTGCGCGGCATCAGCACGCTGATGACCGACCTCTACGAGAACAAAGCCTTTGTGCACGAACTCATGCGCTTCAGCACCGAGATGGAACTAGCCTATGGGCTGGCGCAAATTGAGGCCGGTGCACGTATTATAGGGGTCGGCGATGCGATTGCGTCGCTTGCCTCCCCGCGCCACTATGCCGAATTCAACCTGCCCTATATTGCGGAGTTGATCGCCGGGCTGCGCAAAGCCGGGGCCATCGTCAAGTACCACGCCTGCGGGCGCACGGCGGCGCTCCTGCCACTCTTTGCCCAGTTGGGGGCCGATATCCTCAATCTGGATTCGCTGGTTGAACTGGCCGAAGCGCGCCGCATTCTGGGCGCTGCGCTGGTCATCAAGGGCAACATCGATCCCTCTGGCGTCATGCTGCAGGGCACACCGGAGGAGGTGCGGGCGGCGGCCCGCCACTGCATGGATGATGCCGGGCGCCATGGGCGCCTTATCCTCAGCCCAGGCTGCGAACTACCGCGCGATACGCCCCATGCCAACCTCGAGGCGCTGATTGACGAAGCGCGCACCTACGGGCGCTATACGTCGCAGGGGCTGGCCGGTGCGTGATCCCACATTTGCCATTACCGATGGACTTCACCAACCCATTCTGTTGTGCGCACAAGGAGGATTTACCCATGAATCTGAAGCGAACTATCGTCTTCTTGCTTGTCGCTGTGATGGTGCTCGCGGGTTGCGCTGCACCGGTAGCCGCACCCGCCGGTGGCGCGGCCGCTGCGCCCGCCGAACAAACGCCGCTGCGCGCGATCTTCATGAAGCAGGCCGGCTATCAGCAGTCGGACATCGAGGCGATTACGGCCGAGTTTGAGGCCGCCAACCCGAATGTCAACGTGGAGCTTGAATTTGTGGAGTACGAAGCGCTGCATGACAAAATTGTCACCACGGCCACGTCGGGCGCAAACACCTATGACGTGGTGCTGGTGGACTGCATCTGGCCGGCCGAGTTTGCTGCGGCCAACTTCATTCTCGACGTGACCGACCGCATCTCCGACGACGTGCGCGCAGACATCTGGCCGGGCGCGCTCGAGTCGGTCTCCTACCAGGGCAAGCTCTACGGCATGCCGTGGCTCAACGATGTGCTCTATCTCTACTACAACAAGGATTTGCTGGCCCAGGCGGGCTTCGATGCGCCGCCCACCACATGGACGGAACTGCAGGAGATGGGGCTTGCGGCCAAGGAGCAGGGCCTTGTCGACTATCCCTTCATCGAGTACTTCCGCCAGGAAGAGGGGCTGACAATAGCCTATGCATATTATCTCTTCGCCCATGGCGGTGACTTCTTTAACGAAGATGGCTCGCCCGCCTTCAACGGTCCCGAAGGACTGGCCGCGCTGCAGTGGATGGTGGACGGCATGAACAGCGGACTGATCAATCCGGCGTCGCTCGAGTCCACCTATGAGGAAGTGCGGCGCACCTTCTCGCAAGGCGAAGCACTCTTCGCCGTCAACTGGGCCTATCAGTTGAACCTGGCCAATGACCCGGCCGAATCGCAGATTGCGGGCAGCGCGATTGTCAACCTGATACCGGGCGAGGTGGAGAAGAGCGCCACCATCAACGGCGGCATGGGGCTGGCGGTCATGCAGGGCTCCGAGAATCCTGAGGCGGCGTGGAACTACATTCAGTTCCTGTCGAGCAAGGACGTCCAGAAGCGCTATGCACAGAATGCGCTGCCCATCTGGATTTCGCTCTTTGATGACCCCGAAATGCAGGCCGCGCAGCCTGAGGTGGCGCGTACACAGAACTTCGTCGACGTCTCCAAGCAGCAATATGAGTTCCTGCGCAACCGCCCGGCAGTGCCCTTCTACTCGGAAATGTCCAAGATCATGTCGCTGGAGGTGCAGAGCGCGCTGACAGGCGTGAAGACACCCGAGCAGGCGCTGACGGATGCGGAAACCGCAGTGGCCAAGCTGGTGGAAGAGTACAAGTAGCCTCAATGCTTTTGCAGGTTCCGGTGCAAGGCCGCGCGCGCGCGGCCTTGCACCGCGTCACATTGCGCGGTACAACTGCTTT
>CAYRVP010000251.1:0-3522 GCA_964427845.1 uncultured Caldilineaceae bacterium
CCGGCGGCGGCGTGACGCGCGCAGGCGGCGGCGCGACGACTGCCGCAGGGACTGCCGGCGGCGGCGTGACGCGCGCAGGCGGCGGCGCTGCAACTGCTGCCGGCACAGCCGGCGCGGGCGCAGGCTCACCCATGTCCACAATGCCCACTTTGCCTACATCGTCCATCATGGCCGCCGCGGCCGCCGCGGCCGCAACGGGCGCAGGCGCCACTGGCAACGCAACGGGCCCAGGCACAGGTTGCGGCGCCGGCTCGGGTTCGACCTCCGGCACGGCTTCAACCACCGGCTCATAGGCAGGGGCGGGCGCAAAGTCCGGCTCCGGTTCGAGTTCCGGTTCGGGCATGCTCTCGAGCGGTTGCGTCGGCTCGAGAAGGCTCTCGACCTCTACACGCTCATCTGGGTCATTGAAAAGCGCGCTGTATGCACCTGGCGTCCACGCCGCCGCGGCATTCTCGCTGTCGTTGCCCGCCACCTTTGGATCGCTCACGCCGCCGCCCCTCCCGGCTGGGCATACTGCTTCTGCAGGGCAACCCACGCCACCATGTTTTGGCCCCACTCCAGCGCGCTGCGGATTTCGCTGCGCCCAGCCGGCCGCCCACGCCGCCGCCCATTCCATATACAGCCGTAGTCGTAGCTGCTGAAGATCACGCGGTTGCCAGTCATCAGGCGCGGCGTGCCCGTCGTCTCAAAGCCTTCGGGCGGGATGGCGAAGAAGTTGGGCGCCTGCAGGAGCGGGTGCGTGGCGTCCACCGGCTGGAGAGTTATCCCCATCGCGCCCATCAATTCAAGGAACGCTGAGTCGGCAATCGGTTCGCCCGTCGCCAGGCTGCGGCATGACTCGTAGAAGATGAAGCCGCCGGCGCGCATGTGCTCATTGAGCGCGCCCACTTGCTCTCGGGTCAGGCGCACTGCTTCCAGCCCCACAAGGAAGAGCAGATCATAGCCTCCAAACGATCGATCGAGACCGGCGAAGGCATCCACCACCATGCGCTGTTCTGTTCCACTCGTTCGCAGCGACCGCGCCAGATTGACGGCGCCCGCGGCATGGCCTGGGTCGGCCATTTTGCCCAGCGTCACCACAGCGGCGCGCACAATCGTGGGCACATGCGCGCCGACCTCGGTGCGCGAGCGCAGGTCAATTTCGTTGAGTGCGGGCTGCTCGGGGTCAGCTGCATTCTGAATGGCTGCGCCCGCCTGCCGCCGGAAGCGCGCCAGTTCGATGTAGGGTGTTTGGGGCAGGGCGAGCATTGCCTGCAGTGCATACTCGCTGTAGACGTAGCGGGGCGCGTCCTCGCCCTGCGTGCCATCGGTGCGCGGCGCACTCTCCTCGTAGGTCAGCACCAGATAGATCAACCCCTCAATTGAGCGCAGGTCGTAACCGCGCTGCTCGGGCATGATGATGGTGCGCCCCAGGTCATCAACGGCAAAGCCGGGCTGCACGTAGATCTGCGCACTGGGCGGATCGCCCGCGAAGACCTCCAGGCCGTGGACAATGCCGGGACCGTGCGCAAAGCGCGTGTGCACCTCAAGCAGGCGGCGGTGCGCATCGTGGGCAAAGTCCCAGGTCTCGGCGGTGACAGCCATGCCGTCATAAGCCTTGACCCGGCGCTGGGGATAGAGGCGCAGAACATCTTGAGCGAACACAGGCTGTGGTCCTTCCCCTGGTCAATCAGATACAGTTTTGATTTGTTGATGTGAGGTGAGTGGGCGCACAACGATTGAGCCTCGCGTGCCTGCAGGCGCGGCGCGCAGTGGTTCAGCCGTATTGCAGCGATGGAGAGTGCGATGGCGCGGGCGGTACAGGCAGGTCGTCAGTCACACGCGAATACGACTGTGAAATGGCGCAACTGATGGGCCGTAGGCATTGGAGGAAGCATGCGGTCGGCTGCCCTGTTGGGCGGCGCAATTCCGACCGCTGCGCTACACCTCTTCCAGTTCGAGAGTATACGTCACATGCGCCGGTTTTTCGAGTTCGATTAACGTGCGGATACGCTCGCGACGCCGTTCCCGCTGGCGCACGGAAATATCCGGCCAGGCGGGGTCATCGGCAATCGCGGGCAGTTTGATGTAAAGGGTGAAGGTGTGGGGCTGGTTGCGCACACCAAGCGCCACACCATGCCCCAACCGTGCGCCGCTGCCCAGACGCAGGTTGTTGGCGCGCCGCTCGACAATCTCCACGTCGCCGCCGGTGTAGATCTCAAGCAATTCCTCGAGCCCCGAGCGCGTGCCACGCCGCCTGTAGAGGGGTATGGCCTTGGCCACCAATTTGCGCAACACCTCGACGGGCAACTCGTCGTCCACCTGCAAATCGAGCCTGTCGGCCAGCCACTTGAGCATGGGCAGCGTCGTGAGCATGGGGTCGAAGTAGTCGGCCATCGAGTCGATTTGCCCATCGATCGGCGCCCAGAAGCTTTCGAAAAGCATGAGGAAGCGCGCCATGAAGGGGTCGCGCTCAAAGACGGCGGGCAGGTGCTTGAGGTAACTGCCCTTGCGACGCAGCGCGACCACTGCCGTCTCTCTGGCGCGCACCGCTGCCTGGCCGGAGTCCGCGAGATACGGGGCCGCGCTGGCGTCACTCGTAATCTCATGTTCAAGCACGTCGGCGCTCGAAAAGGCATGCACCAGATGGTCAAGCGCGGGCACTGTGACCGTCGTATCAAACTGGAAAACGGCGCCGGCCGGCAGTGGCTGGCGCACTTCCCAATGCAGTTGCTCGCGCAACTCGCCCACCTCAAGCGCGTAGACGCCCGCCTCGGCAGGCGCGTGCACCTCACCCACCCGCACCCAGTGGGGCAGTTCAACGACAAGCTGAAAGCCCTGCACCTCTTCAAGTACGCGCACACGCGTGTGCAGCACCACCGGCTCGCCGGGATAGGCGTGACCGACGCCGGGCACATGGTCAACGGCAAGCGCCGCCGCGGGTGCGCGGCGCGCCGCGGGCGTCTCCTCGAGGGGCGCGGGGGCTCGGTCATGCAGCAGCGCGCCCGGCTCTTCGACAATGAGCGTGCGCGCAGGTGCGACGGTCGCGTCGGGGCTGGCCGCATCCTGCGCGGCCATGGCGCCGTCGTCATCGGGCCCGCTGTTGCCGGGCTGGACGGCACTGCGCTGTATCTCGCTCTCGGCGTCAGACCCGTTCGATTCGAGCGACGGTGTTTCGCTCACGCAGAATCCATTTCGTGTTGAGTGGCGTACGCAGTAACAACTGCGTCACGTCGGAGACGTGACCTACGACGGCGGCGCTGTGCTCCCCTCTCCGCATGGTGTACATACCGGGGGAGTGAGGTGCTGTTTACGTGCTAAATGTGCTCCACGGTAATGATGTGGTCGAGCGAGCAAAGCAGCGCGTCCGGTGCAATCAGCAGACGGTTGCCTTCCACGGGCGACGGCGAAACGGCCGCGGCGATGTCGGCCGGGTCCATGCCGTCGCTGTTGGCGGCAAGGTCGGCTTCCTGCAGCGGGTCAATCGTGCGCGTGCTGATCTTCACGTCAAGCACATGCTTGACGCCCTTGACGCGCTGGATG
>CAYRVP010000252.1:0-3467 GCA_964427845.1 uncultured Caldilineaceae bacterium
GCCGCTTTGACCGGCGCGTGACCATGGATCGACCCGACATGCAAGGACGGCGCGCCATCCTCGACGTCCACACCAAGGGCAAGCCGCTGGCCCCCGACGTGGATCTCGACCGCATTGCCAAGCAGACGCCCGGCATGGTGGGGGCCGACCTCGAGAATGTGGTGAATGAGGGCGCCATCCTGGCTGCGCGCCGCAACAAGCGCGCCATCACCATGGCCGAACTGCAGGAAGCGGTAGAGCGTGTGGGCCTCGGTGGTCCCGAGCGCCGCAGCCGGCTGATTTCGCCCAAAGAAAAGAAGGTGGTGGCCTACCATGAGGCGGGCCACGCACTGGTGTCACACCTGTGCGAGCATGCGGATCCGCTGCAGAAGGTGACGATCGTGCCGCGCGGCGGCGCCGGCGGCTACATGTGGACGGTCGCTGAGCAGGATCGCGTGCTGGCCTCGCGCGCCTACTTTATGGATGTCATCTCCGTGGGGCTGGGCGGCCGCGTGGCCGAAGAGCTTGTCTTTGGCGATGTCTCCAACGGGGCCAGCAATGACATCCAGATGCTGACCAGCATGGCGCGCTCCATGGTAACGAAGTATGGCATGAGCGAAGTCATGGGGCCGCTCACCTTCGGTCAGCAGGAGGAACTTGTCTTCCTGGGCCGCGAATTGGCCGAGCAGCGTGACTACAGCGAAGAAGTGGCCGAGCAGATTGACGAGGAGGTGCGCAGCATCATCCTCGAGGCATACCAGCGGGTGCGACAGATGCTGAGTGTGAACATCGGCAACCTGCACACAGTGGCAAATGCGCTGCTCGACCGCGAGACGCTGAGCCATGACGAGTTTGATTCGCTGCTGGCGGGCGCGGCGGCGGCTTGAGTACGAATTGACATCAGTGACAATTGAAGACTGACGATTGATGATTGGTGTGCGCGCAGCCGACAGCCACGAGCATACCAATCATCAATCGTCAGTCTTCAATTTGGTGCCTCTGCAGCGATTTCTTATTCAAGCGCAACCGGCGAGACGATGATGCCGTCACTGTCGGCGTAGAGGTAATGGCCGGGCTGGAACTGCACGCCCGCAAAGACGACCACAACCTCCTCGCGCCCCGGCGCCTGCTTCTGGCAGCGGCGCGGCATGGCGGCCAGCGCACGAACCCCCAGCCGCATCTCCTCAAGCGACGATGTGTCACGCACGCAGCCGTTGACCACAAACCCCGCCCAGCCATTGTCCAGCGCGAGTTGCGCCATCTGGTCGCCCACCAGCGCGCTGCGCAGCGAACCGCCGCCATCGATCACAAGCACGCGCCCGTGGCCCTCCTGCGCAAGCATCGCGCGCACAGAGGTGTTGTCTTCAATCACCTGCACGGTGGCAATGGGGCCGCTGAATTCACTTACGCCGCCATAATTGCGAAAGAGAGGCTGCGCCACCTGAATCATGGTGTCGTAGGTGTCGCTGAGTTCTGCCGTTGCCTGGGTCATGGGTGGTTTCCATCAAGGTTTGTGGATTGAGAAGTGATGATTGATCGGACGTCGACCGGCAGCGCGTCTGCTCGTATGCGCGATCGACGCCGCGCCTGCGCCCAATGTACAGCGATGCCGGTTGCTTGACAAACGTGCAGGGTGGCAGGATGAATTGAGCGGTGCGCCCCGGCTGACGCACGGTGGAGTGGCTTGCGCGCGGGACCTGTTCCCCGGCGCGTGTGTTAAAATGCACATATCCACGAAACATCCGGCGGCTCGACCGCCCCCCATCAGGAGGTCTTTGTGCCTTACTTCCTCGGCATTGACGTCTCAACCACAGGCGCCAAAGCGCTGATTATCGACGAGCGTGGACAGGTTATCAGCAGCGCCACCACGCCGCTGACGCTCTCGACGCCCAAGCCGCTCTGGTCGGAGCAGAATCCCCACGACTGGTGGGAGGGCACGCTGGCGAGCATTCGCGCGGCGCTGGCACAGGCCAAGATCACGGGTGATGCGATTGCCGCCGTGGGCCTCACCGGGCAGATGCACGGTCTCGTGCTGCTTGACGACGCGGGCACTGTGCTGCGCCCTGCCATCCTGTGGAATGACCAGCGCACGCAGGCCGAGTGTGACCTCATGCGCGAGCGCGTGGGGAGGGAGCGCCTGATCCAGATTACGGGCAACGACGCGCTCACCGGCTTCACGGCGCCCAAGATTCTGTGGGTGCAGCGCCACGAGCCGGAAATCTACGCCCAGGCGCGCCACGTGCTCCTGCCCAAGGATTATGTGCGCTTCCGCCTGACAGATGCCTACGCCATGGACAAAGCCGACGGCTCGGGCACGATTCTCTTTGATCTGAAGGCGCGCAATTGGTCCGACGAACTGGTTGCCATGCTCGACATCCCGCGCGCATGGTTGCCCCCCACCTTTGAGGGGCCGGAGGTGACAGGGCAGATTTCGAGCGCGGCCGCCGCGGCGACCGGGCTGGCCGCAGGCACACCTGTGATGGCGGGCGGCGGCGACCAGGCGGCGGGAGCCACGGGCATGGGCGCGATTACGCCGGGTGTTGTGGGGCTGACGCTGGGCACCTCGGGCGTTGTCTTTGCCACGACGCCCAGCGCACTGATTGAGCCGGAAGGGCGGCTGCATGCCTTCTGCCATGCGCTGCCGGGCAGATGGCACTTTATGGGCGTCATGCTGAGCGCCGCGGGCAGCCTGCAGTGGCACCGCGACACGCTGGCGCCGGGCGTCTCCTTCGATGCGCTGGTGGACGAAGCTGCGCAAGCGCCCGCAGGCAGCGAGGGGTTGCTCTTCCTCCCCTATCTCACCGGCGAGCGCACGCCGTATCCTGATCCGCTGGCGCGCGGCGCGTGGGTGGGGCTGACTGTGCGCCACACGCGCGGCCACCTCACGCGTGCCGTGCTCGAAGGCGTGGCCTTTGGTCTGAAGGACAGCTTTGAGTTGATTCGGGGCGCGGGTCTGGGCAATATCAGCCAGGTGCGCGGCGCAGGGGGCGGCACGCGCAGCGCCCTGTGGCGGCAGATTCTGGCCGACGTGCTCAATGTGGAACTGGTGACGGTGAACACGAGCGAGGGCGGGGCCTTTGGTGCGGCGCTGCTCGCGGGCGTGGGCGCGGGCGCATGGGCGGATGTGGAAACGGCTTGTAACGCCACCGTGCAGATTACCGGCAGTACGCAGCCGAACAGCGACAATGTGGCCGTGTATGCACGCCAGTACGAACTCTACCGCGGCCTCTATCCGGCGCTTACCCCAACCTTCCACGCCACCAGATAGAGAAATTCCAGTACGCAGAAACAGCGGAAAAAGCGGAAACAACATGAGCAGCGCTGTTCATGTTGTTTCCGCCGTTTCCGCTGTTTCTGCGTACTGGAACACAAGGTGCAAGGCAGCGGGATACGCATAACGGGCATTCCGCGCGAATAGGGTCAACACCTGTACGCGGTAGTCCGCAATAACTAATGAAACGACGTGAAGCGATGGGACTGTGTTGCAT
>CAYRVP010000253.1:0-3386 GCA_964427845.1 uncultured Caldilineaceae bacterium
CTCTGTGTTTCTCCGTTGCCTCTGTGGCCTCTGTGTCGCTTTTCCTTTTCGAGCAGGAGTTGACCGTGGATACACCCGTGCTGGAAGTGCGCAACATCACCAAGAAATTTCCCGGCGTTATCGCCAACGAGGACGTCAACCTCAAACTCTACCCCGGCGAGATTCTGGCGCTGCTGGGTGAGAACGGCGCGGGCAAATCCACACTCATGAACGTCATCTACGGCCTCTATCACCCCACTTCCGGCGAGATTCTCGTCAAGGGCGAGGAGAGGCACTTCAGCTCCCCGCGCGACGCCATCGGCGCGGGCATTGGCATGGTGCACCAGCACTTCCAGCTTGTGCCCGTAATGACCGTGGCCGAAAATGTGATGCTGGGCGACGAGACCGTGCGCAACGGTCTGCTGGACACGCGCACCGTAGCCGACCGCATTACCGATCTTTCCAGCCGCTACAACCTCGAGGTGGACCCGTATGCCGTGATCGAGGACTTGCCCGTGGGCATGCGCCAGCGCGTGGAAATCGTCAAAACGCTCTATCGTGACGCCGACATTGTCATCCTCGACGAGCCGACTGCCGTCCTGACACCGCAGGAGATCGAGGGATTGTTTGCGGTGATGGCGCTGCTCAAGCAGCAGGGCAAGTCGATTATCTTCATCACCCACAAACTCAAGGAAGTGCTGCGCGTGGCCGATCGTATTGCCGTGCTGCGCGGCGGCAAAGTGGTGGGCGAGGCGGACCCGGCCACCGCCACCCAGGCCAGCCTTGCCTCCATGATGGTGGGGCGCGAAGTCATCCTCACGGTCGACAAGGATGCCGCTCAGCCCAAAGGTGTCATCCTCGAAATCAAGGATTTGCGCGCCCGCAGCGACCTGGGCGAACCCGCCCTGCGCGGCGTCTCGTTTGATGTGCACGCAGGTGAAATTGTGGGCGTGGCCGGCGTCCAGGGCAACGGCCAGACCGAGCTCGTCGAGGTGATTACCGGCCTGCGCAAGGCCGATGGCGGCGCTGTCATCATCGGCGGCAAGCAAATGACCAATGCCTCGCCCCGCCGCGTCACCATCGACGGCCAAAGTTGCCATGTCCCCGAAGACCGCCACACCTACGGCATGGTGGACAGCTACACGGTGGCGCAGAACCTTGTGCTCAACACCTACTTCGAAGAGCCCTTCGCGAGCGCGGGCACTATCAACGAGAACGCCATTCGCGAACACGCCGAGGAACTCATCAAGCGCTTTGACGTGCGCACGCCCTCGGTGGAGACTGAGGCGGGCAACCTCTCGGGCGGCAACCAGCAAAAGCTGGTTGTGGCGCGCGAATTCAGTCGCCCCATCCAGTTGCTCATCGCTGCACAGCCCACGCGCGGCATCGACGTCGGTTCCATCGAATTCATCCACAGCCAGATTGTGGCCAAGCGCGACGAGGGGGTGGCCGTGCTCGTTGTCAGCTCCGAACTGGATGAGATCATGAACCTCTCGGACAGCATCGTCGTCATGTACAAGGGCGAAGTGATCGACATTGTGCCGCGCGCCAGCGCCACGCGCGAGGGGCTTGGTCTGCTCATGGCGGGCGTGCACACAAGCGACCACGCGGACGCCCAGGCCACCGCACACGCGCCCGCCTGACGCGCACGGCCCTCTTCTGCTCCGGGAGCTTGCCATGGCTCTATTTGACCCGACCGAGAATCGTCCGCTGGACAAACCGCAGACCACCGACTTCGATCTCCTTTCTGACCAATATCTCTACCTGCTGGCCAACCAGGAAGTGCGCGTGCTGGCCGACCGACAGAGCGACCTTGCCGACCTCGAGTGGCCCTGGGCGGACGCGCACTATGCGCGCACGATCCGCACACGCCTCACCACCATGCAGGGTGAGGAACTGATCCCCATTGCCAACCGCTATTACCCCGGTTATCAGGAGACAATTTACGGCAGCGAGGGGCTGATTCTCTCCAAGCGGCTGGTGGTGCCGCTGCACAGCGCCGACGACCGCGCCCTCTTCTGGAGCTACGAGTGCCAGGCCGAGGGCGACAGCGTCTTCCGCATGGAGGTGGAGGTCGACTGGGGCGAGCCGCTGACGCAGCGCATCGTCGACGGGCTGCTTGTGGCGCAGGGCAACCCCGCGACGCAAAAGGGCATCTACAAGCAGAGTAACGCCGACAGCACGCGTGTCTTCGGCAACCCCCACGGCCGCCCCGACAGCGTTGAATTTGACGATGCTGCGGGCACGGCGAAACTTGTATACCATGTGCTTGTGAACGGCATTGTGGATGTGTCGCTGCTGCTGACGATTAGCGATGTGGGCGAACAGGTGGCCTGGACAACTTTCCTGGCGCTGCGCGATACCGAGCAGGTCTTCGATCGCTCCAACCGCGAGTGGGAGGATTTGCTCAAGCGGGGTCGCCTATGGACGCCGGATGCGCGCATCAATCTCCTCACCCATCTTGGGAAGCGCGCCGCAATCACGCACCTTGTCCATTTTCGCACGGGCATGGCGCCGGCGGATCGAAAGCTGGAAAACGCGTATCCGCTCATGGCCTTGCTGGACGCAGTGGATCCAGCCCAGAGCCGCAATCTGCTTGCACACATGCGCCGTCTGGCCGAACTGAGCAAGGGGCACATGCCAACGCACTTCCCTTTGCAGGCCAATGAAAAGCTGCTACGTTCGCGCAGCGCGCTCCAATACACCAACAACTTCTACTTGGCTGCGATTGATTTGCACGCAATACACCATCCGGATGCGTCGTTTCTCGATCAGTACGAAAGGTCTGCTGCGCTCTGCAAGCGGGTGCTCAAGGAGCACAAACTGGAGGAAGCGATACCTGTGCCATCGGGCGCAGTGCGCTTTCGCGATCCGCCCGATGCGCCGCGGCACTTTGAGGAGCCGAGGGCAGGCATCATCTACGCCATGGAGCAAATCTGGAACCAATGCGGGGTTGCGGTGGTGGATGATGCCATTGTCGTGAATCCCAATTGGCCGGTTGCCTCATCCAGGCCATCGCTCCTGAAGCCCGTCAGCCTGTGGGGCTGGAAGTGGTGGGCGCTGCTCGATCTGCCTATTCTGTATACAAGCACGCCTCCCTCGGAACCGCGCCTTTCGCTGGTGTGGGATGGGACGACGCTGCATACCAACATACCCGTGCGCAGCAGACTGCCCGTGCTCGTACATGAAAGCATTCGCGCGCTGCACACCGACGAACTCGATTTTGACCTGACATTTGAGTTTGCTGATCGTGTCGGCGACACGCGCACCCGCAAGCTCTTTCGCCCGACGCAGTGGGTGGGTGGGTAGATTCAGCAGCATCTCATTGCAGAGGCGCTTGTACTCGGGCCCTTGCGTCAAATTCGTGACTACGCATCGGGGTCGGGGTTCCACCAGCAGGGTCCCTT
>CAYRVP010000254.1:0-3342 GCA_964427845.1 uncultured Caldilineaceae bacterium
CTCGGTGTCGGCGGGGAGCAGGGGGCCGGGGCTGGTCGAAGGCATTGCCGCGCCGCCACGGCCGGCCTCGACCATCAGCCCGGAGGCGGGCTCGTCGCGGCCTTGTGTGGCCTCGGCGCCGGGGACTGCAACGGTTATGGCCGGTGCTCGGGCATGCCGCCGCTTGGCGTCCCGCCATGCGTGGCCGATGGGCGCCCAGTCCTGGCCTTCGGCGTCGAACTGGCGTGCCGTCGCGGCCAGGTGTTCTTCACCCTCGCGCAGGCGCCCGCCCGCGGCCAGCGCGTCAAGCAGCCTCTGGTGCGCGCGGCCGTCGAAGGGCGACAGGCGCAGCCAGCCTTCGAGGCAGGCGCTGGCTTAGTCCGACGCGTGCGGCAGCGCGTCCTTCAATGCTTCACTGTGGTAGAAGAGGCCCGCAGCCAGTGAACCGAGCGCAATCCCGATTGCTCCTGTCAGCGTCGCCAGGTCGACCACTGCCGCCGGATCGAAGCGCTTGACATAAGCCAGCGCGTCCGCCAGAATCAGCCGCCCTTCGGCGTCTGTGCTCAGGATTTCGGTCGTCTTGCCCGTCATCCCCGTGAGGATGTCGCCGGGGCGGAAGGCGTTGCCGTCGGGCATGTTCTCCACGCACGCCGCTACGCCAATCACGCGCTGCGGCAGGTCGAGGCGCGCAATCGCCTCCATCGCGCCGATGACAGCCGCCGCGCCGCTCATGTCGTGCTTCATCTCCTCCATGCGCTCCGACGGCTTGATGCTGATGCCGCCCGTGTCAAAGGTGATGCCCTTGCCCACGAGCACCAGCGGCGGCGCATTCTTTGTTTTGGCCGGGCGATGCTCGAGGATCACCAGTTGCGCCTCGTTGACGCTGCCTCGGCTCACCGCCAGGAGGATGTTCATCTTCTCCTTGGTCATTTCGGATTCGCCCAGGACGGTGCAGGTCAGCCCCGTGCGCTTGGCCATCGCCTTGGCACGCGTCGCCATCTCCACCGGCGTGAGGACATTGGGCGGCTCGTTGCTCAGGTTGCGCGCCGTGTTTGCGCTCTCGGCAATCGCCTGACCGTCGGCAATGCCCGCCTGGAAGTCCGTCAGCCTCTCGCCGTGGAAATCCACCACAATGCAGCTCTCGGGGCGGGGGTCGGCCGCGTCGCGCTTGTAGTGGGGCGGCTGATAGAGCGAGAGCACAATGCCCTCGGCGAAGGCCTGCGCGGCCTCCCACGCCGTCAGCGGCCCTTCGCCTGCGCCCGGCACCACCGACGCAAAGGTCTTCACATTCTTTATCTTGGCCAGCGCGCGCCCCGCTGTGGCTGCGGCCGTGCGCGCCGCGCGATTGTCAAACTTGGCAGGCTTGCCCAACCCTACCACCAGCACGCGCGCCGCATTCACGCGCCCATTGGTGTAGAGCAGCGCCGTGCTGCCCGCCTTGCCCGTGAAGTCGCCCCCGGCCAGCAGCGCCTTCACCGCACCGCCCAGCGCCTCATCCAGCCACTGGCCCGCGCGCTGGGGCGTCTCCTCCCCTTCAAAGTGGTCGATCACCAGACATTCGACCGACTGATCCTTGATATCACCCTGCACGACGTTGAATTTCATGCTGATTCCTTGTCTCTTCGGTTGCTTTTGTCTCGCACACGGAAACAACGGAATCGGGACCCAACGCTAATCTCGTTGTGTCCGTTGCTTCCGTGCACCTAATTACAGTTCTTGCAGTTGCCCGTCTTTGCGTTTCCTTTGCGTCTTTGCGCCTTTGCGTCGTATCTACAGTCTCAGCCGCGCGGCCGCCTCGTCAAGCGTTTCGTCCGTCTTGCAGAAGCAGAAGCGCACCAGATTGCCCACCAGTCCCTGGTGCGGCGCGCTGTAGAATGCGCTGGGTGGAATCGCCGCCACACCTACCTGCGTCGTCAGCCAGCGGCAGACGGCCACATCACGCAGCGCGCCTTCAGCAACAGCCACGGCCAGTGTACTCGTATCGGCCAGTACAAAATAAGCGCCGTCGGGCACTATCGGCGTCATCCCCGCGCTGCCTAGGGCCGCCAGCAGCCTGTCGCGCTTGGCGGCGTACATCTGCGGCAGCCACTCAAAGTAGCCGCTGCGCGCACCCTCGCCAAAGGCCGTCGCGACCGCGTCCTGCAGCGGCGTCGCCACCGCATAGGGAATCCACTGGTGCGCCATCAGCAACGCGTGCGCCAGGTGCGGCGGTGCAATCGCCCAGCCAATCTTCCAGCCCGTCACCGAGAAAGTCTTGCCGGCGCTGCCCAGCGTAATCGTGCGCTCTGCCATCCCCGGCAGCGTGGCCATGCGCACATGCGTCGCCGGCGCATAGACCATCCACTCATAGACCTCGTCGCTGAGCACAAGCAGATTGTGGCGCAGGGCAATCTCCGCCAGCGCGGCAAGCTCGCTCTGCGTAAAGACCTTGCCCACCGGATTCATGGGTGTGTTGATCACCAGCAGGCGCGTGCGCGGCGTGATCGTCGCCGCCAACTCGTCCATGTCCAGATACCAGTCGCCTGCGCGCTGCGCATTGCGCGGTGCGCGCAGCGGTACATACACGGGCACGCCCCCTGCCATCGTCACCGCCGCCGGGTACGAATCATAGAAGGGCTCAATCAGAATGACCTCGTCGCCGGGATCAACCAGCGCCTGCATCGTGGCGAAGATGCCCTCAGTCGCGCCGGTCGTCACCACAACCTCGCGCTGCGGGTCCAGCGTACGCCCGAAGAGCGGGCTATAGAGCTGTGCCAGCGTCTCCACCAGCGGCATGTGGCCGGCACTGCGCGCATACTGGTTCAGGTCACCTGCGATCGCCGCCTGCGCGGCCTGCTTGATGAAATCGGGCGCGGCAAAGTTGGGAAAGCCCTGTCCCAGGTTCACGGCCCCATGCGTCAGCGCCAGCGCCGAGAACTCAGCGAAGACAGTCGCCCCAAAGCTCTGGATGCGCGCGGCGGGGTGGAAGGCGATGTTGGTTGCCGTTTCTGACTTGTTGGTCATCTTGTGAACTCGCACGACGCCTCGACAGCACGCAGGCGCGCTGCCATTATAGCCGCGCCCGTCGCGCGGCGGCGAACCGCACGCGGCGACGCGCGGAACGAAGCAGCCAGGGCTTCTCAAAAGTCAGGAACGCGGCACGCGCGGGCGCGGACTGCACCTCACCCCCCCGGCCCCTCCAGTCTGGAGAGGGGAGCAAAGCGGTGCCTTTGTACGTAACGTAGTCGGCTTTGCGCAGATGTTTTTCTCCCCTCGCCAGACTGGCAATACGTTACCCACAAGTCGCAGCGTCTCGAGGTGAGCGCGTCGCCGGGGCCGCCGAGGGTTGAAACCCCCGGCTAGTCAACTCAAGTCCACTCAAGT
>CAYRVP010000255.1:0-3296 GCA_964427845.1 uncultured Caldilineaceae bacterium
CCCGCCCTCGTCATAGCCCACATAGCCGGGCGGCGCGCCGATGAGGCGGGCGACGGAGTGGCGCTCCTGATACTCGCTCATGTCAATGCGAATCAGGTTCTGCTCGTCGTCGAAGAGGAACTCGGCCACGGTGCGCGCCAGCTCGGTCTTGCCCACGCCTGTGGGACCGAGGAAGATGAATGAGCCGATGGGCCGATTGGGGTCCTGCAAACCGGCGCGGCTGCGGCGGATGGCGGCGGCGACAGCGGCCACGGCCTCCTCCTGCCCCACCACGCGGCGGTGCAGCACAGCCTCCATGCGCACCAGCTTCTCGCGCTCGCCTTCGAGCAATTTGGTTACGGGGATTCCCGTCCATTTGCTCACAATCGCCGCAATCTCCTCGCCGTCCACCTCCTCCTTGAGCAACGCGCCGTTGGCCTGCACCTGGCGCACGCGCTCCTCGGCCTGGGCCAGTTCGGCATCGAGGCCACGCAGCTTGCCATAACGCAACTCGGCGGCCTTCTGCAAGTCGTAGGCGCGCTCGGCCTGCTCCATCTCCACACGCGCCTGGTCGATCTGCTCCTTGCGCTTGCGCAATTCGGCAATCGCCTCGCGCTCGGACTGCCAGCGCGCGGTCAGTTCTGCGCTGCGCTCGCGCAAGTCGGCCACTTCGCGCTCGACCTCGTCGAGGCGCTCCTTGCTGGCGGCGTCGCGCTCCTTCTTCAGGGCCTCGCGCTCAATCTCCAACTGCATGATGTCTCGGTCGATCTCGTCCAGTGCCTGCGGCTTGGAGTCGATCTGCATGCGCAAGCGGCTGCCCGCCTCATCAATCAGGTCAATCGCCTTGTCGGGTAGAAAACGGTCGCTGATGTAGCGATGGCTGAGCGTGGCGGCGGCAATCACGGCGGGGTCGGTAATGCGCACGCCGTGGTGCACCTCGTAGCGCTCCTTGAGGCCGCGCAGGATGCTGATCGTGTCCTCCACCGAGGGTTCGTCCACGAAAACGGGCTGGAAGCGGCGCTCGAGCGCTGCGTCCTTCTCGATATGCTTGCGATACTCGTCCAGTGTGGTCGCGCCGATGGTATGCAACTCGCCGCGCGCCAGCAGCGGCTTGAGCATATTGCCCGCATCCATGGAACCCTCGGCTGCGCCCGCGCCCACAATTGTGTGCATCTCGTCAATAAAGAGGATGATCTCCCCTTCCGACTTGACGACTTCCTGGAGCACAGCCTTGAGGCGCTCCTCGAACTCGCCGCGGTACTTGGCGCCGGCCACAAGCGCGCCCATGTCCAGCGAGATCAGCTTGCGGTCGCGCAGGCTGGTGGGCACGTCGCCGTTGACGATGCGCTGCGCCAGCCCCTCGACAATGGCCGTCTTGCCCACACCCGGCTCGCCAATCAGCACCGGGTTGTTCTTGGTGCGGCGGCTGAGGATCTGGATAACGCGCCGAATCTCCTCGTCGCGGCCGATGACAGGGTCGAGCTTGCCCTTGCGGGCCTCCTCGGTGAGGTCGCGGCCGTACTTGCTCAGCGCCTCGTACTGCGTTTCCGGGTTGTCGGAGGTGACGCGCTGGTTGCCGCGTACGCTCGCCAACGCCTGCATGATGGCGTTGTAATCCACACCGCTGCGCGCCAACAGGTCGCGCACCTTGTGCTGCGACGAGGCCATCGCCATGAGCACATGCTCGGTGGAGACGAACTCATCCTTCATGTTGGAGGCAATGGTCTGCGCTTCCTGGAAGATGGTGCGCGTGGCCGAGCCAAAGCTGATTTGCAGCGATGCCCCCGTCGCGCGCGGCATCGCGGCCAGGGCGCGTTCCACGCTCTTCTCCACCGCGCCTTCATCCGCCCCGATCTTGCTCAGAATGGCAGGGACGACGCCTCCCTCCTGACGTATGAGGGCCAGCAGCAAATGCTCGGGCTCAATCGTCGAGTGGCCCATTTGCTCGGCCAGGCTCTGGGCTTCAACCACAGCCGCCTGGGCTTTCTGCGTGTACTTGTCAAAGCGCATGGATGACTCCTCACGAACGGCTCGTGCGCGTGCATGCACATAAGGTGTACACAAGGCGCGCGCGGCCGAGTCCATCTGGCTATCAATGGACTCAGCATATCACCAGAGTGTATGAATCACATCGGCAGGGCGTTAGCGGGATGTATGAGGGAAGGGTTGTGAGCTCGGATGCGCTCAACCGCCGCGCCTGAAGTGCGCAACCACCTGCGCGAGGATCTGCACGGCGGCCAGGCGATTGGGGCCCAGCGGTGGGCCAAAGCTCAGGTGATCGGCGCCTGCGGCCACCAGCGGCTCCAGCCTCTCGATCACCTCGGCGGCCCCGCCCACAACGCCGATGCGCAGCATGCGCGCATCCACCAGCGCCACGGCTTTGGCCTCGTCGCGCTCCACCATCATGGCCTTCTCAATGGCGTCAAAGTCGGCGCGCACCAGCTCCAGGCGCTCCCACAGCAGAGGCCCCAGCGCGTGGCCATAGTAGGCAATTTTGTGCGCAAGCACCTGCCGCGCCGCGTCACGGTCATCGGAGAGAGAGACCCAGATGCACGCCGCAAAGTCGAGCGCACCCAGTGTGGAGTCGCGCTGCGCTTCGCCCGCGGCCACCAGCGGGCGCACGCCAAAGTAGTGCTCTGGGGGAAAGAGCAGCGGCAGCGCACCGTCGGCCGCTGCGCCGGCAAGTTCGAGCATCTTTGGCCCCATCGCGCCGATGTAGATGGGCGTGACGCGCGGCGCGGCAAAACGCAGATAGGCCTCGTCGCTCCACTGCAGGAAGCTGCCTGCGAGCGCCACGCGCTCACCGCGCAGCAGTGCGCGCACGGCGGCAATCGTCTCGCGCACGGCCGCCAGCGGTGTGGACTGCTCCAGCCCCACCCATTTGAGAAACTCGCCCGCGCCCGCCGCCAGCCCCAGGTTGAAGCGATTGCCCGTCAGCTCATCCATGGTGGCGGCGAGCATGGCCATTTCGGCCGGGTGCATGGTGTAGGGGTTGAGGATGCCCGTGCCCACCTCCAGGCGCGAGGTGGCCTGCGCGACGCTGAGCAGAATTGCCGGGCCATAACGCAAAAAGAGGTCATTGCTGACCCAGAACTGGTCGAAGCCCGCCGCTTCAGCAGCCTGGCCGAGCGCCACATATTCCGCCGTTGGCAAATCATTGTTCAGCCGCAAACTAAAGCGCATGGCATGGTGCCTCGATGAAAATGCGCGGCCCTGTAGCGGAAGGCCTCCCGGCCTTCATCGTTGTGTGCCGCGTAGCGGAAGGCCTCCCGGCCTTCATCGTTGTGTGCCGCGTAGCGGAAGGCCTCCCGGCCTTC
>CAYRVP010000256.1:0-3284 GCA_964427845.1 uncultured Caldilineaceae bacterium
CGAGTATGAGAATCCCGCCGACCGCCGCTTCCATGCCCAGCCCACCGCCTGCCCCACCTGCGGCCCCGCACTGACGCTGATTGCACAATCCGCCGACGGCGCGTGGCACGAGGAAGCGCAGAGCGATGAGGCGCTGGCACGCGCAGCGTATGCGCTGCGCGAAGGTCTCATCGTGGCCGTCAAGGGTTTGGGCGGCTTTCACCTCATGGTGGATGCGGCCAATGCGGATGCCGTCGCACGCCTGCGCTTACGCAAGGCGCGCGACTTGAAGCCCTTTGCCCTCATGGTGCGCACGCTTGATCAGGCGCGTGCACTCATCGAGGTCGACGACGCGGCTGCGGCGCTGCTCACATCAGCGGCCGCGCCCATTGTCATCGCGCCGCGCTTGCCGGGTGCGCCTGTTGCTGCGGGCGTCGCCCCCGGCAACCGCACCCTGGGCGTGATGCTGGCGTACACACCGCTGCACCACCTCCTGCTGGAGCAGACTGGCTGCGCGCTTGTGGCCACCAGCGGCAACCGCAGCGATGAGCCAATTTGCACGGACAATGCCGAGGCCTTGGCGCGCCTCGGCGCCATGGCCGACCTTTTCCTCATGCACAATCGCCCGATTGCGCGCCATGTAGATGACAGCGTGGCGACGCTGATTGATGGCGCGCCCCGCATTCTGCGGCGCGCGCGCGGCTATGCGCCCTTGCCCATCCTCGTGCGCGACGATGGTCCGCCCCTGCTTGCAGTGGGCGGTCACCTGAAGAATGCGGTAGCGCTCGCGATCGGGCGCGAAGTCTTTGTGAGCCAGCACATCGGCGACCTCGAATCGCCCGAGGCCAACCTTGCCTTCGAGCGTGTGATCGCCGACTTTATCCGCATGTATGGCGCGCAGCCGGTGGCCATTGCCCATGACCTGCACCCCGACTACGCCTCCACGCAGTGGGCGCGACTTGCTGCGGAGCATGGTACAGGCAGCGGCGCGGGTGCATTGCCGCCTGGGCTGCCGCTGATTGCCGTGCAGCACCACCATGCGCACATGGCGGCGTGCCTGGCCGAGCATCGGCGCGACGGCCCCGCGCTGGGGGTCACCTGGGACGGCAGCGGCTACGGCGCAGACGGCACGGTGTGGGGCGGCGAATTCCTGCTGGGTGACGCACACGGCTTCGAGCGGGTAACCCATCTGCGCACCTTCCGTCTGCCCGGTGGCGAGGCTGCCGTACACGAGCCGCGCCGCAGTGCACTTGCGCTGCTTTGGGAGATGGGCGACGATGGCGGAACGGCGCCGTTGCTGCATGCGGCTTTCACGCCCGTAGAAGGCGAACTCCTGCACCAGATGCTTGAGCGCAACCTCAACGCGCCGCTTACCAGCAGCGCCGGCCGCCTCTTTGACGCCATCGCGGCGCTGCTCGGCATCTGCACGCGCAGCACTTTTGAGGGGCAGGCGGCGATGGCGCTTGAGCACGCCGCCGACGCGACCGCGCAGGGCGCGTATCCGGTGGCCCTGCGGACGTCGCCTGACGCGCCTCTTGTGCTTGACTGGGAGCCGCTCATCCGCGCCCTGCTCGAAGATCAGGCGCGCGGCGTGGCTGTGGGCGTCATCAGCGCACGCGCGCACCGGGGCCTCGCGCAGGCCATTGCCGACGTTGCCGCTCATGTGGGCTGCCCACAGGTGGCGCTCAGCGGCGGCTGCTTTCAGAATCGACTGCTTGTGAACTGGACGTGCGCCGCGCTGCGCAGCCGCGGCATGGAAGTTCTCCTCCACAGCCAAACGCCCCCCAACGATGGCTGCATCGCGCTCGGCCAAATTGCCGTCGCGCGCAAGAGTGTTCAAGGTTCAAGAGTTTAAGGTTACGGTTCGCATACCGGAAACACCATGCCACTTTGGTTTCCTGTCATTCATGTTCTTTCCTGCTGCTTCTGCAGTCTCTGCGTGCCTGTTATTGGTGCTGGTTGCGAGGTCAATTATGTGTCTAGGTGTTCCCGGTAAAGTGCTTTCGGTGGAGATGCGTGACGACGGCATGGCAATGGGTCGCGTCAGCTTCGGCGGCGTGGTGAAAGAGGTCTGCCTCGCCTACACGCCAGATGTGCTGGAGGGCGAATATGTGGTCGTGCATGTAGGCTTCGCCATCAGCAAGGTGGATGAGGTCGAGGCGCAGGAGGTCTTCCGCTTCCTCGCAGAGATGGACGAATTGAGCGAACTGGACATTGAGTCGGCCCCTTGAGGGGCGAGGCAAGGACGAACTACCCATGAAATATGTTGACGAATACCGGGGCGAGGCCGAGGCGCAGCAACTGGTGCGCGCCATTGAGCGCCTTGTCACACGCCCATGGACGATCATGGAGATCTGCGGCGGGCAGACGCACACGCTTGTCAAGTACGGCATCGACAACCTGCTGCCGCCGCTGGTGACACTTGTCCACGGCCCCGGCTGCCCTGTCTGCGTCACGCCCCTCGCGTTGATCGACCACGCCATCGAACTGGCGCGCCGCCCCGAGGTGATCCTGACTTCGTTTGGCGACATGCTGCGCGTGCCCGGCTCGTCGGATGACCTGCTCAGTGTCAAAGCGCTGGGGGGCGATGTGCGCATAGTCTACTCGCCGCTCGACGCGGTGGCGCTGGCCAAGCGCAACCCCGATCGGCAGGTCGTCTTCTTTGCTGTGGGCTTTGAGACGACGGCCCCCGCCAACGCCATGGCGGTTCGCTACGCGCACCAGCAGGGAATCGCCAACTTCTCCATCCTGAGTTCGCATGTGCTCGTGCCTCCTGCCATCGAGGCAATCCTGAGCGCCGAGGGCAACACCGTGCAGGGCTTCCTGGCGGCGGGCCACGTCAACGCCATCATGGGCTACACCTCGTACGAGCCACTGGCCGAGCGCTTTCACATACCCATTGTGGTCACCGGCTTCGAGCCGCTGGACCTGCTGCAGGGCATCCACCAGACGCTGAAGATGCTTGAGGAAGGGCGCTGGGGTGTGGAGAACGCCTATACGCGCGCCGTCACGCGGGAGGGCAACCTGCCCGCACAGCATGTGCTGGAGGAAGTCTTCAGCCCCTGCGACCGCGCCTGGCGGGGCATTGGCGTCATCCCGCAAAGCGGGCTGGGCCTGCGCCCTCAATTCGCCGCCTACGACGCGCAGAGCCGCTTTGCCCTGGCGGAGACGGGTGTGTTTGAGTCGCCCCTCTGCATTGCCGGGCAAATCATGCAGGGGCGCGCGAAACCGCACGAGTGCAGCGCCTTCGGCACGCTCTGCACGCCCGAGAAGCCGTTGGGCGCGCCCATGGTCTCCTCCGAGGG
>CAYRVP010000257.1:0-3225 GCA_964427845.1 uncultured Caldilineaceae bacterium
CCCACCCGCGCCTTCCGCTGCAAAGGTAACCCATCTTCATGAGTGCCAACCCAATTGCCGCACATTCAACCTATGCGGACTATGACAGCATCCCCTACCCCGGCATCACGCATCACGCCACCAACCCGCTGCGCACCGCCGCGCTCGCGCGCCTGCTCGGCATGGAGCCTGCCGCGCCCAACCGCTGCCGCGTCCTTGACATTGGCTGCGCCACGGGCTCGAATATCATGGCCATGGCCGCTCTCAACCCAGACAGCGATTATGTGGGCGTCGACCTCTCCCAGGTGCAAATCGCCTATGGGCGCAAGGTGGCCGCAGATACAGGCCTGCCCAATGTGACCCTCCACGCCATCGACCTGGGCGCAATTGACGAGAGCTTCGGCACATTCGATTACATCATCGCCCACGGCCTCTACTCGTGGATTCCAGCCGCCGCGCGCGCCAGCCTGATGCGCGTTTGCCGCGACCGCCTTGCGCCCAACGGCGTCGCCTACATCAGCTACAACACCTTCCCCGGCTGGCACACCTTCCTCGCCTACCGCGAAATGGTGCTCTATCGCACCATGCACCTCACCCAGCCGCGTGCCCGCATCGAGGCCGCCAGGGATTTCTTCAAGTTTCTCCACGCCGCCTGGCCTGCCGATACGAACTACCACGGCACCTTCCTGCACGGCATTCTCAACCAACTCGACCGCGACGCAGACCTGCTTGGCGACGAGCGCGACTCCTACATTTTCCATGAATACCTCGAGTCGGTCAACGACCCCGTTTATGTTCACCAGTTCCTTGCCCATGCCGAGGCGCACGATCTCCAGTATCTGTGTGATGCCGACTTGCACCTCGATTTCACCAACGGCTTCGAGCCGGGCGTGGCCGATACAATTGACGCGATGGCGAGCGATCTGGCCGACTACCAGCAGTACATGGATGACGTGCGCATGCGCGCCTTCCGGCGCACGCTGCTGTGCCACAAGCATCAGGAACTGGGGCGCGCTCTGCGTGTTGACAGGCTGCGCGGTCTCTATATGGGAACCTCACTACGACCGCCCGCCGACGCACCACCCCTCAGCGGCGACGCGCGCGAGGCGTTTGACGCCGGCGACGGCATCGTTTTCACCACCAACCACCCACTCACCAAGGCGGCGCTGAGGCTCATGCGCAACCGCTATCCCCAGACATTTCGCCTCGAAGAACTTGTGCGCGATGGTGCCGCCCTCCTTGTCGAGGCAGAGCCGCAGCCAGGTGATACACCGCGTAAACCCGTGGCCGCGTCGGATGTGGCGGAACTGGGGGCCAACCTCCTCAGGATGATCTCCTCCTATTCGGCCATGCTCGAAATCTGGGCGCTGCCCGCACCGTGGGCGGTGACGCCCGGCGCCCGCCCTCGCCTCTGCCGCTGGGCGCGCCACGAACTGCGTTCATCGCCCTTCGTCACCAACCTGCGCCACGAGCGCGTGCGGCTTGACCCGCTCGAAATGGCCGTGGCGCGCCTTCTCGACGGCACACGCAGCGCTGCCGACATCTGCGCCGCGCTCGCGCCGGCCGTGCGCAGCGGCGAACTTGCCCTGCACGACGAAACCACGCGCCATGGCCAAGGCACGCCCGACGGCAAAGGCACGCCCGACGGCGAAGGCACGCCCGACGGCGAAGGCACGGTGGCCAAGCCACCCGCCGCCGAGTCCGAGGCGCTGCTCGCCAAGGCAGTCACAGAGCGCCTCTTCCTCCTCACCGTCTACGGCCTCATTGAGCCGGACGTTGTGTAGGCCACGTCGCCGACGTGGCGAAGTTGCTTTGTTTCCATCTCGATTGCGACGAGACGCGGCCAGTGGACTTCAGTGAGCTGCGGCGGCATCCCGCGCGGGCTGTTGAGATGCAGCGATAGAGCAGCGCGTGCGCCCCCCTCGTCTCCTGCGCGTGTTATAATGGCCCGGTTCGCCATTTTTACAAGGAGCCAGACTTGTTTCGCAAACTGTTCGGCAAAGCCGAAGAAAAGACCCAGGACGAAGTCCGGCTTGAAGAGAGCCTGCAGAAGACACGCAACACCTTCTTTGGCCGCGTCTCGACAATCTTCCAGGCCAATGAAATCACCGATGCACTGTGGGACGAGCTTGAGGAAGCGCTTGTCATGGCCGACGTGGGCCTGGCCGCCAGTGAAGATCTCGTCGATGCTACGCGCGAGCGCGTGCGCGTTGACGGCATCAAGGCCACGCGCGATGCCTACACCGTGCTCAAGCAGGAGATGGTCCGCCTCCTGCGTGCCGACGAACCTCTGCACATTGATGAAGCGCGCCTGCTTACCGTCGTCCTGCTGGTGGGCGTCAATGGTTCAGGCAAGACGACAAGCATAGGCAAGATGGCCTATTGGTACAAGCAGCGCGGGCGCAAGGTCCTCCTTGGCGCAGCCGACACCTTCCGCGCCGCGGCCATCGATCAACTCAAGGTGTGGGGCGATCGCGCCGGCGTTGAAGTCATTGCCCATGAGCCCGGCGCAGACCCAGGCGCCGTCATCTTTGACGCCATCCGCGCCAGCCAGGAGAGCCGCCAGGCCGACCTGCTGCTGGTGGACACGGCGGGCCGCCTGCAAACCAAGTTCAACCTCATGAAGGAGCTTGAGAAGGTCAAGCGCGTGGCCGGCAAACAAGTGCACCGCGCCCCTCATGAGGTGCTGCTTGTGCTCGATGCCTCCACGGGCCAGAACGCCATCGCCCAGGCCAAGGCCTTCCAGGAGAGCGCAGGCGTCACAGGCATCGTCCTCACCAAGCTCGACGGCACCAGCAAGGGCGGCGCCGTCCTCAACATCAAGAAGGAACTCGGCGTGCCCGTGCGCTTTGTGGGCACAGGCGAGAAGATCGGTGACTTTGCGCTCTTCGACCCGGTTGCATTCGTCGAGGGCGTCTTGGGCAGCGGCCAATAGGAGGTATCGCCATGGCAAGCAAGCAGCGTCCCCCCGCAGACGATAGCGGCTTTCCGCCGAAGATGGGCGCACCTGCGCGCCGCGCGCTCGAAAACGCCGGCTATACGCAGCTGGACCAGCTCGACGGCGTGAGCGAAGCCCAGTTGTTCAAGCTGCACGGCATGGGTCCCAAGGCAATGGGCATGCTGCGCGACGCGCTTGCCGCCAAGGGGCTCGCGCTCAGCGCCTAAGTGCTGCATCCTGCAAGTACGTCGCTGATTCGTAGCGGCGGCTTCAGCCGCCGTTCGTCTTTGTCACTGTGCGATTGGTCA
>CAYRVP010000258.1:0-3081 GCA_964427845.1 uncultured Caldilineaceae bacterium
GCTTACCGGCGCGGCCGGGCTGCGCACATCAAAGAAGATGACGCCAAGGGGTGCGTATTGCTCGCTGGGTGAAGGTGCAATCATGGCCGATGCCATAACGCGGTAGACTCCTTCGCCGGTAAAGCGCACCTGGCGCTGTATACGGAGGGTTTGGCCATTCAGCACAGCACCCGCGTCCTCTGCGGCTGGACCGCCCAGCAATTCTCCCCCGTCCGGCAGACGCCACTCGAAGCGCAGCGCGGGTGCGTCAGTTGTCAAGTGGACTTCGAGAGTCAGATTGGCGATGCCGCCCGGCCCCACTGGTCCATCGGTGGCGAGCGTCAGCGTCAACGGCGTCATGCGGTCGGCAACAACGTCGGTCACCGCGCCTGATGATGCCAGTGGCTCCTGCTGCGGTGGGGCGGCCAGCGCGGGGCGTGCGGGAAGCAGTGACAGCAAGAGTGCGAAAAGCAAAGGCCAGGCAAGAATGCGTGCGCGCGGGGCGCGCCCTGTTGTGTGCTGCATAACGATGGACCTCGCTGAACATGGCACCGAGAGACTGCAATTGTTGGGGAGCTGCGCAATCATACTCTTAAACTGGTTTATGTCAATGCGCGCGAAAAACTCGGGCAGGAGTTCGCGCGCCACGACGAAAGAGAGGGAACACGCTTGGCCCCCTGGTGGCCCGCCGCGAGTAACGTTCGAACGTAAGGCTGCCGCTGCGCCGCGCATATGTGACAGATGACCCCCAAGCCCTGCCGCGCTGTCCATTGGCAAAGCGTCCTGTGCGTGAGACAATGGCTGTGCCGCAAGGCAAGCCCCCAACATCCGTACGAGACTGCTTGACTGTCCGCAAAAAAAAGGCTCCCATGACAAACCATCTCCCCGAGGCCCGCCGCTGGCCGGGCAGCGAATGGATCAAGGATCACCCCGCCGCGCTCGAGCGCATCTACGGTGTCTCGGTAAAGGCGTTTCAGCGCGTCTACCCAGCAATGAAGAAGGTAGCACCGCGTGCCTCGGCACGCGCCATGGTCGTTGTGGAAGCGGTTGGGAAAGGCTATGTCTGGAATTGCCAGATGTGTGGCCAGTGCATTCTGCACAGCACGGGCATGACCTGCCCCATGAATTGCCCCAAGAACCTGCGCAATGGCCCCTGCGGCGGCGTGCGCGCCAACGGCCACTGCGAGGTTATCCCCGAGCGCATGTGCGTGTGGGTGCAGGCGTGGGAGCGCAGCCAGGCGATGCCCCTTTACGGCCATGAGATTAGCGCGCTGCAGCCGCCCGTCAACCGTGAACTGAAGAACACTTCCTCCTGGATCAACATGGCCGAAGGCGCCGACCAAATCACCCCGCCCGGCTGGGGGGTGACGACAACCACTGAGTACGACAGTCTAGAACACAGATGACGGCGGAAAAAGCAGGGATATAGCGGATAGCCGCTCGAATGAGAGTAGATATGCGTGGAGTACCTGGCAAACATGTCGACATTTCCGACCAGATCATCAAGGGCTTCTACACTGTATATAACATCTTGGGAGATGGCTTTGCCGAGAAGGTATACCATGCCGCACTCTTTCACGAGTTAAGGAGTTCAGGGTTGGCAGTCCAGTCCGAGTACCCCATTCCCGTTTATTACAGGAACGTGATTGTTAGTACATTCGCAGCAGACCTTGTGGTGAACGACTGCATTATCCTGGAACTAAAGGCGGTAACGGCGCTGGCTGACGCGCACGGCGCTCAACTGGTGAATTACCTCAAAGCCACCCGCTACGAGGTTGGCTTGTTGCTCAATTTTGGCCCGAAGCCAGAAATCGTTCGCAAGATCTTTGACAATCGAATGAAGGGTTCCCTGAACTGGACGGAAGATGTCGATAAGGAACCCTCGCCAGATCGCAATGTCAGATAAATCCTTGCAGTTTCCGCTGTTATCTGTGTTCAACGCAGTAGGACCAGTCAATGTTAGCGAATAGTCGCCTGGAGCGGGTGTTGAGGTCGGGGCGGTTTGCGGTGACGGCGGAGCTGAACGCGCCCGACAGCGCCAATCCCGAAGATGTATACAGGAACGCGCTGGTTCTGGCCGAGGTGTGCGACGCCATCAACGCCACCGACGGCTCCGGCGCCAATTGCCACATGAGCAGCCTGGGCTGCTGTGCGCTGCTCGTGCGCGCCGGCTATGAGCCTGTCTTTCAGGTCTCTTGCCGCGATCGCAACCGCATCGCCATCCAGGGCGATTTGCTGGGCGCGGCCGCGCTGGGCGTGAAGAATGTCCTTTGCCTCACAGGCGACGACGTCACTGCGGGCGACCAGCCCGGCGCAAAGCGCGTCTTTGACCTGGACTCACTCCAACTCCTGCATACCGCCACGATCATGCGTGACCAGGGCGTCTTTCTCAGCGGCCGCAAGCTCACCACGCCGCCGCGGCTCTTCCTGGGCGCGGCCGAGAATCCCTTTGTGCCTCCGTATGATTGGCGACCGCAGCGCATGGCCAAGAAGATTGCGGCGGGCGCAAGCTTTATCCAGACGCAATACTGCTTTGACGTGCCGCGCCTGCGCAGCTTCATGCAGCAGGCGGTGGACCTGGGTTTGCCCGAAAAAGCGTTCATCCTCGTGGGCGTGGGGCCACTGCGCACGGACAAGGCCGCCGAATTCATGCGCAACAAGGTGCCGGGTGTCCACATTCCGGACGCGGTTGTGAAGCGTCTGGCGGGGGTTGCCCCCAAGCAGAAGGCAGAGGAAGGCAAGCGCATTTGCATTGAAATCATCCAGCAGGTGCGCGAGATTGCAGGCGTTGCCGGCGTGCACATCATGGCATATCGCCAGGAGGAGACCGTGGCCGAAATTGTGCATCGCGCCGGGCTCTTCCCGCGCCAGGCGGTGGGTGCGCACCGTGACGGGCACATCAACACGCGCGCGGCCGCAGCCGCGCCACCGGGCGGCGGTGGGGTGCGCTCAACCCGGTTGGCAGAAGGTGATGGAGGGGCGACAGTATGACACTGCGCACACACTATCCCACCATTGTGATTGGCTGCGGCGGAGCGGGCAGCGCCGCACTCTACTGGCTTGCGCGGCGCGCCGGTGGGGAGGTGCTGGGCATCGAGCAGT
>CAYRVP010000259.1:0-3080 GCA_964427845.1 uncultured Caldilineaceae bacterium
CCAGCATGCGCAATACGCAGCGCTACACACTGGGGACCCTCGAAGGGCCGTTGGCGCTCGGCAACAACGGCAATCTCATCAACGCACCCCCGTTGCGGCGCGAGCTGCTCGAGCGTGGCGTGCGGCTGCAGACTTCAACCGACAGCGAAGTAATCATCCACATGCTGGCGGGCGCGGGCGGCGACTGGTGGACGCGCATCCGCATCATGATGGCGCGCGCCGAAGGGGCCTACAGCCTTGTAATCCTCACGCGCAACGCGGTGTATGGCGTGCGCGACCCGTGGGGATTGCGCCCCCTCGTGCTGGGCAAGCTCGAGGGCGGCTACGTGCTCGCCTCCGAATCGTGCGCGTTTTCCACTATCAACGCCGAAATGGTGCAGGAGATCAAGCCTGGCGAAATCGTGCGTATCGACGCCAACGGCGTCGAGATTGTGCAGGGTGCGCCGCCGCAGAAGCTTGCCTTCTGCACCTTTGAGCAAATCTACTTTTCGCGCCCCGACAGCGTGCACAACGGGCGGCTCGTTCACACAGTCCGCCAGCGGCTCGGCAAACAGTTGGCCAAGGAGGCCCCCGCTGACGCCGACATCGTCGTACCCGTGCCCGACTCCGGCACGCCCCATGCAATTGGCTATGCGCTGCGCAGCGGCATCCCCTACAGCGAAGGGCTGATCAAGAGTCGCTACATTGGCCGCACCTTTATTGAACCCACCGACCAGTTGCGCAAGGTCGGCGTTGCCATGAAATTCAACCCGCTGTCCGAAAACCTGCGCGGCCGTCGCGTGGTGCTGGTGGATGACTCAATTGTGCGCGGCAACACCTCCGGACCGCTTGTCGCCATGTTGCGCAAGGCGGGCGCAACCGAGGTGCACGTGCGCGTGGCCTGCCCGCCCATCATGTGGCCCTGCTTCATGGGCGTGGACATGGCCAGCCGCGCCGAGTTGATTGCCGCGCACAAGAGCGTGGACGAAATACGCACACATATAGGCGCCGATTCGCTGGCCTATCTCTCGATTGACGGCATGATGAAGGCGCTCAAGGCCGATGACGGCTACTGCAATGCCTGCTTCACAGGTGAGTATCCCTTCACCACGCAGATTCCCCTCTTTGACCTGATGGAGAAGGACAAGTTCGCGCACGTTTGGGGCAACTGAGACTGAACCTCGACGCAGAGGCGCAAAGCCGCAACGGAAGCGCAAAGAACAGCAGATTGACAGACAGCCCAGATATGCGACCTCCGGTTCGCGGTGTGCTGCACATCCTCGGTTCGTAGCGGGGGCCCTCCTGTCCTTCATCTTTCCTGGATTGCCCATTTGTGGTGTGCCAAAACCAAGTCCGGGAGGCCTTCCGCTACGAAGCGCAGACATGCTGCGAAATGTGAATCAGCAATTCGACTCTCTTGCTATTGCTTGCTTATGCTTGCCTTTGCGTTTCCTTTGCGCCTTTGCGACTTAGCGTCGTATCTGTGCCTTGGTCCGCCACGCCTACTGAAATGCCAGGTTCCCACATGCGCTTCTACGATCTGAGTGTTCCCCTGCAGGAAACGCCCAGCGAGAATCAGCCCCTGCGCCTTGACCATTTCTCCCACGAGGAGACCGCAGCCGGCATGGCCGCCTACTTTGGCGCGCGCGCATCCGATCTGATGGGCGGCTATGGCGGGGCCGAAGACGAGTTCTCGGGCAGCCCCCATTCGGGCACACACGTGGATGCGCCCTGGCACAGCTACCCCACGTCGGGCGGCGCGCCTGCGCGCACCATTGACGAGTTGCCGGTGGAATGGTTCTTTGCCGACGCCGTCGTGCTTGACCTGCGCCACCTTGAGCGCGGCGGCCTTGTGAGCGAAGACGATATAAGAGCGGCGCTCGCCCATCTCGACTACACGCTCAAGCCCCTGGACATCGTGCTCATCCATACCGGCGCCGACAAGTTTTGGGGCAGCGCCGAGTATATCCTCGCCGGCGTGGGCATGAGCGCTGCCGCCACGCGCTGGCTCATCGAGCAAGGCATCCGCGTAATGGGTATTGACGCCTGGGGCTGGGACCAGCCCTTCTGGGCCATGCGCCAGCGCTACGCACAGACGGGCGATGCGCGCGTCATTTGGGAAGCACACCGTGTCAGCAAGGAACTCGAATATTGCCATATCGAGCGGCTCGCCAATCTCGATACACTGCCGCGCGCCTTCGGCTTCAAGCTCGCCTGCTTCCCCGTCAAGCTGCACAAGGGCAGCGCCGGCTGGGCGCGCGCCGTGGCGATCTTTGAGGATTGAAGATTGGGGACTGAAGCTTGAAGACAGCGGCGCGCGGATTGACACACAGACGATGAAAGCCCACTTGCCTACGGCGCCCATATCGGCAGCGCGCACAGCGCTCCGGTTGAATCGCATGGCGGCGCGCGCCGCACTCGAGATTGTCGTCCACCCGGCGCACCAGCACCGGCCGCACACGCGCAGCTACGATGTTGTGGTGGGCATGGTGGCCCGGAGCATACCCAGCCTTGACGTTTCACCCGAGCCGCTGCGCGACGCACTGGACGCGCTGACGGCAGTCACTGCATATACAAGCGCGCGCGGTGCGGACGTGGAACAGGTTGTCGCCGGTGGCGCGCCTGCCGTTTGGGTGCGCCCACACGGCCAGGCGACCGCGACGACCATCCTCTATCTGCATGGCGGGGGCTATGTATGCGGCTCGCCGCGCACGCACATGGGGTTGCTCAGGCGGTTGGCCGATACCACACCCGCCCAGGTGCTCGCTCTCGATTATCGGCTTGCGCCCGAGGCGCCCTACCCGGCCGCGGTGGTCGACGCGTGGGCTGCCTACTGGTGGCTGCTTGCGCAGGGCGTCGCGCCCGAGACAATTTTCGTTGCGGGCGATTCGGCAGGCGGTGGGCTGACCGTGGCGCTGATGGTGGCTCTGCGCAACGCCGGTCTGCCGCTCCCTGCAGGGGCGCTGCTCCTCTCGCCCTGGGTGGATCTTGCCTTTCGCAGCGATTCCATCCACAGCAACGCCCCGCGCGACTATCTCAACGAAGCCTGGCTGCGCGCCTGCGCGGCGATGTACCTTCAGGCGTCCGAACCGGCCACGCCG
>CAYRVP010000260.1:0-3010 GCA_964427845.1 uncultured Caldilineaceae bacterium
ACCAGGCCAAGTGCGGCGGCGGCTTGTACAACGCCTTCCCAGGTGGACTGGTTGAACGAGCGGTCGTTGATGCGACCCACGTCGGTGACGAGGCCGATCTTGACGTCGGCAGGGGCGGCTGCCTCGGCCGCCGGTGCGGCTGTTGTGTCAGCGGCAGGCGCAGCCGGGGCCGCGGGCGCCACACAGGCGACAACCAACATTGCGACCACCGCCATTATGGCGATAAAGCCGTACAAACGCGTTTGCTTGCGCATGTTTTCTACTCCTCCTTGATAATGTGTAAGATGGTCTGGCCAGGTTGTGTGTTGTTGCGAGGATGCCCCACAAACGCAGGACCATGGGGCGGCTGCCTGCACTGCGACGCTGCGTCTTCTGCGTTTCCTGATTGTGCTGCGGGTGAGACAACTTCCTGACTATTGTACCCCAACTCCAGTTCGTGAGGCAACCAATTTGGCAATGCGCGATTCAGTGCGCCAATTCCAGACGGACGGGCAGACGCCGCGTCTCCTCGTCGGCATCGATGTGGGTGGCACCTTCACCGACTTTGTGCTGCTGCACAAGGGCGCGCTGCGCATCTTCAAACTCTCCACCACGCCCTGGGATCAGAGCCGCGCGATTGTCGCAGGTCTCGAAGAACTGGGCCTCTCGGCCGACGCCGCACCCCAGATTGTGCACGGGATGACGGTTGCCACCAACGCGCTGCTTGAGCGTCGCGGCGCACGCACGGCGCTTCTCACATCGGCCGGCTTTGGCGACGTGCTCACAATTGGACGGCAGGACCGCCCCTTCCTCTATCGCCTGCACCAGGAGCGACCGACGGCGCTGGTGGACGCGGCGCACCGCCTTGAGGTTGCCGAGCGGCTTGACGCCGATGGCAACGTCGTCACGCCGCTGGATGAGGCGGCCGTGATGGCGCTGGCCAACAGGCTGGCCGCAGAAAGTGCCGCGCACCCCGACGCCGCCGTGGAAAGCCTGGCCATCGTCTTCCTCTTTTCCTTCCGCAACCCGACGCACGAGCAGCGCGCGGCCGACATCCTGCGCAACAGGCTGCCCGACCTGCCAATTTCACTCAGCAGCGCGATTCTGCCCGAGTATCGCGAGTATGAGCGCACGGCCACCACAGTCATCAACGCCTACGTGCAACCCCTGGTGGCGCGCTACCTTGAGCGGTTGCAGCGCTCGCTGGGCAGCGGGGGCCGTGCGCCTGCCGTCCGCATCATGCAGTCCAACGGCGGCGCGATTGGGCTGGTGCAGGCGGCGCGCGAACCGGCGCGCCTCGTGCTCAGCGGACCGGCCGGTGGTGTGGTGGGCGCATTCGCCGTGGCGCAGCAGGCGCAGCCCACTGTGCCTGTACAACTCATCACCTTCGACATGGGCGGCACGAGCACAGATGTCGCCCTCTGCAACGGGGCCATTCCCACCACCGCCGAAAGCCAGATTGGCGATCTGCCGCTGCGCCTGCCCGTCATCGACATCCACACGGTGGGCGCGGGGGGTGGCAGCGTTGCCTTTGTGGATGGCGGCGGCGCGCTGCGCGTGGGGCCGCGCAGTGCAGGCGCGCTGCCCGGCCCCGCGGCCTACGGGCGCGGAGGCGCCGAGCCCACGGTGACCGACGCCAATGTGCTGCTTGGGCGGCTGCCGCCTCAGGGCTTTTTGGGAGGAACGGGTGACGTGACGCTTGATGAGGCTGCGGCGCGCACTGTGCTGATGCGACTGGGCGCGTCGCTGGGGATGAGCGCCGAAGCAGCCGCGCTGGGCGTGCTGCGCGTGGCCAATGCGACCATGGAGCGGGCGCTGCGCCGCGTCTCTGTGGAGCGCGGCCATAATCCGCGCACATTCACGCTGCTCCCCTTTGGCGGGGCGGGGCCACTCCACGCCTGCGACCTTGCCGACGCACTGGGCGTGCGGCGTATCCTCACGCCCCCCTTTCCCGGCGTGCTCAGCGCCTACGGCATGCTTGTTGCCGGCGTTGCCACCGAAGCCTCGCAGTCGATTCTGCATACAGCCGCTGACCTGGCGCGGGACCCCGCGCCGTTGCATGCGGCTTTGGGCACGCTCGGCGCGCGTGTACGCACCGTGCTCGCTGCAGAGGGCATCGACAACCCTGCGTTGGCCGCTACGCTGGATATGCGCTATCGTGGCCAAAGCTACGAACTGGGTGTGGCGCTGACTATCGATGCGGGCGCGCAAGTCGCGCTTGCGGACGCGGTGGAAGCTTTCCATACCCTCCACGCCCAGCGCTACGGCTACGCCACACGCAGCGAAATTGTGGAGGTGGTGACGCTGCGCCTGCGCGCCGAGGCCCCCGGCGCCGAGGCCAAGCTGCCTGCGCTCTCGCCCGGCGGCGCAAGCGCCGCGGCGGCGCACGTAGGCGAGCGGCCCGTTTGGTTCAGAGCAGAAGGCCCGACCGCCACGGCTGTCTACGATCGCACCTTGCTCCAGCCCAACAACCGCCTCAGCGGCCCGGCCGTCATCCTCCAGTATGACACCACTACGCTGCTTGCCCCGGGTTGGACGGCGCAGGTGGACGAGTGGGGGAATGTTGTAGCGGAGCGGCAAGAGTAGCGCAGCCACCCAGTCGGCGCGCCGCGCGGCAGCACCAACGCGCATTTTGTTTCCGCGTAATTGCGTCCGCTATCCTGAGACAACCCCGGTGTCTCTCGCTAGAACGCTGGTATGTAGACCCGTCGATTGATGTCCGGATTGGCTTTCCCCTGCGTGGTTGGTGCGATCAGAATCTCGCTTTCGGCCAAATCACGGGAAGCGCACACTCTCAAGGAGGAATGGTAAATTTGCGTAAATCAACACGTCTGTATTGCATTGTCACCCTGATGGCGGTGGTGGCAATGCTGGCTGCTGCCTGTGTGACTCCGGTTGCACCCGCCGCACCCGCCGCATCCGCCGACATCAAGATCGGCCTCGTCAGTCATGTCGGTCGCATCAACGACCGCTCGTTCAATCAGTCCACCTGGGAAGGTGTCGTGCAAGTTGGCACCGCACTCGGCCTGAC
>CAYRVP010000261.1:0-2909 GCA_964427845.1 uncultured Caldilineaceae bacterium
TTGCACGAAGGCGCTGAATAATCTCGGCATTGGTCAGGTCGCCGTATGCCTCCGAGCGAACTCGCGCGGCCCCCATTTTAAGATTACGTAGAGCGTCAAGTTCAGCTCGATCGTCGCCAATCGCGTGGGCGGCATTTACTTGAGCGTGGAGCGCCGCTTCAACGGCAAGTGTGGCTCTTTCCGATTCGAGAGAGGCACCGTCTGGGAAGGTCGCCGCTGCGAACCCAAACACAACGACGAAGTAAATACTGGCTACCACGACCCATAGACGCTGCCATCCATTCAACTTCAATTGCACGATGCGGTCTCCAGGTGAGGTCTAACGTGGAAGTGTGCGGCGGGCGCGCACGGCACGTAGGAACGGTGAGATGCTTCCGCCCGTCCGAACCACTGCCATGTTATGCGGCGAGCGCTGCGGGGTGCTCATGAGTCTGGCCCCTCCACAAGCCGTGCGATCTCAGCCCACACGTGGCGCAGTTGCCTTTGAGCAAAAGAGCCCTGCGTTTAACCGTGGCTGTTACGTTGACGATAGAGACAGGACCACGACAATGTCCACAATAGACGTTCGCCAGTAGAATTGCACGTGCGTCTACAGGAATGGCCATCCAGAACCTGGACGCTTGCTTCGTAAACCCAACCAGCTCAGTGTTCGTCATCGCTCGGTCGCCAATCTCGCCGCATAACGCTCGCAACCACCAGCGCGCGGCTGCGATGATGAAAAATAGTTCGGTGCTTCCCGCGCGTCTGGGTGCGTTGCCGTGTTATGCGTCATTGCCATTCGAAGTCTTCTTACTGGTTTGTATTAGTTGGGAGACTGCGATATGAGTTGATTCTGCGAGAGCGTCAGCAAGCTGCGGAAGCATTCCCGCCAGATCCCTAAGCAACTGGCGAATGTCGCTCTCGCCAACTTTCACGAGGATCGCGGTGTCACCGCCTCCTTTTGAGGCAATCTTGAAGCTCAATTCAAGGGCTGAACCGGTCTTATCTATATCTGCCCGAATCCGCCTGGTCTCGCTTTTCCAGTAGCTAGCTGTAACGCCAGCTCGAAGTACTTCTGAATCTTGTAACTTTCCCATCTCTTACCTCATAGTCTCTATGGCGCCTAACGAATAGGATTTTATCCGTCGTGCGTCAGCATGGCGGATAAAATCGGTTGGACTGAACCGTTTGCGCGGTGGCGCGGGGCTATGGAAATTGGAAGGCGGGGACGCGGTGGGGTGCGTCCTGCGCGGGGCGAATCGAAACGGCGCTGCGCTGACATGGTGTGGTGAAGGTACGGTGCCCAGGCGCGCAAAGGGGTGGGCACACGATGACAGAGCGGCCGGTCGCAGTCAATGCGCGGGACGTGCGCGAGCGGGCGCGGCGCCGCAGGCAGGCACGTTCTGGACGTTGAGGAAAGCAAGGGGCGTGGGCGCTCATGACCGGGCGGGCGGACCGCGCAGTCGCGGCGTCGGGGCCTCGATCGCCACCAGGATCAGGCGCCCGCGGCGGCAGTGCGGGCACAGGGCGAGGTCAATGCCGGTGACGCGCAGCACAAATGCGGCGACGGTTTGCGGGGCCGGGACGGCCGGGGCGGTAACGTCCAGCAGGGCGCGGGCGAGGGCCAGTTTGCGCGCCTTGTGGCGGTTGGCGAGCAGCCCGTAGTGGCGGATACGCACGAACCCCTTGGGCAGCACGTGCAGCAGGAAGCGGCCGATGAACTGCTCGGTGGGAAGGCGCAGGGTCTTTCTGCGGTTGCCGTGGGCGGAGTCGCGAAAGCTAAAGCAGACGCCGGACTCGCCGAAGTCCAGTAGGCGCTCGTTGGACAGGGCTACGCGATGGGTGTAGCGCCCGAGGTACTCCAGGACCTGCTGCGGTCCGGCGCAGGGCCGCTTGGCGTAGACCACCCAGGGCGAGCCGCGCAGGATCCGCAAGAGCCGAACGCGCTCGACGGAATCGGCGAGCGACATGAGTTCGCCCGGAAGCTTCAGGATGTCGCGCTCGAAGGCCTGCTTCAAGGCGTAGAGGAACTTGCCGCGAAACACCGTCGAGAGCGCCTGCACCGGGAACAGGAAGCCGCGGCGTGTGCGCAGCATGCGTTGTGCATCGGGGCTCAGACCGGCGCCGCTCACCAGTGCATGCACGTGCAGGTGCAGACCCAGGCGCTGATCCCAGGTGTGCAACAGCAGTGTCGCCGCCGGTTCCCCACCCAGCCAACGCGCATTGGCGCCGAACTCCAGCAGCGTGGCCGAGCTGGCGGCGAACAGCTGCTCGTAGAACCAGCGCGCATTGGCCAGGGCGAGCTCGTTGAGGGTGTGCGGCAAGGTGAACACCACGTGGAAATACGGCACCGGCAACAGTTCGGCACGCCGTGCGGCGAGCCAGCGTTCCTTGGGCAGGGTCTGACACTTGGGACAGTGCCGGTTGCCGCAGGAGCGATAGCGGCGCGTGATCTCGCCGCAGTGCTCGCAACGGAAACATTGCGCTCCCAGTTCCGCAGTGCGACAGGCCACGATGGCACGAAGCACCCGGTGCTGCTCCGGGCGCAACCGGTGCGAGGCGCAGTACGCCGCGCCGGCCGTGCGCAGGATATCGGCCAGTTGTAAGCGCCGGCGCGGCGCCAGCGGGGCGTGCGCACAGGCGCAGTCGACACCCGGCGCCGGGTGCGCGCCTGGTTCCACGGCGCCGCTCTACTACGGCTGCGGGGACTGCGGCGGGACGAGCAGATCCAGCGGCGAGGGCGTTCGGCTCAGGTCCTTTTGCGCCACGTGGAAATAGCGCGCCGTCGTGGACAGGCAACCGTGCCCGAGCAGCCGTTGAATGGTGTGCACGTCCACGCCGCTCTCCAGTAAGTGCGTGGCGAAGGCGTGGCGCAGTCCGTGGATGCCACAGCGCTTGGTGATGCCCGCGCGCGCCTTGGCCTTGTAGAA
>CAYRVP010000262.1:0-2828 GCA_964427845.1 uncultured Caldilineaceae bacterium
CGCCCCTGCTGCGCGCCAACATACCCGAAAATGGCGCTTCGCGCAACCAGACCGGTCGCGTGAAACGAGAGAGATCCGTGCCTTAGCGAGACGCCAGGGCGTTCTCGTCCACCGCGCCGCGTCCGCCTGTCGTCTCCACGGGCAAGGTAGAGCTACCCTCAGGATGGCTTCCTTCTGGGTACAACAATACGCTCACCTCGCCGGATGGTTCAAGGTATGCGCGCTCGATGTCGCCCGTGCTGCGCAATCCCTGCACACGCAGCGCCATCAGGAACTCCTCGTCGGACATGTGCTCTTTGTCCAGCATTTCACTCAGCACGCGCCCCTGGTGTACGACCAGCGTGGGATCGGTATTGACGAAGCTCCCCAACCGTGGCAAGCGACGCAAGACGATTGCCAGAACACGATCCAGCCCAATGACGACAGTAATGACGACCATGCCATGCAACAGGGGCACCGAGGGGTAAATTGTGGGGTCGCCCGCGGCCGTCGCGATCATGATGACGACGATCCATTCAAAGGGCGTGAGGTTGGACATGCCCCGCTTGCCAATGATGCGCGCGGCCAGCAAGGCGTACATGTACATGAAGAGGGTGCGAAACGCCACCTCAGCCAGATAGAGCAGAGGTGTGTCGCCGACAAACATGCGCTGCCAGTCAAAGGGGGTACTGGCGCTTTCCATAGGGGCGTCTCCTGTCGCGTCTACACGGGACTGCTGTGCACACTCCTAACGCATGCAAGGCAAGCACGGCTCCACCAAAACAGAAATCTGTCGCGCCCCCGACTATTTCTCTTCCATGTACACATCCGCCAGCGGCAGCGCAAAGAAGCGCGCAATGCCCTCGGCCTGTCGCGCGATGCGCTCGCGCACAACCCTGGACAATGGCTTGAAAGGGCTCACAGTAATCAGCAGCCCGGCCGGCACACGGTCATAGCGCCAGGTAGCCACGGCTTTGCCGCGGTGGAGCACCACCCCTTCGACGTGGCCGGCGGGCCGCGCCACGCGCTTGTGATACGCCTCATCCACCACCCAACTGCGCGCGCGGTGGGCGAGCAGCAGCGGGTCAAAGCGGTAGAGCATGCGCACGGGCAGGCCGTCGGCCGCCTTGGGGATGGCCGCCAGGGCTTCGAAGGCGGGAAAATCATCGGCAAGAATGAGTGCGTCCTCGCCATCCACCTGCACAGGTGCAACCTCCGCGCCCAGTGCGTCCAGCCATGCACGTACGGGCCCCACGTATTCACCGCGCCAGTAGCCCAGGTCACTGGCTGTGGCCGGGCCGTAGGTGCGCAGGTAGCGGCGGACCAACTCCAGGTTGGCCGCCATGGGTTCGGGCGGATTCCACTCGAGGTCAGGCAGCCAGCGCTCGCGGTGCGCAAAGTGCCCCTCGCCGCCAATGCGCGCGGCGTGGCAGGCGTAGCCCAGCCGCACTACGTCGGCAAAGATGCCACCCCAGCCTGAGTAGAAGTCGTCATGCAGTGCGAGTTCGAGCGCGCGCAGCCCTGTGCGCCCCATGCTGTCGCGCGTGCGCAGCGCCTCGGCAACGGCCTCCACCTTGTGGCGATAGTCGGCGTCCAACGCTCCATGAACACCCTGCGCCGCCCGGCGCTCCCACCACGTCTGGTTGACGGCGCGTGCGCCATAGATCAGCGGCCATTCGGCGCTGGGGTAGAGGTGCAGCGTCCCCCGTTGCCCCCACAGCTTGACGAGTGTGCGACGCGCGAAAATGGCCTCTTCAAAGCGCGCATTGTCCAGCTTGCGCGTGCGGTTCCAGAGCGCCAGCCCGGCGGCGGGCAGTATCTGCGCTTGCACACCCACCAGCGCCGAGGCGGCCTCTTCAAGTGTGTCGAAAGGTGTGAGCAGGCCCGACCGCTCCATGCGGTAGCGGCGCACCTTATCGAGCGTAAGCGAAAGCATAGCCGGCGGCATAGACCCTCCAATCGGGTATGGCGCAAATGGGGGATCGAGCGTAGAATCGATGGTTGTATTCTACGAACACTTGTGCTAAACTGCAAACTCCCACCGGCAGCGCATCTTGATGGCAACGCAAGCTACGAAAGGATTCTGCAATGGCCGACGATCAGCAGAGTGCAGCAACAGCCGCGCCGGGACCGGGTGATGTCCTGGTGATGGTGGGCACGCGCAAGGGTACTTTCCTGTTCTGGAGCAATGACGAGCGGCGCACGTGGCAGCGCTCCGAGCACCATCTGGGCTGGAGTACGCGCGCCATGAGTTACGACCCGCGCGCCAACACACTTTATGCTGCAGTCAGCAGCGATGTCTTCGGCGGGCTGGTGCAGCGCTCGCGCGACGGCGGCCTCACCTGGGAGCATTTCAACGAGGGGCTGGACTTCCCCGCCGATGAAGAACGGCGCGTGCGCGAAATCTGGCAGGTGCAGCCGGGCCATGCCCAGCGCCCCGGCGAGGTGTGGGCAGGTACAGGACAGGCAGGGCTCTTCCGCTCCAGCGACGAAGGCGCACACTGGCAGGGCGTCGACGGCCTCAACAGCCGCATCGCTACCGACACGTGGCTGCCGGGCGGTGGCGGCCTCATTCTCCACACCATTATCGTGGATCCCACCGACCCCAACCGTATGTACGTTGCCATCTCGGCGGGGGGCGCCTATCGCTCCGAGGACGGCGGCGCATCGTGGCGGCCCATCAATCGTGGCGTCGATGCCGGCTTTTTGCCCGATCCGGAACCCGAGACCGGCCACTGCGTGCACAAGATGGTGCCCCACCCGGCCCGCCCCGAAGTTCCCTTTCCACAGAACCACATGGGCTTCTACCGCCGCGAACACCGTTGCCAAACGTGGCCCACCAGCCCCCC
>CAYRVP010000263.1:0-2702 GCA_964427845.1 uncultured Caldilineaceae bacterium
GGCGGGTGTCCCGGGCCGGCTGCCGGTGCGGCGTCGGCGGCCGATGAGACTTCGCCCTATGTCGTGGGCGGGTGGGTCGGCACGGCCATGGGCCATGAAAGCTGGGCCTACACGCCTGCGCCGGCGGGCGTGCGCCCTGGCGAGTGGACGCTGGCGGGCCACATGGCCGCGCCGCGCGCCTTCCTGGGTGCGGTGGTGGTGAATGGCGAACTCTTTGTTGTGGGCGGCTTTGACGGCCAGCGCGAGCTGGCGCGCGTCGACGCATATCACCCAGCAAACCAACGCTGGCGCGCACTGCCTCCCATGGCCGACGCACGCAGCGGATTCAGCCTCGTCTACGACGGCGTCGCGATTGTGGCGCTGGGGGGCGGCTGGCTCGACACTTTGACCACGCACGAGCGCTTCGACCCTGCGATCGAGGTCTGGAGCAATTTCCCGTCGCCGCTCTCGGGCAGTTGGCGCCACCTCGGCGCTGCCAGCCTCGACGGCAAGCTATTCCTTATGGGGGGCTGGAGCAGTGGCTACGTTGATGCCAACGTGCAGTACCAGAGCACCTTCCGCGCCCTGCTGCCGGTGATTACGGGGCCGTAGTTCGTAACGCGGGGCATTAACAGAAACAGGTAATTGATGACTGATGATTGATGACTGACAACTGTGCGCGTCACCGCGAGTGACGCGCACAGTCATCAATCATCAATTATCAGTATCTGTTAGTGCCCCGCGAGCTTGTGGACCTTCTCGCGCGTCTCGCGCCACGAAATCTTGCTCAAGCCCATCTTCTGACGCAGCCGCTCCTCGGGCATGCCCATGCGGAAATCGCGCACGGCCGCCGTCCAGCGCAGCGACTCGAAGCCCACCTGCAAGCGCTTGATGCCCGCACGGTCACCAACTTCCTGCAGCACATACTCCAGGTTGCGCGGCGTGCAGTCGAAGAGGAACTCCTTGGGCTTGTACTGCTCTGTGTACTGGTTGAGTACGGGGAGGATGCTTGGGTGCAGCCCCAGCGTGCGGTTCTTGTGCGCGTGTGCCTCGTCGCTGTAGCGGATCGTCACTTCGGGCGCGTTGGGCTGCGTGGCGTCCATGTCGGTCAGCAGCAAGCGGGCGACCTCGGCCTTCTTCATCCCCGTCTGCACCAGCAAGCTCACCAGCAGATAGGGGCGGGCGTCGGGCTTCTGCCTGTCCCACAACATATCGCGTGAGACGCTGAGCAGACGGTTGATCTCGTCGTCGCGCAGAATCATGGGCAGCGGTGGGCGCGCGGGCTGCTGCACCACGGGCTCGGCCGGGTCCGTGCCGATGACGCCCACGCCGTGCAGCCAGCCAAAGAAGACCTTGAGGGTGGTGATGCGGCGCGCCAGCGTCTTGGCACTGCAGGGCTTGCCACGCTCATATTGCAGCCAGTGGAGAAAGCTCTCGAGGTCGGAGGTGCCCACCTGGGCGAGTTTCGTGTCTGCCCCCAGGAAGCCCGAGATAATCTTCAGGTCGTTGTCAAAGGCCTTGATCGTGTTTTCGCTGAAACCCTTGCGCAGCATGTACTCGTCGAATCCTGCAATCGCGTCGGTTACACTGCTGTCGGCGCGCAGCGAGGGCGTGCTCCGCACTTCCGGCGCGGCCTGCGGCTCGGCGGCCGCACCGTTGCGCGCTGCGGCAGGGGCTGATTTCTTGTCGGTAGGCGCTGCGGCGGGAGGCGTCGTTGTGGGTGCGTCTGACATGGTACGGCTCCTGGAGTGTGCGTAGGCTCGGCGCAAGGTGCGTGCTTCCGCTGCTCGCACGGCCCGGATATGCGATGTCGGCATCGTTGCTACACGCAACACCTGCAGTATATGCCGCCGCCCATCCCCTGTCAAACATGCCTGCGCACCCTGTTGCAGGACAGAGCCTCTGCGCCTGCATTGACACAGACCCCGGCCTGGTGTATTAAGTGGCGCATGCCAAACGCGCTGCGCAAGACTACGCTCGTGATGAACGCCGGCGGCCAAAGCCGTCGCATGGGGCGCACCAAGGCGCTCCTGCCCGTGCCGCCCAGCAACACGCCGCTGCTCGTACACATGGTGGAGCGGCTGCGCCCGCTGGTGGCCGAGCCGGTCATCATCGTGGTCAACGATGCCGACGTGGCCACGCAGATAGACCTCGCGCCGCCTCCCCGCTTTGTGGCCGACCGCTACCCCGATGCCGGGACGCTGGGCGGCATTGCCACGGGGCTGCATGCGCTGCCGGGTGACGGCTGGGCGCTGGTGATGGCCTGTGATCTGCCCCTGGTCAGTGCGCGCTTGTGCGCAGCGCTGATCAGTCTGGCCAACGCGCGCACTGAAGATGAGGGCGACTTGTGGGATGTGATAATGCCTGTGGTGGGCGGATACGAAGAGCCGCTGCACGCGCTCTACCACCGTCGCTGCCTGCCGGCGATTGAAGCCCGCCTGGCGCGCGGCGAGCGGCGCGCCATCTCCTTTCTGCCCGATGTGCGCGTCTGTTCTGTGGACGAGGACTTGCTGCGGCAGAGTGACCCCGCTCTCCACTCCTTTGTCAACGCCAACACGCCCGCCGAGTGGGCCACCGCCCTCGCCCTCCTCGCCGCCGAGCAGAGTACAATGTGATACCGCGATAGAGTTAGCAGTTTCAACGCAAGGGCGCGAGGTGCGCAAGGACGTGGTCTTGCCTGGGTTTAGTGGACAGATAGATAAGCAAGAATGTACTATCTGACC
>CAYRVP010000264.1:0-2572 GCA_964427845.1 uncultured Caldilineaceae bacterium
CCCGGCGCACGAGCAGCGCGCCCGAGGCGTCCACGCCCTCAGCGTAGCCGCTGATGGTCTCATCCGGTGTCTGCACCTGTACGACGCGCCCGATGGTCTCAAGCAGCGCGCGCCACTCCTCGAAGACTGCCTGGCCGCCATCTTGCCCCATCGCCACATAGCGCGACTCCATCTCAGCTAGCAGCAGATGCAGAACGTGGGCGACCTCAATCACGCGCCCCGTCGCGTCCAGTAAGCTTGTGGCACGCTCCGCCAGCGCGGGCAGGTCCTCGCTTGCGACGTTGACATTGACGCCAATGCCGACGACTGCGTAGCGCAGAAACTCCGCTTGGATATCTGTCTCCGTCAGAATGCCGGCCACCTTGCGCCCGTTGATGAGCACATCGTTCGGCCACTTGATGACGGCGGACGCACCGCAGGCGCGCACGGCGCGGGCGACAGCTATGGCTGCCAGCATGGTCAGGCGGGCTGCCTGCCCGGGCGAGAGGGGCGGGCGCAGGATGAGGGAGATGAGGAGGCAGTCGCCGGGTGAAGACTGCCAGACCCGCCCGCGCCGCCCGCGCCCGGACGTTTGCTGCTCAGCAATCACGAGCGTGCCGTCGCTTGCCCCACGCTGCGCCAGAGCGCGAGCGACGTCGTTGGTGGATGTAGTCGTCTCAAGACGGATGACCGTGTGACCGAGATGTGGGTTGGCCGGCGGGTCGGTTGTTACCATGTGCGCCCCATGTGCGGGTGAGGCAAACTCATAATGCGCCGGACGATCCGCAGATGACGCAGATTTCCGCAGAAAGGGCCACGATGGGCTACCATATCTGCGCTGGCCTACGGCACGTCATCTGCGTGAATCTGCGTCATCTGCGGATGCCTATGAGCACGTGTGCTGGTGCCATCATGCGAGCAGTTTAGGATGCTGCTACTGTAGGTCGCGTAAGGCGGCGCGGGCGGCGAAGTAGCCGCACATGCCGTGCACGCCGCCGCCCGGTGGGGTAGACGACGAGCAGATGTAGATGCCACTGGCCGGTGTGCGATAGGGCGTCAGGCTGGCGACCGGCCGCGTGTAGATCTGCCCCAGGTCCTGAATGCCGCCGTTGATATCGCCGCCGATGTAGTTGGCGTTGTGCTGCTCCATCGCCGCCGGAGGCATGACGCTGCGGGCGATGATGCGCTCGCCAAAGCCCGGGGCGAAGCGCTCGATCTGCCGCTCGATGCGCCCGGTCATATCTTCCGTCGAGCCATTGGGCACGTGGCAATACGCCCATACCGTCGCCTTGCCGCCGGGCGCCCGCGTGGGGTCGGACAGGCCGCGGTGCTCGAGCAGCACGTAGGGCCGGTCGCTGGCAGCGCCGCGCGCCACGGCGCGTTCGGACGCGGCGATCTCGGCCAGCGTTCCGCCGAGGTGAACGGTGGCGGCGCGATTGCACTCCTGCGCTCGCCAGGGAATCGGGCCATCCAGCGCCCAGTCAACCTTGAAGACCCCCGGGCCGTAGCGGTAGCGTTCCAGGTTACGCCTGTAGGAAGCGGGTAGGCGGTCGCCGGCGATGCGCAGCAGTTGGCGCGGGGTGAGGTCAAAGATGGCGGCGCGCTGCGCGGGCAGGTCGCTCAGGCTGGCGACAGGCGCTCCCGTGACGATCTCTCCCCCCAACGAGCGCAAATACGCTGCCAGCGCCGCGGCGATTGATTGCGCTCCGCCGCGCGGCATCGGCCAGCCGAAGGCATGTGCGGTGACCCCGAGCACGACGCCGAACGACGCCGTGGCGATCGCTTCGAGCGGCAGCATGGCGTGCGCCGCCATGCCGGCGAAGAGGGCGCGCGCGCGTTCGCCCCTGAACAGGCCGTGGGCAAGCAGAGACGCAGATGGCAACGCCCGCAGGCCGAAGCGCAGCAGCGTCAGGGGGTGGCGCGGCGGCAGGGGCAGCGGCCCCAGGAGATCGTGCAGCAGGCCGTCGGCGCTGTTCACAAGAGGCGCCATCAAGTGGCGATAGGCGGGGCCATCGGCGCCCAGCGCCTCAGCCGTGGCAGCAACGGAGCGCTCGAGCACGACGACTGTGCCATCATCGAGCGGATGGGCGAAGGCAGCCGGCGGGTTGATCCACTCGAGGTCGAACTTGTCGAGCGGCAGGGTGCGAAAGAAGGGCGAGGCGAGCGTCAGGGGATGAATCGCCGAGCAGATGTCGTGTACGAAGCCTGGCCGCGTTAGCTCGGCCGAGCGCGTGCCGCCGCCCACCGTGTCCTGAGCTTCGAGCACGAGCACCGAACGCCCCGCCTGGGCCAATGTTATGGCCGCGGCCAGGCCGTTGGGGCCGGAGCCGACGATAACCGCGTCATACGATGAACGAGAAGGCATGTGACTCCTTGCCGCGGCAGCAGCCGTAGCAGCCGTAGGTCGGGCATTGTGTCACTTTAGGAGGTGGGCGTGTGTGCAATGTTTCACAAGCAGCAGCCGTAGCAGCCGTAGGTCGGGCATTGTGTCTCTGTAGGTTTATTCCCGGTGAGGCCCTCTGCATACAAGGAGTGGAGGCTTTAGCCGGACGAGATGCACCATGTGTCCGCCTGAAGGCTCGAGTCCCGCGTT
>CAYRVP010000265.1:0-2502 GCA_964427845.1 uncultured Caldilineaceae bacterium
CGCCCATGGTCTCCTCCGAGGGCGCTTGCGCGGCGTACTACCAGTTTCGCGCGCATGAGCCAGCGACAGAGTGACTCGTTGACCGGGTGGACCGGGTGGACTGAGTGGACTGAGTGGGCTGGTGGCCTGATCGTGCCCCAGTCCACCAGGCCACTCAGTCCACTCAGTCCACTCAGTCCACCCGGTCCACCAATCACCCAATCATCCATCCCACCAGCAACCAAAGACGCCATGACCGCATTCCCCGCTTCCACCTGCCCCATCCCAATCAGCGACTACCCGCACGTACTGCTGGCGCATGGGGGCGGCGGGCGCCTCTCGCACATGCTCTTCGAGAAGATGCTGCGCCCCACCTTCGCCAATGCAGCCCTCGACGCCCGCCATGATGGCGCCGTGCTTGCGCTCCCGGGCGCGCAAGGCGCACAGAGCGGCGGCCGTTTGGCCTTCAGCACCGACTCATACGTGGTGCGCCCACTCGAGTTCCCCGGCGGCGACATCGGCCAACTGGCTGTGCACGGCACCATCAACGACCTTGCCATGTGCGGCGCGCAGCCGCTGGCGCTCTCGGTGGGGCTCATCCTCGAGGAGGGCTTTCCCATGGAGAGCCTGTGGCGCGTGGCGCAATCTCTGCAGCAGGCAGCCGCCGACGCTGGCGTGCCCATTGCCACAGGCGACACCAAGGTGGTGGAGCGGGGCAAGGGTGATGGCGTCTACATCAACACGAGCGGCGTGGGGCTGATTGCAGATGGCGTTGACGTGGCGCCGCAGCGTGCGCAAGCCGGCGACCGCGTGCTGCTCTCCGGCTACATTGCCGACCACGGTATGGCCGTCATGTCCGTGCGCGAGGGGTTGACCTTCGAGACCACCATCCGCAGCGACACGGCAGCGCTGCACACGCTGGTGCAGGCGATGCTGGCGGCCGGGGGCAATGACGTGCATGTGCTGCGCGACCCCACACGCGGCGGTGTGGCCAGCGCGCTCAACGAGATTGCCGAAGCGGCGCGGGTGGGCGTGCTCCTGCAGGAGGCGACGATTCCCGTGCGCGACGAAGTGCGCGGCGCTTGCGAAATTCTGGGCTTCGACCCGCTCTACGTCGCCAATGAGGGCAAGTGTCTGGCCATCGTCGCGCCCGCAGCCACGGCCGCTGTGCTTGCGGCCATGCGCGCCCACCCGCTGGGGGTGGACGCGGCGGAGATTGGCGAGGTGGTGGCGGAGCACGCCGGGCGCGTCTACCTGCGCAGCCGTGTGGGCGGCCTGCGCGTGGTGGACATGCTCAGCGGCGAGCAGTTGCCGCGCATTTGCTGAAAGCTTGCGGCCTGCCCGAACCAGCGAGGTGCAACCCACACCGCGGCGCAGCCTTGGTGATGTTCACCGGCATGGCTGCGCAGCAAGCGGTCTGTTCGCGCACGGGCGCCGGCTGGTTACCGCGTTAGGCAGTAGGCCCATCGAGGTAATCGAGCAACAAAGCGGCGCGCACGAGTCCGGGCGCGCCGCTTTGCAGTGATGATCGAATGTGCCCGGAGCGCGTGTGATGGCCGTACCTGGAGTTTTGATTGTGATGGGCGTGAGCGGCAGCGGCAAGAGCACGGTCGGGCGCCTGCTGGCCGAGCGGCTGGGCTGTCGCTTTGAAGATGCCGACGCCCACCACCCCGCCGCCAATGTTGCCAAAATGCACGCCGGAATCCCGCTCAGCGACGCCGACCGCGCGCCCTGGCTGGCCACCCTGCGCGCCCTGCTTGCATCTTCGCTTGCCGCCAACGAGGCGCTCGTCCTGGCCTGCTCGGCGCTCAAGCAGACATACCGTGCGCAGTTGCAGGTGGATGACCGCGTGCGTTTCATCTACCTCCACGGCGACGAGGCGACGCTGGCCGCACGCGCCGCCGCGCGACGCGACCACTTCATGCCGCCCGGCTTGCTGCCAAGCCAGTTCGCCACGCTCGAGGAGCCGCGCGACGCGCTCTGGGTGGAGGTCAACCAGCCGCCGGCAGCGATTGTGGAGGTGATTCTTCGCATAATTATTGGTTGAAGGCATACATAAGTGATGATTGACAATTGATGATTGATAATAGCGTGCGCACTAGGGTTATTAGTGCGCACATTATTATCAATCATCAATTGTCAATTGTCATTTCGCTCCACGAACACGAACAGCAGGTCGTTCACGTTCGTGCGCGTGGGGCCGGTGCGCAGGAGTGCGTTTGTCGCGTCAAGCGGAGGGTATGCGTCGTGGCGGCGCAGGGCGGTGTGGGGGTCATAGCCGAGCGCGCGGGCGCGGGCGGCGGTCGTCCCGTCTGCAACGCCGCCGGCGGCATCGGTGGGGCCATCGCTGCCGTCGGTGGCGAGCGAGAGGATCGCGCTTCCATCCATGCCGTCGAGCGCCAGCGCCGCCGCCAGCGCGCTCTCCTGGTTGCCCCCGCCCTTGCCCGGATTGTCGCCAACCGTCACCGTCGTTTCCCCACCCAGCATCAAGCACGCCGCTGTGCCCGCCGGGCGCCCATCCAC
>CAYRVP010000266.1:0-2372 GCA_964427845.1 uncultured Caldilineaceae bacterium
ACCCGGCGCTGGCCGGCCTCAAGACATGGCAGCACGCCAACAGCTTGCGCAGCCTGACGCTGACACGCGACCTGCTGCGCGTCGTGCGCGCCCTCGAGGCGCGGGGCCTACGCGCCTTGCCCTACAAGGGGCCCGTCCTGGCCGAGATGGCCTATGGCGACCTGGCCTTGCGCCATTGTGTTGATCTCGATGTCCTTGTGCCCGCCAACGCTGTACCGTCCGCCCGCCAAGTCATGGAGCAGCTTGGCTATGCGCTCACGCCCGACGCGCTCAAGCACGAAGCCGCCTATACCCATGTCCATCACCACTACGCCTTCGCCCACGGCAGCAGCAGAACGATGATCGAACTGCACTGGCGCATGGTTAGCCGCCAGTTCAGTTTGCGCCTCCCCTTCGATGACCTGTGGCGCCGTCGGGTTTCCTCCAATCTTGCCGGACAGCCGCTGCGCGTGCCGTCAGAAGCGGACATGCTGCTGGCTGTCTGCATTCACGGATCTATGCACGGCTGGAAGCAGATCAAGCATGTCTGCGACGTTGCCGAGTTGGCGCAGCGGCAGACCACCATCGCCTGGCGCTCGCTCCTCACCGTCGCCCGCGCCGAGGGAGCGAAACGCATGCTGCTGCTTGGCCTGGCCCTGGCGAAGAGCGTGCTGGATGCGCCAACGCCGGACGCACTGCGCGACGAGATTGCGGCGGATGAGACGCTCGCGGCGCTGTGCGGCGATCTGCGCACGACGCTGCTCGCCGGCAGGGTAGGCTCCGGCGAGCCTGACGAGCGCAGCTTCTACGGCTACTACACCCGGCTGCGCGAGCGCCGGCGCGACCGCATCGAAGAGGGCCTGCGCCGCCTCTTCATCCCCAACACTCAGGAATGGTCGGCCATGTCGTTGCCTGAGCCTCTCTCGTTCCTCCACTATGTTGCCCGGCCGCTGCGCCTGGGTGCACGCTATGCCGGCGCACGGCGGTGGCGGCGAGACTAACTCCCGCTGCATGCCCGCAAAACCAGATGCAATACCCTTGACCGAAATCGCCCCCTGTGCTACAATGACAAAACGGCCCTTGACAAGCCACGGCAGAGGTGGTACGATAAGAACGTTCGTTCTACACACCACTACCCACTCCCCTGGCCTGAGGGCGCGTTTCTTTTTCACGGAGGATTCCGAGCTATGCCCCTGGACAAGATTATCATCAAGGGTGCGCGCGAGCACAACCTGAAGAACATAGACCTGGAGATTCCACGCGACAAACTAGTCGTCATCACCGGGCTGTCCGGTTCCGGCAAATCGAGCCTGGCTTTCGACACCATCTACGCTGAGGGCCAGCGGCGTTATGTCGAGTCGCTGTCAGCCTACGCCCGCCAGTTCCTCGGCCAGATGGAAAAGCCCGATGTGGATTACATCGAGGGTCTCTCACCCGCCATCTCCATTGACCAGAAAGGCGCCAGCCGCAACCCGCGCTCCACCGTCGGCACAGTGACGGAAATCTACGACTACCTGCGCCTCCTCTTCGCGCGCATCGGCCACCCCCATTGCCCCAACTGCGGGCGTGAGATTCAGCAGCAGAGCGCCCAGCAGATCGTAGACGCCGTGCGCGCCCTGCCCGATGGCAGCCGGATCATGATCATGGCGCCGCTTGTGCGCGACCGCAAGGGAGAGCACCTCTCCATCTTCGAAGACATTCGCAAGGCAGGCTACGTGCGCGTGCGCGTTGACGGCCGCCTCTACGACATCTCCGACCAGATTGACCTGGATAAGAACAAGAAGCACACCATCGAGGTCGTCATTGACCGTCTGGTCGTGAGCGCGCCAACAGACGGCAACGGGCAGCCGGATGGCGACCGCGCCCGCATCGCTGACTCGGTTGAGACGGCGCTCAAGCTGGGCGCAGGCATCACCCTGGTGGGCGTGCTCGACGGCGACGAGTTCCTTTTCTCTGAACATTTCGCCTGCGTCCACTGCGGCATCAGCGTCGGTGAGATCGCACCGCGCACCTTCTCGTTCAACAGCCCGCACGGCGCCTGCCCCACCTGCACCGGCCTCGGCACGTCCCTGGAGATGGATCCCGATCTGGTCATCCCCAACGCCGATTTGACCCTGAGCGAAGGCGCCATTCAACCGTTCTCGCGCATGAGCACCACCGAGACATGGTACGCGCGCGTGCTCGACGCAGTCGCCAAGAAACACAGCTTCTCAATGGACGTACCGTACGCCAACTCAAGCCTGAGCACCTGAAGCTGCTGCTCTACGGCGCCAGCGGCGGCACGGTTACGGGCCACGCCGAGAACCGGTACGGGCACATGCGCCAGTACGAGATGGCCCACAAAGGCGTGATCCCCAATCTTGAACGGCGCCACAAGCCGACCGGGTGCGGCC
>CAYRVP010000267.1:0-2369 GCA_964427845.1 uncultured Caldilineaceae bacterium
GACGGGGTACGAGCATCTGGAGAGAACAACGGTGCGCGGGGAAGGTTCGCGAGTAAACGCGCGGAAGCCGCTGGTGGCGTCGGGAATGAGGCTGTTGGCTGCCTGTGAGACGACCCAACTGCCCGCCCGCTGCAGCCAGCGCTTGGTGGCGCTGAAATCGCGATGGTTGGCCACACCGCGGTCGCCCACCACCAGTTCGGCGCGCCCGGCCAGAATGGGCGCGACAAGTAGCGCGATGTCATCGGCGCAGTATTGGTTGTCGGCGTCGGTATTGACGATGATATCCGCGCCGCGCGCGATGCAGGCATCCAGACCAGCCACAAAGGCGCGTGCCAGCCCGCCGTTGGAAGCCAGCCGCACCACGTGGTTAACGCCCAGGGCCAACGCCACCTCTGGCGTGGCGTCGCTGCTGCCGTCATCAATCACCAGATACTCGAGGCTTTCCACGCCCGGCAAGGTGCGCGGCAACGCCGCCACCGTCTGCGGTAGCGTGAGCGCCTCGTTATAGCACGGAATCTGGATGATGACTTTCACAGCTCGCTCAGGAATGGCACACATGCGACGTATTGGCGCAGAGGAAACGCAAAGAAGAGCAACATGCTGCAAATACGACGCAAAGGCTCAAAGACGCAGAGGAATTGCAAAGAAGAATTCCAGCAAAGAAAGAGAGAACGGCAATGAGGTGTTACTGCTATTGCCGTTCTTTGCGTTCCTTTGCGCCTTTGCGTCGTATCTCAGTTGGTCGACGGCTTACGCCTGCCGATGTTGCCCAGAAAGAGCTGGCGCAGCATCCCGGTCGACTCGCTGCTGCTCATGGGTGAGGGCTCCGTCTCCCAATCACCCGCGGCGGCCTGCTGCGCCCAGACCGAGCGCGCGTCGAGGAGTTCCTGCAGCGCGGTCTGAAGCGGATGTGCGCCCCCATCCTCCGGCGCGTCGACATCGAGCAGCGCCTGCCAGCGCGCAAGCTCGTTCTGCATCAGCACAAGTTGCCTGCGCACGTTTTCGCGATTGGCCAACAAGGCGCGGCCGATTTGCGCTGCGCCGCCGCCGATCTCCGTGGCGGCGGCATAGCGCGCGCCCGCCACTTGTCGCGCCTCGCGCCAGCCGGGCGATTTCGTGCTGATGGCCAACAGCGCCGCACCGGCAATTTGCGGCATCTGCTCAACCACGGCAGCGACGCCGTCGTGCTCCACAGGGTCCATGAAGTGGGCGGTGGCGCCCATACGCTCGGCGAAGTCGCCGGCCAATTCCAGCGCCGTGGGGTCGGTGTGCGGCGCGGCGGCAATACAGCAGGCCACCTTGACAAAGGTGTCGGCCGAGGGTGACGCCGGGGCATGAATGCCGGTGACCAAATGGGCGGCCACGAAGCGGGCGTGGTTGGGCAGGGCGCGCTGTGCGCTCTCCACAACCGGCTGCAGGAGGCCATTGAGCACGAGCACCAGCGCCTGGGGTGCGAGGTCTTCGGCAATCAGCGCGAGCGTTTCCTCAACGGCGGGCAACGGCAATGCCAGTATGACCATGCTGCAGCCTTCGACGGCGCGGTGCAGGTTCCACTCTGTACGGTGCACGGCGTTGAGCTTGCGCGCCTCGGATTCGGCGGCCTGGCTTTTGTCGTGGCCCACCAGCTCAAACTCGCCTGGCTCCTTGCGCAGCGCCAGCCCCACGGCGCAGCCTGTTGCGCCCAGCCCGATGATTGAAATGAATGGTTTTGCCATGGATGGTTCTCGCTCCCCATGTTTCGCTTAGCGGCGACAGCGCTGACTGCACCTCACCCCCGGCCCCTCTCCATGCGGAGAGGGGAGAAATGCGCCGCCGTTGTGCTCCCCTCTCCGCATGGAGAGGAGCGGGGGTGAGGTGCACTCAGCGCTACATTTGCTCGTCTATTTGCTGCAACGCCCGCAGCTGCTCCGCAAATTCCCCAGTGACATCAGCGGGAATCGCCGTCTGGTGCAGCGCAATCAGCAGGCAGGTGCGCTGCGTACAACCCGCGTCCATTGCCAGGAACGCGCCAATCGTTGCATGTTCTCGATAGACCCACGCCGCAAAGCGCCAGGGGCGACGCGGATTGCGCTGGGCAAAGCGGCGCAAGGATTGTGGCGCAAAACGATTGCCCATGACAAGCGGCCCGCGCATCCACAGGCGAATCGGCGCGCCTGCCGCAGCGGCGGCCAGCTTGCCCACATCATGCAGCAGCGCGGCCGAAGCCAGGTCAACATCCTGAGTCGCTTGGCTGGCCAGCGCGTGCAACACGTTGAGGCTGTGGCGTTGGGCGTCCACCGGCATTGCCGCGAAGAGGCAGTAGGCATCAGGCGGCAGCAGAGTGCGCGCTTCTGCAAGCTCCACAGCATCGACACGCGCCATCGCGCCAT
>CAYRVP010000268.1:0-2296 GCA_964427845.1 uncultured Caldilineaceae bacterium
CTCGATATGCAGGGTGCGCTCCTCCGCGTCCACTTTCTCCTGGAAGAACTCGGGAAAGAAGAAGGCATGTTCCAGCTCATCGAGCAGAATAAAGCCACGTCGCGCCTCGTCCGCCTCGAGTGTGTGGCGAATTGAGTTGGCGCGGAGCAAATGGGGTAGCCACCCCACGCGCATGGCGCTGACGGGTACGGCCTGATACAACGTTTCGATCGCGCGTCGAATCGCGGTGCGCCCGCCCCTGGTGACAGGCCGCGCCTGTTCCACATCGGCAATCAGCGCCTCCAGCGTGAGTGGCTCGGGCGACGTATGCAGCGCGTGCGCCACACACTCCAGATAACTGGGGTATTGCTTTGTTCCTGCTTTTGCTTCGGTTTCTGTCATTGCGAAAATGGTGCCTCTTTCCTCAAGTATCCGGTGTATTATCGCACAGGGCAGGCCAATTGTCCATAGATTTTGCGCCTCTTGAACTGAAGCTGCGCCCCTTTCGGCGCCGGTGTGATGGCCCTTCGCTCGCTGGACAGACGCCGCGGGGGCCATTGACAGTCCAGTCCGGGACTGCGCTTGGGGCGGTATTCGTTTCGTGCGACAATCAGGCGCACGGCTCTCGCATCACGCCTGGCGCAATTGCGCGAGCACGCGCGAGGCAGCACAGTGCTGGCGGAGTGATTGCGCAGGCTCGCATGCGCACACATCAAGCGATGCGTCGTTGCAGGCCGAGTGCATTGAGGCGCGGAACTCGACGCGTCGGGCCTTCACTTGCTCCTTGCGTTTTCTCTGCGTCCGTGCGCACGAGCGTCGAGGTTGGCCGCTGTGCACCTCTGCTATAATGAGCGGCATGGAATCAGAGAGCACTTTCCCCGGCCCCTCGCCGCGCACCTATGTTCCCGTTGCGGGCAACCCCATCTACGTGATTTCGGGTGGCACGGGCGCGACAGGTGAGCTCTTGGCGCGCACGGTGCTCGCACAGTTCCGTGTGCAATCGCCCATCTACATTGTCGCCAACGTCAGCGCGCCCGAGGATATCTACCGCGTGGTTGAGAGCGCCGAAAGCGCCGGCGGCAGCATCCTCCACACCCTGGTCAACAAGCGGCTGCGCAGCCTTCTGATTGAGCGCGCCGGCGAGCGCGGCGTCTTTGCGTTTGACCTGGCGGGGCCGCTCATCGAGCACGTCAGCGCCGAGCTGGGGCAAGAGCCGCTGGGCGTGCCGGGGCTCTATCGCCAGCAGCAAATTGCCTACTTCCGGCGCGTGGAGGCAATTGAGTTCACAGTGGCGCACGACGACGGCAAGCACACGGATGACCTGCTCAACGCCGATATCGTGATTGTCGGCCCTTCACGCTGCGGCAAGACGCCGTTAAGCATGTATCTTTCCATGCTGGGCTGGAAGGTGGCCAATGTGCCGATTGTGCCCTTTGTGGAGCCCCCCGCCACGCTGGACGAGGTGGACAAGCGGCGCATTGTCGCGCTGCAGATTGCGCCCGCTCAGCTCCTGGCGCACCGCCGCTGGCGGCAGCAAAGCATGGGCACGGCCGAGGGGCAATACACCAACCGCGAGGCGATTGTGGAAGAATTGCGCGAGTACAACCACTTCGTCTACCGGCGCGGATTCCCCGCGCTGGATGTGACCGACAAGCCCATTGAGTCGAGCGGCGAAGAGATTGTGCGCATGATCTCGGGCCGCGTCCACGCCGCGCCGGAAGAGTGGGCGGGGGTGTAGGGGCGGTCCCCCGTGGCCGCCCCCCGCGGCCGCTCAAGTCAACGGGCGGGGACAGGGCCCCGCCCCTACAACAGCGCGCGCAGGCGCGCCAAGGCATCGGCTACATCATGCCCGTGGGACTCAATCTCGTCCAGAATCTGGGCGGGGGTGCGCTCATCCACGACTACCTTGCGGTTGGCGTTGACAGCCTTGAGGTCGTAGCCCCGCTCCTCAATCACGGCACGCTCGACAGTCCAGCTGTGCTCGCTATCCGCACGCGTAGGCAGGAGGCGGAAGAAATCCTCGAAGTGCGCCAATGTTAATGGGGTCTTTTTCCCGACTTTGATATCGGAGAGATCGTAGTACCAGATCGACTGCGTGGGCCCGCCACGCGTGAAGAAGAGCAGGTTTGTCTTCACACCCGCGCCCGCATTCACGAATGCGCCCCCCGGCAGGCTGACAATGCACTCCAGGGCGCAGTCGTCCAGCAACTTGCGCTTGGTCTGCACGAAAGCATTCCCGTTCGTGCGAAAGAGCACCCCTTCATCCCGCACAATCCCCCAGCGACCGCCCACCTTCCGGCCTTCCATAACCTGCTCG
>CAYRVP010000269.1:0-2224 GCA_964427845.1 uncultured Caldilineaceae bacterium
TACACACCACGTTCCGGCAGCAGCAGCGGCGGCGAACGTTCCGGCTCAAGCAGACCGTACACGCCTCGTTCCGGCAGCAGCAGCGGCGGCGAACAATCCGGCTCCAGCAGGCCTTACACACCACGTTCCGGCAGCAGCAGCGGCAGGCCAAGTAGTAGCCGCCCCGCGGCCGGCCGGCCCGGCGGCGGCAGCCGTCCCTACACACCCCGTCCTGGCGGCAGCAAGCCAAGCGGTGGCAAACCAACCGGCAGCAGGCCGAGTCGCAAACCCGACAGCACCGGCTCATCGCGCGCCGAGGATGACGAGTAGGACATTTGTACGACCGCAGTGCAGGCGTGGGAGAGGAGACGCAGATCACTCTCCCACGCCATACCCAGCTTAACCATCGCCAACAGACGCAGCGCCTAAGGTATTGCCGTGGACGTCCGTACGCAGCCTGGAATCATCGCCATCGACGGACCCGCCGCGTCGGGCAAGAGCACCATCGGCCTGGCCCTTGCGCGCCAATTGAACTACGTATTCTTTGACACAGGCATCATGTACCGTGCCGTCACCTGGACAGCTGCGGCGCGTGGCATTGGCGCCGACGACGCCGCCGCCGTGGGTGCGCTGGCCGAAGTGCTCAATATCGATATTCTGCCCCCTGGCGCGGCAGTCGACGGCCGCACGACCACGGTGCTTGTGGACGGCACAGACGTAACCTGGGAAATCCGTTCGCCCGCCGTGGATCAAAATGTGAGTGCTGTAAGCGCACATGCGGCCGTGCGTGCCGCGCTCACACGCCAGCAGCGACAGATTGGCCTGCGCTATGCAACGGGCGACGCGGAGCGCCCCGGCATCGTCATGGTGGGGCGAGATATTGGCACCGCGGTGTTGCCTGAGGCGCCCCTCAAGATTTACCTGGACGCATCACCCGCCGAGCGCGCCCGCCGCCGCCACGCCGAACTGGCTGCGCGTGGTCTGGCTGTACCGCTGGCGCAAATCCTGGCCGAGATCGTGCAGCGCGACGCGCTCGATTCCGGCCGCGCCGTCGCCCCGCTGCGCCCCGCCGCCGACGCCGTCCACATTGACACCACCGGCCTCGTGCCGGAGGCCGTCGTTGCGCAGATCATGACGCTGCTCGCCATCTCGGGAACCTGAGCAGCCGCGCTGACGTCCCCTCAACGAACGCTCCAATATCGGTAACTGATCACCCAGCACCCGACACACGATGTCAACACTCACCGCCAGCCAGCGCCTCGAACTCTATTACTGGATGCGCCTGACACGCGCCTTTGACGACGCCATGGTTGCCTACTGGCAGCAAGGGCGCGGCATTGGCGGCAGTTTCAGCCAGCGCGGCCACGAGGCCATCAGCGTGGGCAGCGCCTTTGCACTGGGCCCGGGTGACTTCATCGCGCCCATGCATCGCGACCTCGGCGCATACCTGCTGCGTGGCATCACGCCACGGCGCATCTTCTCCAATCTGCTCGGCCGCGCTGAGGGAGTCTCCGGCGGGCGCGATGCCAATCTGCATGGCATGGGCGACATGAGCCTGGGGATTGCCGGTTTCATCAGCCACCTGCCCCAATCGCTGGGTGTGGCTGTGGGCGCAGCCATGGCCTTCACCTATCTCAAACAGCCGCACGTGGCCCTCACCTACACGGGCGACGGCGCGTCAAGCAGCGGCATGTTCCACGAGGCGCTCAACCTCGCCGCACTCGAAGACGCCCCGGTCATCATCATCGTGGAGAACAACCAGTACGCCTACTCCACGCCGTTGACGCAGCAGATGCGCAACCCCAATATTGCCGAGCGCGCGGCAGGTTATGGCATCACCGGCGTGGCGGTTGATGGCAATGATGTCGAGGCAATGTACGAAGTCACCGCCGCCGCCGTGGCGCGGGCGCGCAACGGCGACGGCCCCACGCTGATTGAAGCCAAGACCATGCGCATGCGCGGTCACGCCCTCCACGATGGGGCAGAGTATGTGCCGGCTGCATTGTTGGCTGAATGGGAATTGCGCGACCCGCTGCGAACCTTTGCGGATCGCCTTGCCAATGAGGGTGTAGCCGACGCGATTGAGCTTGAGGAAATTGGTGCGCGCTGCGAGGTCGAGGTGGCCGACGCGCTCGTCCGCGCCGAAGCCGCCCCCCTGCCGGACCCGGCCACCATATTCGATGGCGTCTACGCGGCGTAGATACGACGCAAAGGCGCAAAGACGCAGAGGTAGCGCAAAGAACAA
>CAYRVP010000270.1:0-2074 GCA_964427845.1 uncultured Caldilineaceae bacterium
CACCCTTGCCCTTGACGGCGAAGACGACTTCCTTGATGCCGCCAATGCCCGTGTCGCTGCCGCTGAGGATTTCCACCTTGAAGCGGTGGCGCTCGGCCCAGCGCATGTACATGCGCATGAGTTCGCCCGCAAAGAGCGCAGCCTCCTCGCCACCCGTGCCGGCGCGAATTTCGACGATGACGTTCTTGTCATCGATGGGGTCTTTAGGCAGGAGCAACTGCTTCATGGTCAGATCGATCTGGACCAATTCCTCGTCGAGCGCCTCGATCTCCATTTCGGCGAGGGCGCGCAATTCGGGGTCGCTGTCGTCGAGCAGGGCGCGGCTCTGCTCCATCTGCCGTTCCACGTCGCGATAGCGGCGGTAGGCTTCGGCCAAATCCTCGATGCCGTTGCGCTCCTGCGACAGTTCGTGGACGCGCGTGAAGTCCGAGGTGACCTCCGGGTCGGCCATGAGCGCGGTGATTTCGTCAAAGCGCTCGGCCACGTGCTGGATTCTGTCGAGAAGCATGGACATGGATGCTGTACCTGTCAAAACGACACGTAAAGAGGGCTTGAGCCGCCGTACTCCTGTACGCGTCGTGATTGGCATCAACGGCGGCTCAAGCCGCCGCTACGAACAGAGCGCGCTCAGTCCGGGAAGATGGGCAGGTGGCCGAGGGCGACAATCTGGGGCCAGTCGCCGTCGGCCCCTTCTGTAAAGACGGCCATTTCGCCGACGATGGCGGCGTTGGCCTGCTGCATGAGTTGCCGCATGCCGCGCAGCGTGCTACCTGTGCTGATGACGTCATCGAGCAGCACAACCTTGCGCCCGGTGACAAATGGGCGATCCTTGCCGTCGAGGTAGAGAGTCTGCGGCACGCCAGTGGTAATGCTGATGACCTGGGTCTGGAGCGTGTCGCCCATGTAGGGCTTGCAGAATTTGCGCACAACCACGTAGGGCAGACCCGTGTGCTGTGAAAGCGCGTGGCCCAGCGGCACGGCCTTCACCTCTGGCACGACGAGTGTTTCGGTGTCGGCGGGGATGCGTGCGGCCAACGCTTTGGCGGCGTGCTCCACCATCTCGGTATCGCCCAACATGTTGAATATGGCGATGGTCACGCCGGGTGCAACCTTGAAGAGCGGCAGGTCGCGCTGCAGTTCACCAATGCGGACCGTGTGAATGACGCCGGTGTAGCTCATGGGGAGGCTCCTTGACGATGGCCGCTGCGCCCCACGCGGGCCTGCAGCAGGTGAACGAATACCAGCACGCCAAGAGAGGAATTGTATCACTGTGCGGGCACATTGGGAAAAGGCGCGGTGCAGAAAACGGTGTGGAGCATGGCGCACGGCGCGGCGCTACACCGCCTCGTTGCGCTGCAGCAGGGTCACATCCTGTGCGATCTGCCCTTCTTGGTTCACGCCCAGCGCGAACTCGACAAGGTCGCCTGTCTGCAGGAAGCGGGCGCCGTGGAGCGCCGCGGCCGGCACAAAGATCTCGGGCTCACCCTGGCGCACAATGAAGCCATAGCGCTTGCGGATGTTGTACCATTTGACCATGCCACGCATGCGCGCAGGCGGCGGCAGCAGAACGCGGCAGCCGGGGCACAGATCGGGCGGGGGCGTGGCCGCAGCCTGCGCCACGGCCTGCGGAGCGGCCTCTGCCCGCGCTGTGGCCGCCTTCTGCTCCTCAATTGTCCACAGGTGCGAGATGCCGCAGCGCTCGCAGTAGCGGATTTCGTCTTCAGGCTCGCGCCGGCCGGCGGCATTCTGTGAACGCCCTGTGCTCTTTGGGTTTGACATCCAGTCCATCCGTTGGTAGGATTGCGGGACGGAGCGCACCGCGCCGCATGTGGGGCCGTGGTGCATCTCTGGCGACGTCGCCAAGTGGTAAGGCAGGGGTCTGCAAAACCCCCACCGCCGGTTCGAGTCCGGCCGTCGCCTCCACACTATACTGAAGAGCCGGCTGCGCGTCAAAGCAGCCGGCTTTTTGGTTCAAGAGCGGGCAGTGGGCAGTAGGGAGTAGGGAGTAGGGAGTAGGGCGCTTTATCCTACTCCCTACTCCCCACTCCCTACTCCCTACTCCCTACTCCCCACT